>NZ_JAAMQZ010000015.1 GCF_013522825.1 Stutzerimonas stutzeri
GCTGTCGATCGACTCAGCGTCTCTCGTCAGCGGGAGGCGAATTCTACAGCGTTCAAAACCGCTGTCAACCACCTCTTTCAACCGCTTGCGATCGAACCGACCGAAGCACCAACAGGACTCAACCACCGCCCTGTCAGCCCGGCGCATTCTACTTGAATTTGCCGTCCGTGCAAGCCCTTATTTTTAGCTAACTTCTTGATTTACAAGAGATTTCGCCAAGGGCCTGCGCCGGAGAAGGTGCGCATTATAGGCCCACAGAACGAGCCGTCAACGAGTTTTTGAAGATTTATTCCGCCAGCAGCGAAATGCAGCTGAAGCCTTCGCTTCTTGATATAGCACAACGCTTATTCGTTACCGCTTTTCCTGCTTTCTTCAAACTGCCTTGCGCAGGCTTTACACTGGCGGCCATACCGATCAGTCCGATGACCTCTATGTCGCATACCCCCTCAGAACCTCTCGACCTGCTTCTATTACCTACCTGGCTGGTACCGGTAGAGCCAGCCGGTGTTGTGTTGAAGAATCATGCACTTGGCATCCGCGATGGACGAATCGCCCTGATTGCTCCTCGCGAGGAAATCGGCAAGTACGTTGCCAGGGAAACCCTCGATCTCAGCGGGATGCTGCTCACGCCCGGCCTTGTGAATGCGCACGGGCATGCGGCGATGACCTTGTTCCGGGGTCTTGCCGATGATCTGCCATTGATGACCTGGCTACGCGAGCACATCTGGCCGGCAGAAAACACATGGGTCGATGAGCACTTCGTTCGCGCAGGCAGCGAACTCGCCATCGCCGAACAGCTACAAAGTGGCGTCACCTGTTTTTCCGACATGTATTTCTTCCCTGAAATCGTCAGCGAGCTCGTTCACAAGCACGGTGTCAGGGCACAGATAGCCGTCACGATTTTTGACGGCGCAACGCCCGACTCACGGGATGCCGGCGAAGCGCTGCGCAAGGCCGTAGCAATGTTCGACGATCTCAAGCATCACCCCAGGCTGAGCATAGCCTTTGGTCCGCACGCGCCTTATTCCCTCTCGGACGGAAAACTCGAAAGCATCCGCACACTCGCAGCAGAGATGGATGCCGGCATTCAGATGCACGTTCACGAAACGGCCCATGAGGTGCAGGAAGCCATTCGTACACAAAGGGAACGCCCGCTGGCCCGCCTCGCTCGCCTGCAACTTCTGGGGCCTCGCTTTCAGGCAGTGCACATGACCCAGGTAAATGATGAAGACATGGCCCTGCTGGTCGAGCACAACTGCAGTGTCATCCACTGCCCCGAATCGAACCTGAAACTGGCCAGCGGCTTCTGCCCGGTCGAGCGGTTATGGGAGGCCGGCGTCAACGTCGCCATCGGTACGGACGGCGCCGCCAGCAACAACGATCTTGACCTGCTGGGCGAAACGCGCACGGCAGCGCTGCTGGCAAAGGCCGTTGCGGGATCGGCCACGGCACTGGATGCACACCGTGCATTGCGCATGGCCACACTCAATGGAGCAAGGGCGCTCGGCCTCGACGATCACACCGGCTCGCTGGAAATCGGCAAATTCGCCGACATGGTGGCATTCGACCTGTCCCGCCTCGCCCAGCAGCCCGTTTATGATCCCGTATCGCAGCTGATCTACTCAGGCGGGCGGGATTGCGTGCGGCACCTATGGGTGGGTGGCAAACAGCTGCTCAGGGATCGCCAATTGTTGCGCATGGACGAACAACGCATCATCGCAACCGCCCAGGAATGGGGACGCAGGATAGGCGCCAAACACTGAGCGACACCCATAACGCCATGCAATACCGCGACAAACTGACATGCAGAAGACGCTTCGCCGAAGCCCCTTCGTCTGATGGAAGCTGGCAACATGAGCGTTTGCAGCTCAAGCTTCCCCTTCACGCTTTCATACGGAACAGATTATGAGCAACGTCGATCACGCCGAAATCGCCAAATTCGAAGCGCTCGCACACCGTTGGTGGGACCGCGAAAGCGAGTTCAAGCCCCTGCACGAAATCAATCCGCTACGCGTGAACTGGATTGACGAGCACATTTCGCTGGCCGGCAAAAAGGTGCTGGATGTTGGCTGTGGCGGTGGCATCCTCAGTGAAGCCATGGCCCAGCGCGGCGCGACGGTTACCGGCATAGACATGGGCGAGGCGCCTCTCTCGGTCGCACGCCTGCACCTGCTGGAGTCGGGCCTGGAAGTCGATTATCGACAGATCACCGCTGAGGCCCTTGCCCAGGAGTGCCCCGGGCAGTTCGATGTGGTGACCTGCCTGGAGATGCTTGAGCATGTCCCAGACCCGGCGTCGATCATCCGCGCCTGCTACAAGATGGTGAAACCGGGTGGCCAGGTATTCTTCTCGACGATCAACCGCAATCCCAAAGCCTATGCCCTGGCCATCATCGGCGCGGAATATGTGCTGAAGATGCTGCCACGCGGCACACACGACTACCGCAAGTTCATCCGCCCTTCCGAACTCGGCGCTTGGAGCCGCGAAGCGGGCCTGGCCGTCAAGGACATCATCGGCCTGACCTACAACCCGCTGACCAAGGACTACAAACTGTCACCGGACGTCGATGTGAACTACATGGTTCAGACACTGCGGGAGGCCTGATGCACCTTCGTGCCGTTTTATTCGACATGGACGGAACCCTGCTCGATACCGCGCCCGACTTCATCGCCGTGGCCCAGGCCATGCGTCTGGCCCGCGGGCTTTCGCGTATTCCCGATCAGCAGGTTCGTGACGTCGTCTCCGGCGGGGCGCGGGCCATGGTGCTCAGCGCGTTCGATGTCGACCCACTGTCCGACGAATTCGAAACCCTGCGACTGGAATTTCTGGAGCGCTATCAGGAGCATTGCGCGGTTGAAAGCCGGCTGTATGACGGCATGGCACAGCTGCTGAGCGACATCGAAGAGGCGGACCTGCTCTGGGGCGTCGTGACCAACAAGCCCCTGCGCTTTGCCGAGCCCATCATGCAGCAACTGGGGCTCAGTACTCGCTCTGCGGTGCTGGTCTGCCCCGATCATGTCAGCAAGAGCAAACCCGACCCGGAACCCATGCTACTGGCCTGCAGCCAGTTGAGGCTCGCGCCCTCGACCACTCTGTTCGTGGGCGATGATCTGCGCGACATAGAATCCGGGCGCGCAGCGGGCAGTCGAACGGCGGCTGTGCGCTATGGCTATATTCACCCCCAGGACAACCCGGACCAGTGGGGGGCGGATCTGGTCATCGATCACCCACTGGAGCTGCGCGCAATACTCAATCGCGCGGCAGACAACCACTAACCCTGCCACACGGGCTCCAACAACATTCATGGGCGACCTGCCCACATCCTGACTGTACGAGGCTTCAGATGTTCGAGTATTCAGCCCGACCCAACCTGCTGGAAGGTCGGATCATCATGGTGACCGGCGCGGGCCGTGGAATTGGTGAAGCCGCTGCAAAGGCCTATGCGGCGCATGGCGCGACCGTGCTGCTGCTGGGCAAGAATGAAGAGAACCTGAACAGGGTCTATGACGAGATCGAAGCCGTCGGCTGGCCCCAGCCCGTGGTGATTCCGCTCAATCTGGAAACCGCCCTGCCACATCAGTACGACGAACTGGCAGCCACCATCGAGCGCGAGTTCGGTCGACTGGACGGCCTGCTGCACAACGCCGGAATCATCGGCCCACGCACGCCGATCGAACAGCTGACCGGTGAAAACTTCATGCGCGTCATGCAGGTCAACGTGAACGCCGCTTTCATGCTTACCAGCACGCTGCTACCGCTGCTCAAACTCTCCAGCGACGCTTCGGTCGTTTTCACCTCCAGCAGCGTAGGGCGAAAAGGCCGCGCCTACTGGGGCGGTTATGCGGTGTCCAAGTTCGCCCTCGAAGGCCTGATGCAGGTTCTGGCCGATGAACTGGACGATATCACCACGGTACGCAGCAACAGCGTCAACCCAGGCGCAACGCGTACCGATATGCGCGTCAAGGCCTATCCAGGCGAGAATCCGGCGGTCAATCCGCTGCCTGCGGACATCATGCCGGTCTACCTCTATCTCATGGGGCCGGACAGTAAGGGCGTCAATGGACAGGCACTGAACGCTCAGTAATCCACCGCACACATAAAACGTCGACTTTATGACACCTTCAAGGTGGCGGATCGCACAAAGCGGCAGCGATCTGCCACCTAAATGGCGAAAAGCCACCAAAGCGCTCGATCATAATCTCTAACTTATTGATAACAAAAGAAAAAGTTAACTTGGCATCGAATTCGCTATAGAGCCCTCATTAACGCCATTGCGTTTCGGGGGTTCCACCATGCTGCCGCAGCAGAACAATAGTGCCATCGATATCAATACCGCAGTCGTCACCCGGCTGAATCCAGGACCGCTCGGACAATCATCGGTCCGCACGCCCAGCCTCACCGATCTGCTGCGCAACCTTACGCTACGCCTGCAGACCAGCCTGGAACTGGACAGGCTGTTGGGATTCTTCTTCAGCGAAATCCGCCCCCTGATCCCGCTGGATGCACTGGTCTACCGTCATGCCGGCACGGATTTCCATCTGCAACTGGGCGAAGTCGAGCCGTGCTGCATCAGCTACCAGCTGTCCCATCATGGCGAGAGCCTTGGCGAACTCAGCCTGTACAGCCGCACGGCCCTTTCCGAGGCGACACTGGAGCAGCTGGAAAAAACCATCGGCTGTCTGCTCTTTCCGCTCTGCAATGCACTGCTGTACCGGCGCGCCGTACAGGCCTCGTTGAAAGACTCCCTGACCGGAGCCGGCAACCGCGTGGCGCTTGAACAGGCTCTGAACCGGGAAATCGAGATGTCGCGGCGCTACGGCCAGGCACTCTCGGTGATCATGCTGGACATGGATCACTTCAAGCACCTCAACGATACCCATGGCCATCACGCCGGAGATGCGGCCCTGCGTGCCGTAGCCCTGTTGCTCAGGGAACAGCTGCGCAATATCGACATGGTCTTCCGCTTCGGTGGCGAGGAATTCGTTCTGCTGCTGGCCAATACAGACGCGCAAGCGGCCACCCGCGTCGGCGAGCGCATCCGTCTGGCCATCGAGAAGCTGCCATTGCTGATTGGGGAGAAAACCATACAGCTGTCAGCCAGCCTCGGCTGTGCCACATACCACCCGAGCGAGTCCCAGCACGCATTGTTGCAACGCGCCGATCAGGCGCTGTATGAAGCCAAGCGCAGCGGTCGCAACCGCCTGTGTTTCGCCGCAGCCTGAGCGCCGCGCTGCAGTCATAAAAAAGAGCGAGACCGTCACCGGCTCGCTCTTTTTATTTCACGACAGACGTTACGGACGCTTGGGGCCCGGTCGTCCCGAAGGCTTGCCGCGACCTCGACCGCCCGCATTCGGACGCTCCGCCACCGGCGTACCCCGACTCGGATTGCTGCGCTCATCCGTATCACGCGGCTTGCGCACGGGCCGCTCGGCACGTGGCTCGCGCCCCTTCTCAGCGGCGCCACCCTCGGCAGGACGCAGCACACGCGGACGCCGCTCACCCCGCCCGACGGGCTTGCTCGCCTTGCGCTGCATGCGCTCGATCTTCTCTTTCGCCTTGGCCTTCATTTCCGGCAGGGCCACCGGCTTGAGACCGACTTCCTCGCTGAGAATATTGACTTCGCTCTGGGTCATCTCGCGCCAACGCCCCATCGGCAGGTCCGAGGTCATGAACACCGGACCAAAGCGCACCCGCTTCAGACGGCTGACCACCAGCCCCTGGGACTCCCACAGACGGCGCACTTCGCGGTTGCGGCCCTCCATCACCACGCAGTGATACCAGTGGTTGAAACCTTCACCACCCGGCGCCTGCTGGATATCGGTAAAGCGTGCCGGTCCGTCTTCGAGCATGACCCCCGTCTTCAGGCGCTCGATCATCTCGTCATCGACCTCGCCACGCACCCGCACCGCGTACTCGCGGTCCATCTCGTAGGAAGGATGCATCAGGCGGTTGGCCAGCTCACCATCGGTGGTGAACAGCAGCAGACCGGTGGTGTTAATATCGAGGCGCCCGATATTGATCCAGCGGCCTTCCTTCGGGCGCGGCAGCCGGTCGAATACGGTCGGGCGACCTTCCGGGTCGTCGCGGGTACAGATCTCGCCATCGGGCTTGTTGTAGATCAGCACGCGGCGGACCACTTCAGCCGTTTCTTCGCGCTTGAGCAGACGCCCGTCGACGGCGATGGCGTCGTGCAGATCGACTCGCTGACCGAGCGTCGCGACAGCGCCGTTGACCTTGACCCGGCCAGCGGCAATCCAGCTTTCCACGTCGCGCCGAGAAGCCAGGCCGATACGGGCCAGAACCTTCTGCAGCTTTTCGCCGTGGGCAATATGAGGGGTTGAATCTTCGTGTTCGGTCATCTGGGCACCTCCCGGTGTGGCAGTTCCGATAGAAAGGCCGCGCACTATACGCGCTGCCTCACTCAAGCACTATCGGGCCAATAAAAAAATCAGCCTAGCTCAGCCCAGCGCCGCCAGCGCTTCGGCTGTTGCACGCTCGATGGCTGCCCAGTCGCCGCTCTTCAGCGAAGCGCCATCGATCATCCAGGTGCCACCGACACACATGACGTTGGGCAGCGCCAGATACTGCGCCGCATTGCCCGCATTGACGCCGCCGGTCGGGCAGAAACGCACGTCGCTGAACGGACCGCCCAACGCCTTGAGCGCCGCAACACCGCCACATACCTCAGCGGGAAACAGCTTGAAACGGCGATAGCCAAGCCCATAGCCACGCATGATGTCCGAGGCGCTGCTGATCCCGGCCAGCAGCGGCACCGAGCAATACACACCGGCCTGCAGCAGCTCATCCGTGCATCCCGGCGAAACGATGAACTGCGCCCCGGCGGCCTCGACCTCATCCATCATGCGCTTGTCGAGCACCGTACCGGCGCCGATGCACAGCTCGGGGCGCTCTTCGCGCAGGCGACGGATGGCGGTCAGCCCATGCGCCGAGCGCAGGGTGATTTCCAGCGTCTTCAGGCCACCGGCAGCCAGGGCATCGGCCAGCGGCAGAATCTGCGCCTCGCTGCCGATGGTGATGACGGGCAGAATGCGCGCCTCGGTGCAGATGATATCCAGCAAGGCATTTTTCTGGTCCATGTTCATGGGCTGTTCCTCGGGGCCGTCATGGGCACCAGTAGATTTCCAGTGGGGCGTGCAGGAATGCACGGATGGGCATTTGCGCGGGCTCCACCTGCATGGCCTGACGCAGGGTTTCCAGCTTTTCCTCACCCTGGATCGACAGGCACTGAACCCGCGCGGATGCCAGCAATGCATACGTCATGCTGATGCGTTGCCGGGGCTCCACCGGGGCCAGCATCGGCAGGCAGGCTTGCGTGCCCTCGGCATCGAGTCCCTGCACCAGCAGCGGGCTGTCGGGAAACAGCGAGGCCGTATGGCCGTCGTTGCCCATGCCCAGCACCAGCACGTCGATGGGCCGCTTGAGCCGCTCCAGCGTCCCGCCTGCCAGGCGGGCGGCTTCTTCCAGGCTTTCGGCAGGCTGGTAGAGCCCGAGCAACTCGGCTTCAGCCGCCGCATGGCGCAGCAGATGCCGGCGCAGCAGGCCTTCATTGCTGTCAGGATCGTCGCCCTCGACCCAGCGCTCGTCCGCCAGGCTGATCTGGACTTTCTTCCAGTCCAGCTCACGCACGGACAACGCCTCGAAGAAGGCGATCGGGCTGCGCCCGCCGGACACCACCAGACTGGCGCTGCCGTGGGTGGTAACCGCGTAATCCAGCGCCCCGGCCACCCGTTCGGCCAGTGTCTGCGCCAGTTGTTCAGGGCTCGTCAGGCTGTGCGCCAGCACGCCGGAGGGCAGTTCGAGTTCAGAGATCGCCATACCAGGACCTTCCGTCACGAGTGATCAATGCAATGGATGCCACCGGCCCCCAGGAGCCGGCGGGATAGGCTTTCGGCGCATCGCCGATGCGCGACCAGCCTTCGATGAGCTGGTCGCACCATTTCCAGGCGTATTCGACTTCATCCTTGCGCACGAAGAGATTCTGGTTGCCCTGCATCACTTCCAGCAACAGGCGCTCATAGGCATCGGGAATTCGCGAGCTTTGGTAGGTTTCGGAGAAGTTGAGCTGCAAGGGGCCGCTGCGCAGGTGCATGCCCTTGTCGAGGCCCTGCTCCTTGGTCATCACCTGCAGCGAGATGCCTTCATCCGGTTGCAGGCGGATGATCAGCCGGTTGCTGATCAGCGAGCGCTGTTCCGGCGCGAAGATATAGAACGGCGGCTCCTTGAAGTGGATGACGATCTGCGAAACCTTCTCCCCCATGCGCTTGCCGGTGCGCAGATAGAAAGGCACGCCGGACCAGCGCCAGTTGCAGATATCGGCGCGTAGCGCGACGAAGGTTTCGGTACCGCTCCGGGCGTTGGAGTTTTCTTCCTCCAGATAGCCGGGCACGGCCTTGCCCGCCACAGAGCCGGCCACATACTGACCGCGCACCACCTGCTGGCCCAGGCGCTCCACGGGAATCGGCGCCAGCGCCTTGAGCACCTTGACCTTCTCGTCGCGAATGCTGTCGGCGGTGAGGTCGCTGGGCGGGTCCATGGCGATCAGGCAGAGCAGTTGCAGCAGGTGGTTCTGGATCATGTCGCGCAACTGGCCGGCCTGGTCGAAATAGCCCCAGCGCCCCTCGATGCCGACCGTCTCGGCGACGGTGATCTCGACGTGGGAGATATGGTGCTGATTCCACTGCGTCTCGAACAGGCTGTTGGCGAAGCGCAGTGCGATCAGGTTCTGCACCGTTTCCTTGCCGAGGTAGTGGTCGATGCGGTAGATGCGCGTCTCGGGAAAATGCCGGGCGACGGCCTCGTTGATCACCCGCGAGGATTCGAGGTCATGACCGATGGGTTTTTCCAGCACCACCCGGGTCTGCCCGGCCATCCCCGCCGTGGAAAGATGCTCGCAGATCGCCCCATAGACCGCCGCGGGCGTCGCGAAATAGGCGATCAGCGGCATGTCGGGCGAGACGCTGGCGGCCAGCGTCGCATAATCCTCGGCATTGCGAAAATCCATGGTCAGGCATGCGAAGCGCGCCTGGAAGCGTTCCAGGGCCTGCTCGTCCAGCTGCGCCGCAGGAACGTGGCGACGCAGAGCCTGGGTGATGCGTTCCAGGTACGCAGAGGGTTCGCCCGGCTCGCGGGAGAGCGCCAGGATACGCGTGCCGTCATTGAGCAAACCCGCCCGATCCAGCTGGTAGAGCGCCGGGAACAGCTTGCGCAACGCCAGATCGCCCAGCGCGCCGAACAAGGCAAAGGTCGTGGCTTCAACGGTAATGGCAGGCATGACTTCCTTCTGAGCAATTGACGGATCGCGGGCAGGTGGCGCTTGCCGGATTCAGCGGTGTCGCTTCGCACACCGCGACTGCTGCAGCGCGACGCCCGCGCCTTGCAGGCCCGGATAGTCGGCGGTCACCAGCCAGACAGGCACCTCGTCAAAGTACCGACTCATGCAGCCCTTGTCGCGCAGCCCCTGACGAAAGCCACTGTTCAGGAAGAACTCGACGAAACGCGGCACCACGCCACCCGCGATATACAGCCCGCCGCGCGCGCCGGTGGTGAGCAGCTTGTCACCGGCTATCCGACCCAGCCAGACGCAGAACTGTTCCAGCACCGCAGCCGCATAGGCATCACCGGCCAGCGCGGCTGCGGTCACTTCAGCGGGCGAAGTCAGTTCCGGCACCCGTTGATCCAGTTCGCAACTGATTCGATACAGCTGCAGCAGGCCGCCGCCACTGAGCACGGCCTCGGCATTCACATGTCCGAGTCTTTCATGCAGGCGCGCCCAGATGGCGGCCTCGCGGGCGCTGCCCACGGACAGGCAGGCGTGCCCGCCCTCGCTCGGCAAGGCCCGCCAGCTGCCATCCTCCAGAGGCACCAGGGTGGCGACGCCCAGGCCGGTGCCGGGGCCGATCACCAGACGCGGCAGGCTGAAGTCCGATTGCCCCGCGCAGACCTTCACCAGCGCCTCACCGCCCAGCCGGGTCACACCCAGCGCCATGGCGGTGAAATCGTTGATCAGCAGCAGCTCATCAAGGCCGAAGGTGTCACTGAAGGCCTTGCGGCTGAAGCGCCAATGATTGTTGGTGAAGCGGAACTCATCCCCGGTCACCGGCCCGGCGCACGCCAGGCAAACCGTCCCGAGGGCTTCGACGTCCAGCCCGATGTTGCCTAGATAGGCATGGATGGCGTCCTCCGGTCGCGCGTAGTCGAGGGTCGACAGCACCCCCACCGATTCCACGCGCTGCTCACGCCACAAGGCGAAGCGGGCGTTGGTGCCGCCGATATCGCCGACCAGCGCCACCTTCACTTGAGCATCTCCAGCCCTTCTGTGAAGACACTGGCGCCCTGCTCCGCCGGACTGAAGGAGGCCCGCAGAAAACCGAACAACTCGCGGCCACAGCCGATACCGAGGTCAGCGGGTGGCAAGACCCGCTCGCGGCTGTCGAACTCGGCCTGATCGACCAGCACCTGCAACTGCCCCGTGACGCCATCGACCCGGATGATATCGCCGTCGCGCACCTGGCTCAGCGGGCCGCCATCGAGCGCCTCGGGGCTCAGGTGAATCGCCGCCGGCACCTTGCCCGACGCACCGGACATGCGCCCATCGGTGACCAGCGCCACCTTGTAGCCGCGATCCTGCAGCACACCGAGAAAAGGCGTCAGCTTGTGCAGCTCCGGCATGCCGTTGGCCTTCGGCCCCTGAAAGCGCACCACCGCGACGAAATCCCGCTCCAGCTCGCCCGCCTGGAAAGCCTGGGCCAGCTCACCCTGGTCGCTGAAGACTCGTGCCGGCGCCTCGACCAGCAGATGCTCCGGCGCCACGGCGGAAATCTTGGTCACGCCGCGCCCCAGGTTGCCTTCCAGTACCCGCAATCCGCCTTCCACTGAGAAAGGCTGCTGTACCGGACGCAGGATCGCTTCATCGAGGCTCTGCTGCGGCCCTTCACGCCAGACCAGCCGGCCCTCGTCGAGGAACGGCTCCTGTGTGTAGCGTCTGAGGCCCTGGCCAGCCACCGTCTGCACGTCTTCATGCAGCAGCCCCGCATCCAGCAGGCTGCGTACCATGAAGGGCACGCCACCGGCGGCATGGAAATGGTTCACATCAGCCTGGCCATTGGGATAGACCTTGGCCAGCAGCGGCGTGACCGCCGAGATATCCGCCATGTCCCGCCAGGTCAGCTGAATGCCCGCCGCCTGGGCGAATGCCGGAATATGCAGCGTGTGGTTGGTCGAGCCGCCGGTGGCACTCAGCGCCACCACCGCATTGACGATGGCCTTCTCGTCGACGATCCGGCACAGCGGCACATAGTTGCCGGCCTGCGCCGTCATGCGCGTGATCTGCCGTGCGGCTTCGCGGGTCAGCTCGTCGCGCAGCGGCGTATAGGGATTGACGAACGAAGAGCCTGGCAGGTGCAGCCCCATGATTTCCATCACCACCTGGTTGGTGTTGGCGGTGCCATAGAAGGTGCAGGTGCCGGGGCTGTGATAGGAGAGCATTTCCGATTCCAGCAGCTCATCGCGGCTGGCCTTGCCTTCGGCGTAGAGCTGGCGCACTTCGGCTTTCTGCTTGTTGGGAATGCCCGACGGCATCGGCCCGCCCGGCACGAACACCGCCGGCAGATGGCCGAAGCGCAGGGCGCCGATCATCAGCCCCGGAATGATCTTGTCGCAGATGCCCAGGTACAACGCCGCATCGAACATGTTGTGCGACAGGGCGATGGCCGTCGCCATGGCGATCACTTCGCGGCTGGCAAGGCTCAGCTCCATGCCCGCCTCGCCCTGGGTGACGCCGTCGCACATGGCCGGCACACCGCCGGCGAACTGCCCCACCGAACCGACCTCACGCAGCGCCTGCTTGATGATTTCGGGAAAGTGCTCGTAGGGCTGGTGCGCCGAGAGCATGTCGTTGTAGGCCGAGACGATGGCCACGTTGGCCTCGTTCATCAGGCGCAGGCGCTGCTTGTCTTCCACAGAGGCACAACCGGCCACGCCGTGGGCGAAGTTGGCGCATTGCAGCTTGCCGCGCTGCGGCCCTTCGCTGGCCGCCGCGGCCATCATCGCCAGATAGCGCTGTCGCGTGGGCCGGCTGCGCTCGATCAAACGCTCGGTAACCTGTTGAATCTGCGCGTGCATGGCGTTACTCCCGGTCTGTGGCTTGAGCCTCGTCAGGCAAATCGTCGAAGTCAGTCTTCAGGCCACTTTCCATGTTGTCCAGTTCCATCAGCAGGCTGCGGAAGCTGGGCTTCTCATCTGGCGTCTGCATTTGTGCGGCAAGGTCGGCGCGCGCCTGCAGCCCATCGGGTACCGGCGCCTCGTCCTCATCCAGCGGCAACGGCGCGGGCTCCATCTCGCGCAGCACCGCCAGCGGCGGCAACTCATCGAGATTCTTCAGGTTGAAGTGGTCGAGAAACTGCCGGGTGGTGGCGAACATCGCCGGTCGCCCCGGCACCTCGCGATGGCCGACAACGCGCACCCATTCGCGCTCCAGCAGCGTCTTGACGATCTGGCTGTTGACCGCCACGCCGCGCACGTCCTCGATCTCTCCACGGGTAATCGGCTGGCGATAGGCAATCAGCGCCAGGGTTTCCAGCAACGCCCGCGAATAACGCTGTGGCCGCTCTTCCCAGAGCCGACCGACCCAGGGCGAGAAGCGCTCGCGCACCTGCAGACGGTAGCCGCTGGCGACTTCCCTGAGCTCGAATGCACGGCCCTTGCAGGACTTGTCGAGCACCTCCAGCGCCTTGCGCAACTGCGCCGTCGAGGGGCGTTCGGCGTCCTCGAAGAGTTCGCCCATGCGCTCGATGGTCATGGGCTTGCCGGAGGCCAACAGCAGGGCTTCCAGCAGCGCGGCAAGGTCCTTGGGTTCGGAAAGATTCACAGCCTGACTCCTTCTTCGGTTGCCGTCATTCGGTGCGAAGCCGGACATGGATCGGCGCAAAAGCCTCGTTCTGCACCAGCTCGACCAGCGATTCCTTGATCAGCTCCAGCACCGCAATGAAGGTGACCACCACCCCAGCCCGCCCCTCTTCGGCGCTGAACAATGCGACGAAGGGCACGAACGCGCCACCCTTGAGGCGCTCCAGCACCTGGCTCATGCGTTCGCGGGTGGAGAGCGCTTCACGGCTGATCTGATGGCTCTCGAACATGTCGGCGCGGCGCAGCACCTCGGCCATGGAAACCAGCAACTCCTCCAGGCTGACGTCGGGCAGCAGCTTGCGCGCCCGCGCCTCGGGGGCTTCCAGGCGTGGCACATGCAGTTCGCGACCGACACGCGGCAACCCATCGAGATCCTCGGACGCGGCCTTGAAACGCTCGTATTCCTGCAAACGGCGGATCAGCTCGGCGCGCGGATCGAGCCCATCCTCCTCGACCTCCACCGAACGCGGCAGCAGCATGCGCGACTTGATCTCGGCCAGCATGGCAGCCATCACCAGATACTCGGCGGCCAACTCCAGGCGCACGCTTTTCATCAGCTCGACATAGCCCATGTACTGCCGGGTAATCTCCGCCACGGGAATGTCGAGAATGTCGATGTTCTGCTTGCGGATCAGGTACAGCAGCAGGTCCAGCGGCCCCTCGAAGGCTTCGAGAAACACCTCGAGGGCATCGGGCGGAATGTAGAGATCCTGCGGCAGTTCATTGAACGCCTCGCCGTAGACCAGCGCCAGCCGCAACTGCTCACCGGGCAGGGTGTCGACGGCCTCGGCCTGGGTTTGCTGCATGCTCTCTCCTGACAGCGATGGTGGCGTTGCTGCTGTCGAACTGTTGCTATCGATAGTTCAGCCCCATGGCCTGGCGCACCACCAGCAGCGTCTCGCGCGCTTCATCACGGGCTTGTTCGGCGCCCTCGGCGAGAATGCTGCGCACCAGGTCCGGGTTCTGCTCGTAATCCAGCGCGCGCTCCTGCAAAGGCGCGAGTTCAAGCCTGATCGCCTCGATCAGCGGCGCCTTGCATTCCAGGCAGCCAATCCCGGCGCTGCGGCAACCCTGCTCCGCCCACTGGCAGACATCCTCGCCTGAATGGACAAGATGCATCTGCCACACCGGACAACGGGTCGGCTCGCCCGGATCGTGGCGATGCACCCGTGCTGGATCGGTGGGCATGCGCTTGATCTTTTCTTCGATCTCGACCGGCGTATCGCGCAGGAAAATGGAGTTGTTGCTGGACTTGGACATCTTGCCACCATCGAGACCCGACAGCTTCGGCGTATCACCGAGCAGCGCCTGCGGCTCGGGCAGCAGCACCTTGCCCTCACCTTCCAGATAGCCGAACAGGCGTTCGCGGTCGCCAATGGTGATGGTCTGCTGATCCTTGAGCAGCGCGCGGGCCGTCTCCAGCGCCTCCAGATCGCCCTGTTCCTGATAGCTTTTGCGCAGGCTGGCGTAGAGCCTGGAGCTTTTCTTGCCAAGCTTGCGCACCGCCGCTTCCGCCTTCGCCTGAAAATCCTCTTCACCACCGTACAGATGGTTGAAGCGCCGGGCTACATCACGGGCGAACTCGATATGCGGCAGCTGGTCCGCACCCACCGGCACCAGGCCTGCGCGATAGGCGAGGATATCGGCGGCCTGCAACAGCGGATAACCCAGGAAACCGTAAGTGGCGTGCTCCCGGTGCTGCGCATCGAGCTGCTGATCCTTGTAGGACGGTACCCGTTCAAGCCAGCCCTGCGGGCAGATCATCGACAGCAACAGATGCAACTCGGCATGCTCGGGCACCTGGGACTGGACGAACAGTGTCGCCGAACTCGGGCTGACGCCGGCGGCGAGCCAGTCGATGGCCATGTCATATGTATGCCGGGAAATATCACTGCCCGTGGTGGCATCGGTGGTCAGCGCATGCCAATCCACGATGCAGAAAAAGCACTGGTACTCATGCTGCAACCTGACCCAGTTCTTCAATACGCCGTAATAGTGGCCCAGGTGAAGCCGGCCATTGGGGCGCATCCCCGAAACCACACGTCGCTGCGAATCCATGAAGCTCAAAAGGGTTTCCTTCGTTGTATCTGCAAGGGCAAGTGAAAGGAGCGATATCAGGAGGAGAAAGGCGCGGGGTCGCCGCACCCGACACGCACCACTTCGGGATCGCCGTCGACCAGGCTGATGACGGTCGAGGCCTCGGCGCCACCGTAGCCTCCGTCGATGATCAGATCCACCTGACGTTCGAGCACATCGCGCATTTCATAGGGATCGCTCATCGGTTCGGTTTCACCCGGCAGGATCAGGCTGACGCTCATCAGCGGCTCGCCCAGTTCGGTGAGCAGGGCCTGGGCAATGGGCAGCTGCGGTACCCGCAGGCCGATGGTGCGGCGCTTGGGATGCAGCAGCATGCGCGGCACTTCACGGGTCGCGCTGAGGATGATGGTGTAGGGACCGGGCAGATGCGCCTTGAGCAGGCGGAAAGCTGCCGTATCGACCTTGGCGAACAGGCCGAGCTGGGACAGATCGCTGCAGACCAGGGTGAAATTGTGCTTGTCGTCCAGCTGGCGCAGGCGACGGATGCGCTCGATACCCGCCTTGTTGCCCATGGCGCAGCCGATGGCATACGAAGAATCGGTCGGGTAGATCACCACGCCGCCCTGGCGAATGATCTCCACAGCCTGCTTGATCAGCCTGACCTGGGGATTTTCCGGATGGATCTGAAAGAACTGGCTCACGACGACTCCCTGTTCAGCGGGCAAAAGACTTGTCTGGTTCATGATCGAAATGCCTCCAGATGGGCTGCAGATCGTCCGGCAACGCGCGATACATCCCCAGTTCCGACCAGTCCCCAGGCGCATGAAAATCACTGCCGATACTGGCCATCAGACCGAACTCCCGCGCCAGAATCGACAGCCCGCCCACCTGTTCCAGCGGTTGCATGCCGTTGACCACTTCCAGCGCATGGCCACCGCCCTGGACGAAATCGATCACCAGCCGACGCCGCTTGCTGCGGGTGAAATCGTATTGCCAGGGATGTGCCAGACTGATCCAGGCACCCGCCTCATGCAAGGTCTTCAGCGTTTCGTCGAGGCTCGGCCAGTGCTGCTTCACATCGCCGAGCTTGCCCGATCCGAGCCATTTGCGAAACGCCTCGGCATGATCACGCACATGCCCGGCACGCACCAGAAATTCCGCAAAGTGCGGGCGCGCCGGCGCGTTGCCACTGTCGCCCAGTTCCTGCTGCACGGCCCGCGCGCCTTCGAGCGCGCCCGGCATGCCCTTGGCCGCCAGGCGCTGGGCAATCGATTCGGCCCGCTGCCAGCGGCCATCACGCAAGCGGGCAATGGCTTGCTTCAGCGCATTCGCCTCACGATCGAAGGCATAGCCGAGAATATGAACGGTCGCGCCATTCCACAAGCAGGACAGCTCGATCCCGTTGACCAGGCGAATACCCAGCGAGTCGGCAGCGGCACGGGCCGCATCGAGCCCTTCGAGGGTGTCGTGATCGGTCAGCGCGAGCAGCTCGACCCCGCGCGCATGCGCCCGTTCGACCAGTACCTCAGGCGCCAGAACACCATCGGAGGCGGTGCTGTGGCAATGCAGATCGACAATCATTCGGGTGCTCATTCTCCAGAGAGGTGGCGGTAGGCAATATTCGACCACCACTGCCTGCGCGCGTGCCGTAGCCGTAGCCGTAGCCGTAGCCGTAGCCGTAGCCGTCGCTGACACTCGCAGGCAACGCGGACATCGCCACCGAAAACACTGAGCGCTCAACGGCTCAATAATGTTCCGCCAAAAATACAGTTTCCGTATTATGCCGCCAGTCCATGCCTGTGGCTCTCTCCATGAACGAATCAGCGCTTCATGAGCCGCATTTGCAAAGCCAGCTTGAAGGCGAACAAGACAGGCACATGCCATTTCATTGGCAAAAAGCCTCATGTTCGGCACATCATGGGCACCGCTGTCCAACTGCCATCAGCAGTACATACAATCGAACCTGAACGATCACAGGAGATACCATGCTCTACGCCATCATCGCCACCGACCTGCCCGACTCGCTGCAACAGCGCCTGGCCTCACGCCCGGCCCACCTGGCGCGCCTCGACCAGCTCAAGAGCGAAGGCCGCCTGGTTCTGGCCGGTCCGCACCCGGCCATCGACAGCAATGATCCCGGCGCCGCCGGTTTCACCGGCAGCCTGGTGGTTGCCGAATTCGAATCGCTGCAGGCCGCCGAGCAATGGGCCGAGGCCGACCCCTACAAGGCCGCCGGCGTTTATGGTCCGGTCATCGTAAAGCCGTTCAAGCAGGTTTATCCCTGAGTATCACCTGAGGTCGTCATGTATCTGTCAGGCCGTGGCTTTCCACGGCCCATAAAAAGAAAAGGAAAGAGGAGTTCCGATGCGCCAAGGTTCGCTGTCCCTGCTGCTTGTTCTGTGTCTTGCCTCACCCCTGCTGCATGCCCAGGAAGAAACTGCCGCTCCCACCGAGCCTCAGCTCGAACCAGGACAGCCCTCGACCGAAAACGAACCGCAGCGTGCCGAGCCTGGCAGCCGCGACCCGGCCATCAACGTCGATCAGATGCAGCTGGCGCAACTGCGTCAGGAAAACCGACGCCTGCGCATGCAGTTGCATGAGGAACAGGCGAAGATACAGTCACAATCGCAGCCGCAACTGCTGAACGAGCAGCAGCAATGGTTTGCCATTGGCGGCGGTGTCGGAGTGCTGGGGTTCCTGCTGGGCGTACTGACCACGCGCAGCCGTCGCCGCCGGCAATGGTTGAACTGAAAACCCATACGAGCGGATGCATGAGCGAACTGCTGCTGATAGACGATGACCAGGAACTCTGCGAGCTACTGGTCAGCTGGCTGGCCCAGGAAGGTTTCGTCGCCCACGCCTGCCATGACGGCCAAAGTGCCAGGGTGGCGTTGACCGAGCACCAGCCCAGCGCGGTGGTGCTCGACGTGATGCTGCCCGACGGCAGCGGGCTGGAACTGCTCAAGCAGTTGCGCAGCGAATATCCCGAACTGCCGGTGCTGATGCTCTCCGGTCGTGGCGAGCCACTGGATCGCATCCTCGGGCTGGAACTGGGCGCCGACGACTACCTGGCCAAGCCCTGCGATCCACGCGAACTCACCGCGCGCCTGCGGGCCGTCCTGCGTCGCAGCCAGCCGGCCAGCACGCCGAGCCAGCTGGAACTGGGCGATCTGTGCTACAGCCCGGCGCGCGGCGTGGCCAACGTCGGTGAACATGAAGTGACGCTGACGCTGTCCGAGGGTCGCATCCTCGAAGCGCTGCTCGGCCAGCCTGGCGAACCCATGGACAAACAGGCGCTGGCGCAACTGGCCCTCGGGCGCAAACTGACCCTCTACGACCGCAGTCTGGACATGCATGTCAGCAACCTGCGGCGCAAGCTCGGACCGCACCCGGACGGGCGCCAGCGCATCGTCGCCCTGCGCAGCCGCGGTTACCTTTACGCTTCCTGAGCGGCTTTACCGAGCCTTTACCCTGCCCTGACCGCCCTTGACCTTGCGCTGCCTAAACTGAGCTCATCCGGTCAAGGGCAGACACACCGCTCGCATACAGGCCGGCATCCATACACAGGAGAGTTCTCATGATGCGCAAAACCCTTATCGCACTCGCTTTCGCTTCCGCCCTCCCTGCCGTCGCCCTGGCGATGCCCGGCGCCGGTCATGACCATCACGGCGGCAAGCGCGCGCCGCACATGTTCGAGCAACTCGACCTCAGCAAGGAACAGAAGCGCGACATGCGCAAGCTGATGGGCGAACAGATGAAGAGCCGCCACGACATTACCCAGCGCTACCTGGACAAACTGCCCGAAGCCGAGCGCAAGGCCATGCAGGATGAACTGAAGAACAGCAAGCAGGAAACCCACAAGAAGATTCGCGACCTGCTCAAGCCCGAACAGCAGAAGCAGTTCGACGAAATGCACGAGAAAATGGAAGCCAAACGCGCCGAACGTGCTGAATTCAAGCAGTGGAAAGCCGAGCGCGACAGCAAGAACTGAAGAACGGGAAGAAGCAAGCGCCTTCGGCGATTCCACTCTACGAAGCTCCAACTTGCGTAGGTCGAATTAGCCGAAGGCGTAATCCGACGGGCATGCTTGCAGACAACCACAGAGCCACGACAGATAAAGCGCTTACCTCGGTGGTGTTCGATCATTCGCTCGTCGGGTTGGTGAAGCGTAACCCGGCCTACAAAGCGCCAGCATTTCCGCGGCCCTGATTTTCATAACCCGACGCTCCAATGGTAATTTCATCAACCCCTGACCTGGAGTATCTACCCGGTGCGATCCCTGTTCTGGCGCATTCTTGCGACATTCTGGCTGGCCATTGCCCTGGTCGCCGGCCTGGCCATGCTGTTGGGGCATGCGCTGAATCAGGACACCTGGATCATCAACCGCCACCCCGGCGTCAAGCAGCTCTCGCAAATCTGGACTCAGGTCTATGAACGCCAGGGGCCGATCGCCGCGCAATTCATGCTCGAACGGCACCGGCATCGCTTTCATATCGACGTCCAGGTCCTCGCCGAAAACGGCCAGCCGGTCATACGCGGCACCTTTCCGGCACGCGCCGCCGCCTTCGAGGCCCGCCAGCAAAACCAGGCCGGCCGCCTGCCCTGGCGTCGCCTGACTACCGACTACACCAGCCCGCTTTCCGGCGAAACCTACCTGTTCATCTACCGCATTCCCAACGCCGAACTGCAGGCCTGGCATCGCGACAGTCTGTTCTGGCCGCTGAGCGCGCTGGGCATCGCGCTGATCGTGCTGACCGGCTTCAGCCTGCTGCTGACCCTTTCCATCACCCGCCCGCTGGATCGCCTGCGCGGCGCGGTGCATGACCTCGGGCAGACCACGTATCAGCAGAACTCCCTGGCCCGACTGGCCAAGCGCCGTGACGAACTGGGCGTGCTGGCCAAGGATTTCAACCGCATGGGCGCCCGCCTGCAGCGCCTGATCGGCAGCCAGCGACAACTGCTGCGCGACGTTTCCCATGAACTACGCTCGCCTCTGGCACGGCTGCGCATCGCCCTGGCCCTTGCCGAACGCGCTACCCCGGTCGAACGGGAAGTCATCTGGCCACGCCTGGCCAAGGAATGCGATCGCCTGGAAGCACTGATCAGCGAAATTCTCGAACTGGCGCGACTCGACGCCGAACCCGGCGCAGCGAGCGCGGTCAGCCTGCAGCCGATCTTCCAGCAACTGGTAGAGAATGCACGCATCGTGGCACCGAACCAGCTTATAGACAGCCAGGTGCAGAGCGGCATTCCGCTGCGCGGCTGGCCCGACATGCTCGAACGGGCACTGGACAACCTGCTGCGCAATGCCTTGCGCTTCAACCCTGAAGGCATGCCCATCGAATTGCGCGCCCAGGTTGAAGCCGACTGGCTGACCCTGAGCATTCGCGATCACGGCCCCGGCGTGGACGCTGAGCACTTGACGCGCCTGAGCGAACCCTTCTTCCGCGCACCCGGCCAGACCACCGCCGGGCACGGCCTGGGCCTGGCCATCGCCCGCCGCGCCGCCGAGCGCCACGGCGGCGAACTGCTGCTGAGCAATCACCCCCAGGGCGGCTTTGTCGCCAGCCTGAAGCTGCCGCTCAATGCCTCGCCGGAATCAGTCAGGCTGCCCGAGCAAGCATGACTGCAGGGCCGAATTCCTTCGGCCTTTTGCATCTGTGGCCGAACAAGTTCGGCCCTACAGAATAATTTTCCCGTTCCACTGACTGACAAAATCCTTCGGCTCCAGCACCGGCGGCTTGCGCAAGCCGCCTTCCGGCGTGCCCAGATAGATAAATCCCAGCAACTGTTCGCCCGCCGACAGCCCCAGCCCTTCGGCGACATACCGGTCATAGGCGAACTCCCCCGTGCGCCACACCGCGCCCAGCCCCTGCGCATGAGCCGCCAGCAGCAAACCGTGGGCCGCACAGCCCACAGCGAGCAGTTGTTCGACTTCGGGCACCTTAGGATGCGTTACCGGGCAGGCAATCACCGCCACCAGCAGCGGCGCGCGTAGCGGCATCTTGCGCGGCTTGTGCAGCACTTCATCCGAGGCATCCGGCTGGCGCTGGCGCAGGGCTTCGGCCAGTAGCTCGCCCAGGTGCTCGCGCGCCTCACCCTCGATGGTGAGAAAACGCCAGGGTCGCAACTGCCCATGATCAGGCGCCCGCAGCGCAGCACGGAACATCAGCTCCAGCTGCGCAGCCGTCGGCGCCGGATCGACCAGCCGGGTGACCGAAACACGATTGAGCAACAGGTCGAACGCATCCATCCACCATCTCCTCATTCAGATTCACAGGTCGTTTTTCAACGACCTGTCAGCCCCGACGATTGATATCGAGACCTGTATAAGGAAGACAGCTTACCGGTGATGACTCCAACTCCGAAGCCCGCCAGGCACCAGGCACGGAATCGCCTCGCCCTCACGCCACCCGATCAGGCGATACCTGCGGTGCCAGAGGGGGTGTCAGCGGTGGCAGACCATGAGCTGCGCGGGCCGCATCGCAGTGGGCATTGTGCTGGCCGTCGACCCAGGAAGCCTCGAATTCGCGGCATGTGCTCGAGCGCTGCTCATAAAGGGTGCAGCGCACGCCGCAGCCCACATCGCCCATCAGCCCGACGCAACGCGCCGGCTTGGCCTCGGTGCCCTGCATCGCAACGTGAAAGGGACTGATCTGCACGGTGGCGCCATCCGGTACCGTACCGCCGGACGAGGCGCATTCGCCCCAGAAGAAAGACACGCGAAAATACGCGCAGCAGGCACCGCACGTGAGGCAGGGATTGTCGATCGACATGGATGATGAACACCAGAAAGCCGGCAAAGGGCCGGCGCCAGAGCGGCTATTTTATTCACCGCCATGCGCCCGAGAAAAGCCTCCCGGCAGGGCACCGCGAAAGTTTTTTCAACCATTCGATCAGCGGTTTACTGCCGTTGCCACACGGGTAGAATGTCGGCCTTCCTCATAGTGCCGAGCCCTCCACACACATGGCCTTGCCGACGCTGCGCATCATCGGTTTCATTCTCGGCATTTTCCTGATTACCCTGGCCGTCAGCATGGTGGTGCCGATGCTGGCGCTGCTCGCGTTCGAGCGCACCGACGACCTGCACGCATTCATCTGGGCCAGCCTGATCACTTTCGGCTGTGGCTTCGCCCTGGTCCTGCCCGGCAGGCCGGCCAATACCAATCTGCGCCCGCGCGACATGTATTTCCTGACCACGGTGAGCTGGCTGAGTGTGTGCTGCTTCGCCGCCCTGCCGATGATGCTGATCCATCACATCAGCTACACCGATGCCTTTTTCGAAACCATGTCAGGCATCACCACCACGGGCGCGACGGTGATCTCCGGCCTGGACAGCGCCTCTCCCGGCCTGCTCATGTGGCGCTCCCTGCTGCACTGGCTCGGCGGCATCGGCTTTATCGGCATGGCGGTGGCGATCCTGCCGCTGTTGCGCGTGGGTGGCATGCGCCTGTTCCAGACCGAATCCTCGGACTGGTCGGAGAAGGTCATGCCGCGCTCGCACATGGCAGGCAAGTACCTGCTCGTCATCTACGTGATATTCACTTTGGCGGCTTACGTGGCTTTCCGAATGGCCGGCATGGGTGCCTTCGATGCCATCAATCACGCCATGTCCACCGTGGCGACCGGTGGCTACTCGACCTCCGACGCCTCGCTGGGCAAGTTCAGCCCGGCGGCGCACTGGGTGGCTATCGTGTTCATGATTCTGGGCAGCCTGCCCTTCACCCTCTATGTCGCCACGGCGCGAGGCAATCACGGCGCGCTGCTGCGCGATCAGCAGGTACGCGGCTTCCTGATCCTGCTGGCGATCACCAGCCTGCTCTTCAGCGGCTGGTACTGGATCAACCATGACGACAGCCTGCTCGATTCGCTGCGAATCGTGACCTTCAGCGTGGTCTCGGTGGTCACCACCACCGGCTTCGCGGTAAATGATTACACCCAGTGGGGCGGCTTCGCGGTGATGGTCTTCTTCTACCTGACCTTTATCGGCGGCTGTTCGGGCTCGACCTCCGGCGGCTTGAAGATGTTCCGCTTCCAGGTCGCCTATGCGCTGTTGCGCGCCAACCTGCAACAGCTCGTGCACCCGCGCGCGGTCATCCGCCAGCAATACAACGGGCACAATCTCGATGAGGAAATCGTCCGGTCCATCCTGACCTTCTCGTTCTTCTTCACCATGACCATCGGCGTGCTGGCCCTGTGCCTGGCGATGCTCGGGCTCGATCCGCTCACCGCGCTCACGGGCGCGGCATCGGCAGTGTGCAACGTCGGCCCCGGCCTGGGTTCGGTCATCGGCCCGGCGGGTAATTTCTCGCCGCTGCCGGATGCCGCGAAATGGCTGCTTTCCGCCGGCATGCTGCTCGGACGACTGGAAATCATCACCGTGCTGGTGCTATTGACCCCGGCCTTCTGGCGCCATTGAGCATTGGTTATGGTTCGCCGATGTCTTCGTTCCACAGTTCGGGACTGCTTTCGATAAAACCCCGCATCATCGCCACACAGCCCGGGTCCTGCAGCACTTCGACCTTCACCCCGCGTTCGCGCAGCAAATTCTCCTCGCCCAGGAAGGTCTGGTTCTCGCCGATCACGATCCTGGGAATGCCATAGAGCAGGATGGCGCCGCTGCACATCGCACACGGCGACAGGGTGGTGTAAAGAACCGACTCGGCATACACGCCAGCCGATTGCCGCCCGGCATTCTCGAAAGCATCCATCTCGCCGTGCAACACCGCACTGCCTTGCTGAACCCGGCGATTATGCCCACGCCCGATGATCTTCCCGCGATGGACGATCACCGAACCAATGGGAATGCCGCCTTCAGCCAGCCCCTGCCGCGCCTCTTCGATTGCCGCCTGCATGTATATGTCCATCCGCTGCTTCCTCGTATCCAAGAGTCATTTCGGGTGCTGCCTGGCCAAATCACTGGTTTGGCGCAACCTCGGCGACTTGTTATGATCGCCCCACTTACACTGGCGATGCGCAGCAACTTACAACGGGCGCATACCAGAGCGCAGGCCTTTCCAGGGATAGCCATCATAGATGCCAACCGTGACCGGTGAACGGCGTAACGGCCTTGCGACCCGACCGCTGCGAGAGTACTACGCCAGGGTACTTGCCTATCTGACCTGCGCGGCCACGCTGGCCGCCGGCGTTTATACCCAGTACTTTGCCATCGAACTCCTGTGGATGGTGCCGTACACCCTTCTCTACCCGCATTTCGCCTATCACCTGAGCTATCGATTCAAGCGTGAGCACCCGGAGCGGACTTCACAAGTGCTGCTCTGCCTCGACGCCTTGAATGCCGGTGCGGGCATCGTGCTGTTCGGTGGTGCGCTGGTGCCCAGCCTGATGTTCCTGCTGACGCTGAGCTTCAGCGCCCTGGTGATCGGCAGCCTGCGGCATTGGCTGATGACACTGCTGCTGGTCCTCGCCGGCATTGGCATGACCAGCCTGCTGGTACCTCTGCAGTTCAGCGGCACGACCCCGGTGCTGGTCTCGGCGGTAAGCATTTTGTTCACCACGCTGTACATCTGCATCACCGCCTATTACGTGCACCAGCAGGGCGTACATCTGGCGCAAGTGCGTCACGAAGTGGAAGCGGAACAGGCCAAGGCCGCGCGGCTGGCCCGCAACCTGGCCAAATACCTCTCGCCGCAGGTGTGGGAATCGATCTTCTCCGGCAAGCGCAGCGTGCGCCTGGAAACCCAGCGCAAGAAGCTCACGGTGTTCTTTTCGGATATCAAGGGTTTCACCGAACTGTCAGAAGAACTCGAAGCCGAAGCCCTGACCGACCTGCTCAACAACTACCTCAACGAGATGTCGAAGATCACCCTCAAGTACGGCGGCACCATCGACAAGTTCGTCGGGGACTGCGTGATGGTGTTCTTCGGCGACCCCACCAGCCAGGGGGCCAAGAAGGATGCGGTGGCGGCCGTCTCGATGGCCATCGCCATGCGCAAGCACATGAAGGTGCTGCGCCAGCAGTGGCGCGCCCAGGGCATCACCAAGCCCATGGAAATCCGCATGGGCATCAATACCGGCTACTGCACGGTCGGCAACTTCGGCGCCGATACGCGCATGGACTACACCATCATCGGTCGCGAAGTGAACCTGGCCAGCCGCCTGGAAAGCTCCGCCGAAGCCGGCGAGATCCTCATCTCCCACGAGACCTATTCGCTGGTCAAGGACGTGATCATGTGCCGCGACAAGGGCCAGATCACGGTCAAGGGCTTTTCCCGCCCGGTGCAGATCTACCAGGTGGTGGACTTCCGCCGCGACCTGGGCGCGACATCCAGCTTCGTCGAGCACGAACTGCCGGGTTTCTCCATGTACCTGGACACCAATGGCGTACAGAACTTCGACAAGGAACGCGTGATCCAGGCGCTCAACCAGGCAGCAGACAAGCTGCGCGACAAGGTCATCATGTAGCATCGGCGTGCCGGTGATTGCGCTCCGAGGAGTGCCGAGCGAACATCGCATCCAGATGCTGACGAGTTCACCCATGCCGCCGATCCTCTCACTGCGCCATTACAACCACGACCAGATCGTCCACAGCCACCAGCACACCCAGCTGGTGTTCGGCCTGCGCGGGCAGCTGGATTTCGAGATGGATGGCCGCGGAAGCCGCATCCAGCAGCAACAGTTGGCGGTGGTCCCGAGCGAAACGCGCCATGCCTGCGGCAGCGCCTCGGGTAGCCGCTGCCTGATTCTGGATATTCCCGACGACAACTGGCTGCAGCAACGGCTCGGCCATCACTCGGAGCCCGGCCGGCGGCTACTGGAGAAACCCGCGGCCTTGCACCTGAGTCCGGCGCAAAGCCAGCTGGTCGGTTGGCTCGCAGCCAGCCCGGTCGACGATCCGGTCATCAGCGAACAAGGGGCCGCCTTGCTTCTGGCCAGCCTTGCCGGTGGTTGCGAGCCAGTCATGCAGAGCAGCCCGCTTCCCCTGGCAGCGATCCACGCACACGTCGAGCGCCACCTGGGGCATCCGCTCGAGGTCCGGGATCTGGCGCGCCTGGCCGGTCTCTCGGTGCCACGCTTCCATGCCCGCTTCGTGAGCGAGACCGGCATGACGCCCATGGAGTTCGTCCGCCGGCGCCGCGTGCAACAGGGCCGGGAGCTGCTGATCGGCACGCGGCTGGCTGTGGGCGAGATCGCCGCCCGGGTCGGCTATGCCTCGCAAAGCGCCTTTACCGCCGCCCTCAACCGTGAGTTCGGTCGTACCCCGAGAGCGCTGCGCCGCGAGTCGCTCGACAATTGCCGATAGGGCTGCGACAGACGGCCCACACGGCGGGCCTTACCATGGGCCAATAGAAATCATGGCAGCGCCAGGCGTGCCCGTACCGAGGTTGCATGATCGGCTTCAGATTTTCTCCCGCACCGGGCAACCACCCATGACCCGCCGCAACGCCCTGCTGGCGATCCACTTCGGCGCGCTGATGTTCGGCCTCTCCGGGGTATTCGGCAAACTGGCTGAAAGCGCCCCGCTCACCATCACCTTCGGTCGTGCCCTGTTCGCGGTCCTCGCGCTGCTGCTGGCGGCCCGGTTTCTGCGCAGCAGCGGCGCACGCCCCAACTGGCGTCAACGTGGCGGCCTATTGTTCGGCGGCTTACTGCTGGGCGGTCACTGGCTCACCTTCTTTATCGCAGTGAAAATCGCTGGAGTAGGCATCGCCACCCTGGGCTTCGCCAGCTTCCCGGCCTTTACCCTGCTGCTGGAAGGGGTGTTGTTCCGCGAACGCACACGTCCGGTCGAATTCGCCTTGGTGGGCCTGGTCTGCGCGGGCCTGGTGCTGGTCACGCCGGCGTTCGATCTGGCCAGCGAAAACACGGTCGGCCTGCTCTACGGCATTCTCTCCGGCCTGCTGTTCGCCCTGCTGTCGTTGCTCAACCGCGCGGTTACCCGCGGTATCGATCCGGTGCAGGCCGCGCTCTGGCAGAACGGCATCATCCTGCTGTGCCTGCTGCCTCTGAGCTGGAACTCGCTACCCGAGGTTCCGCCACTGGACTGGCTCTGGCTGGTGCTGCTCGGTGTGTTCTGCACCGGCCTTGCGCACAGCCTGTTCGTCGCCAGCCTGAAAGTACTGAAAGCGCGAACCACCTCGGTGATCTTCGCCCTGGAACCGGTGTACGGCATTGCCTTTGCCTGGTGGCTGTTCAACGAACGGCCCACCCTGGGCATGGCGGCGGGCGGCGCCCTGATCATTCTCGCGACGGTGATCACCAGCCGCCTGAAGACCGCATCACTGCCCAGGCCAGCCAACGCGGGCTGAATCAGAGCCAACGGTCGTTCTGCCTGAAGCAGGCCTCGACGCACCGTCCGTTCATGTTCCGTTGCGTACTGCCGGCGACTGGTTATACCATCCGTACTAACGTCAGTTCAGAGGCCCCCGCCATGAAGCTCAAGATCACCTCCATCGGCAATTCCGCCGGTGTCATCCTGCCGAAGGAAATACTGGCGCGCCTGCGCCTGGAGAAAGGAGACGAGCTGTACGCCCTGGAGACGCCGGACGGCCTCAAGCTCAGCGTATTCGACCCCACCCTGGCCGAGCAGATGGAGGTGGCTGAACTGGTCATGCGCGAAGATCGGCAGGTCCTGCACAAACTGGCGCAATGAGAATCGCAGCATGATCGTCTGGATCGGCAAGGCGCTGGCCCTGGCCATTCACGACCGCCAACTGGCCGAGCATGGCGGGGGTAGCGGCGTACGCGACGAAGGCCTGCTCGACTCGGCCCTGGCCCGTCCGCAGCAGCTCCATACCTATGGCGAACCCGCGCCGGATCTGGCCGATCTCGCCGCCAGCCTGGCCTTCGGTCTGGCCCGCAATCACCCCTTCGTCGATGGCAACAAACGCACGGCACATGTCTGCTATCGCGTGTTCCTTCAGCTCAACCACTGCAAGCTGATCGCCAGCGACGAAGAAAAATATGCCGCCATGATCGGCCTGGCCGAAGGCTCCATCGACGAAGCCGAATTCGCCCGCTGGCTGCGCAGCCGAATCGTTATCGACAGGCCAGGCGCGGTACAGGAGGCGGCGAGCCGCTATCGTTGAGTTCGCCCCCTCGATCCCCCACGTTCCACGCGGGAGCGCGGAAACGATCAATCTGGCATTTACGCTGATGGCCGGTTCAGCGGTCGTTATGACCCAGCGAGCGCTGCGGGTCGATCTGGTCGCGCACGCGCTGCTTGAGTTCCTTCGCTTCGGGGAATCCCCCATCGAGCTTGCGCTCCCAGATCTGCACGCCATCGCAGGTGATATGGAACGTCCCGCCGGTGGCAGGCACCAGCGCAACCTTGCCCAGATCATCGGCGAAGGTGGACAAAAGCTCCTGGGCCAGCCAGGCCGCGCGCAGCAGCCACTGGCATTGGGTGCAATAGGTGATGACGATTTCCGGTTTGGTAGCGGACATGAGCATGCCTTCGGTGGCTGACGGAGCGCCTATAATAGCCGCCCTTTCTCGCACCCAAGCCTGGTATGGTCATGTCCCGTTTAGTGTTTTTGCTGATGCTGTTGCTGCCGATGGCAGGATTTGCCGACTTCCAGCCGAAAACCGGCCTGGTCCTGTCCGGCGGGGCGGCACGCGGGTTGGCCCATATCGGCGTGCTGAAAGCCTTGGAAGAACGCGGCATCCGCATCGACGCCGTCGCCGGCACCAGCATGGGCGCGGTGATCGGCGGGCTTTATGCCTCGGGCTACAGCATCGATGAACTGGAAAAACTGGCCCTCGAACTCGACTGGCAGCAGGTGCTCTCCGACGATCCTCCACGCCAGGATGTGCCCTTCCGGCGCAAGCAGGACGACCGCGACTTTCTGGTCAAGCGCAAGCTCAGCTTTCGCGACGATGGCAGCCTCGGCCTGCCGCTCGGGGTGATCCAGGGGCAGAACTTGGCGCTGCTGCTCGAACGGCTGCTGGTGCATACCAGCGATACCCGTGATTTCGATCGCCTGCCGATCCCCTTTCGCGCCGTGGCCACCGATATCGCCAACGACAAGAAGGTGATCTTCCGCAGCGGCCACCTGCCCCAGGCGATTCGCGCCAGCATGTCGATTCCCGCCGTGTTCGCGCCGGTCGAGATCGAGGGTCGGTTGCTGGTCGACGGCGGCATGGTCGACAACATCCCCATGGACGTCGCTCGCGGCATGGGCGTCGAGCGCCTGATCGTGGTGGATATCGGCTCACCCCTGCATACACGTGAGGAGCTACTGACGGTCGTCGATGTGCTCAACCAGTCGATCACCATGATGACCCGACGCAACTCCGAAGCGCAGCTGGCGACGCTGCGCCCGGAGGATCTGCTGATCCAGCCGGCGCTGGCCGGCTTCGGCTCGACCGATTTCGGTCGCGCCGAGCAGCTTATCGATGCCGGCTACCGTGCGGCCAGCGCGCTGGATGCCCGCCTGCTCACGATGCGCAGCGAAAGCGGCGGCAACCCGGCGCTGAGCCTGGCCCGCAGCGCCGAACCGCGCACGCCGCTGATCAGCGAAGTACGCATCGAAAACGACTCGAAAGTCGGCGATGCGGTCATCCGCCGGCATATCCGCCAGCAGATCGGTGAGCCGCTGGATCTGCAAGACCTGCAAAAAGACATGGGCACCCTGTATGGCCTGGACTACTTCGAGCAGGTCGAATACCGCGTGGTGCATGGCAAACCCGGCAATACCCTGGTCATCACCACCCGTGAAAAACGCTCCGGCACCGACTATCTGCGCCTGGGCATCAACCTCTCGGACGACTTTCGCGGCGACAGCGCGTTCAACATTGGCGCCAGCTATCGCAAGAACGGCATCAACGAGCTGGGCGCCGAATGGCTGACCCGCCTGCAACTGGGTGATCATCAGGAGCTTTTCAGCGAGTTCTATCAGCCGCTGGACGCGGGATCACGCTGGTTCGTGGCGCCCAGCCTGTTCGCCGAAAACCAGAACGTCGAGGCGATCATGGATAACGACCCCATCGCCGAATACCGCCTGCAACGCTATGGCTACGGCCTGCATCTGGGCCGGCAAATCGCCAACAATGGCGAAATCCGCTTCGGCATCGGCCAGGCCTGGGGCGAGGCGGATGTGCGTATCGGCGACCCGCATCTGCCGGATTTCAGTTTCGAGGAAGGCTATTACCAGCTGCAGTATTCGTTCGACACGGTGGACAACGTCGATTTCCCCCGCGAAGGCGAGGATATCGGCCTGAGGCTGCGCCAGTACGACAAGGGCCTGGGCTCCGACGAGCGCTACCGACAGTGGGAATTCAAGCTGGACAAGGCTGTCAGCCACGGCCCCAGCACCCTGGTGTTCGGGGCTCGCTACGGACGCACGCTGGATGATGCGGAAGTCGTCACCTCAAGCTTCATGCTCGGCGGCGCGCGGCAACTGTCCGGCTTTCGTCAGGACGCCTTGCCCGGACAGAACATCAGCCTGGCACGGCTGATCTATTTCCGCCGAATGACGCCGCGCTCCTTCCTGCCACTCGATTTCCCGCTGTACCTGGGCGCATCCCTGGAACGCGGACGCGCCTGGAACAACGACAACGAGTTCGACAGCGGCTACATCAATGCCGGCAGCATCTTCATCGGTTACGAAACGCCGTTGGGCCCGCTGAACTTCAGCTACGGCCTGAATGATGAAGCCGAGCGGGCGCTGTACATGAATCTTGGGCGCAGCTTCTGAGCTAGCGTTTGACCAGATTGGCCAGAATTCGCGCATGTACCTGCTGACACTTGCGCAGGTCCTCTTCATCGATACCGTTGAAGAGTTCATGGCGGACCTGGGTGGAAATCGCTTCGATCTTTTCGATCATGGGCCGCGCCGCAGCCCGGAGCGTGATCAGCTTGGCCCGCCGATCCTCCGGGGCGGCCTTGCGCTGTACCAGCCCCTGCGCTTCGAGGCCATCCAGCAACCGGGCCAGCGTCGGCCCTTCGACCGCCACGCTTTGCGCCAGCTCGCGCTGGGTCGGCTCATGGTCGAAACGCGCGAGGTGTAGCAGAACCAGCCAGCGAGCCTGGGAAAGGCCGAGATCGGCCAGCCGGCGATCCAGCTCGGCGCGCCAGCCACGCGAAAGTTGCGCCAACTGCATGGCGAATCGGTGTTGATCGGGGTACATGACGCGGGCTTTCCTGCAAAACTAATTATTAGCCAGCTAACCACAGCGGCCATGGGCTGGCAATAGCTCATAGGTCGGACTCGCAACCATATGTGTCTCGTCTATTGGAACGTTTTACGGCTGAGTCACGATGCGTTCAGAGATCGAACTCGGCCTGGAGCGAAGCGCGCACGCAGAACAGCACGGCTTCCGGCACGCGCCCGGCAAACGTCTCCGCCACCGAGGCGACGCTGGGCAATTCGCCTTCCGCGTCGAGAAAGGCATCCTGAATCTCGCCCAGCAGCTCCTCCGGCAGATCCAGGGCCTGCTCCAGGCTGAGCAGTTGCTGGCCGATGGCCTCGGCAAGCATGGCGTAGACATTTTTCTCACTGCAGTCGAGCTGACGGGCGATCTGCGTCGGCGTCATGCCGGCGCGCGCCAGGGTAATCAGCTCATGCCGCACATCGGCTGGCGACCTGGCTGCCGCGGCAGTGCCCTTCAGCACATCGAGGAAAGCCTGCCCATAGCGCTCCAGCTTGCGCGCCCCGACCCCACTGATACGCGCCATGTCGCCAAGCGTACCGGGCTGGCTGCGCAGCATCTCCAGCAGGGTCGCGTCGGGGAAGATGACGTAGGGCGGCACGCCATGCTCTTCGGCCAGCTTGCGGCGCAAGGCCCGCAGCGCTTCCCAGGTTTCGCGCTCTTCGCTGCGCACCAGTTGGCTGGCGGCGCTGCCTGCCGGCTTCACGGTCTTGCTGGCCACTTCACGCCGTAACTCCAGCGACACCTCGCCACGCAGCAGGCTACGGCAGCTGTCGCTGAGGCGCAGACCGCCAAAACCGTCCAGATCGACATCGGCCAGCCCGCGCGCAACCAGTTGGCGAAACAGCGAGCGCCACTCACCGTCCGACAGCGCCTTGCCGACGCCGAACACCGACAGATGCTGATGGCCCAGGCTGCGGACCTTTTCGTTGTCGCGCCCCAGCAGCACATCCACCAGATGCCCGACGCCATAACGCTGGCCGCTGCGATAGATCGCCGACAGCGCCTGGCGCGCCGGCTCGGTGGCGTCCCAGGTCTGCACGCCATCGACGCAGTTGTCGCAGTGCCCGCACGGCTCGGGCAGTACCTCATCGAAATAGGCCAGCAGCGCCTGACGCCGGCAGCGGGTTTCCTCGCACAGCGCCAGCATGGCGTCGAGCTTGTGCTGCTCGACGCGCTTGTGGCGCTCGTCACCTTCGGAGTTGTTGAGCATCTGCTTGAGGAAGATCACATCCTGCAGGCCGTAGGCCATCCAGGCATCGGCAGGCAGGCCGTCACGCCCGGCGCGCCCGGTTTCCTGGTAGTAGGCTTCCAGCGATTTGGGCAGATCCAGATGCGCGACGAAGCGCACGTTGGGCTTGTCGATGCCCATGCCGAAGGCGATGGTGGCGATCATGATCAGGCCTTCCTCGTTGAGAAAGCGCTTCTGATGGAAGGCGCGCAGCTCATTGGGCAGACCCGCGTGGTACGGCAACGCCGGAAAGCCCTGTTCGCTGAGGAAGGCAGCCATATCGTCGACCTTCTTGCGCGACAGGCAATAGACGATGCCGGCATCGCCACGACGCTCGGCGAGAAAACCCAGCAACTGCTTGCGCGGCTGATCCTTGGGCACGATGCGGTAGAAGATGTTGGGCCGGTCGAAACTGGAGAGAAAGCGCTCGGCATTTTCCAGCTTCAGGCGCTGGACGATTTCCTCGCGGGTGCGCTTGTCCGCCGTGGCGGTCAGGGCGATGCGCGGCACCGCCGGGAAGAATTCGGCCAGTTGCCCCAGCTGCAGGTATTCGGGGCGGAAATCATGCCCCCACTGCGACACGCAATGGGCTTCGTCGATGGCGAACAGGCCGATCTGCAGGCGCTGCAGAAAGGCCAGCATGCGCGGCTGGACCAGGCGCTCGGGGGCCAGGTAGAGCATCTTGATTTCGTTGCGGCGCAGGTGCTCGGCGATATCCCGCTGATCATCTAGGCTCAGCGTGGAGTTCAGCGCCACGGCCGCAATGCCCAGCTCATCGAGGGTCGCGACCTGATCGTCCATCAGCGCGATCAGCGGCGAAACCACCACCGTCAGGCCGTCACGCAACAGCCCCGGCACCTGGAAGCAGAGCGATTTACCGCCGCCTGTGGGCATCAGCACCAGCGCATCGCCACCACCGGCCACCTGCTCGATGATCGCGCGCTGGTTGCCACGAAAGGCGTCATAACCGAATACGTCTTTGAGTATGCGCTGTGCCTGGTCGAGCATGCCGGTCTCCGAAACAAGGCGCGCAGTATACGCGAGGCGACCGTCAAGTTCAGGCACAAGCGGACTGCACGAGCGGGATCATCGCATCTGACCGTTGTCAGCCCCCGCGGTAGCTTGCAGCACACGGCTCGTCTAGAATCAGCGCTAATTGTCCATTCAAGGTAGCCTCCCATGTCCTTTGCCGAGCAACTCGCCCGCCTGCAAGTGTTTCTGGATGCAGACGATCTGCATGAAGAGGCGCTGGATTACATTGCCGCGCATGGCTACATGACGGCGCTGAGCATCTGTTCCGAGCAGGTGCCCGACCGTGAATGGATCGATGCGCTGTTCGCCGAGCCGCCGCAATACGCCGACGCCACCGAGCGCGAGGCCATCGAAGCGACGCTGGTGCAGCTCAAGGCACATATCGCCCGACAGCTGGCCAGCGACGAAGACATGGAGCTGCCCTGCGAACTGGACCTGGGCGAAGAACCGGACGAATCCGATCTGCGTGGCTGGTGCATCGGCTTCATGGAAGGCGTGTTCATGCGCGAAGCGATCTGGTTCGAGGATTCCGAGGAAGAAGTCAGCGAGTTGCTGCTGCCGATCATGGTCGGTTCGGGGCTCTTCGACGAGCAACCCGAGTTCAGCGATATCGCCGCCGATCCCGAACTGGCGGACGAAATGGTGTCGCAGATCCCTGAGATCCTCACCGCGCTGTATCTGCTCTGCCATGCCCCCGAAGAGAAGCCGGCCCTGCTCAAGCCTCGCCGGCACTGATGGCCGGATAGCTTCTTGGCCCACCGCGACATACAGGCCTATCGCAACCCGCTGGTACGCTATGTGCTACTGACGGTGGGCTGGCTGAGTGTCGCGCTGGGCTTTATCGGCATCTTCGTGCCGGTACTGCCCACCACACCGTTTCTGCTGCTGGCCGCCGCCTGCTTCGTCCGCAGCTCGCGGCGCTTTTACGACTGGCTGGTGATGCATCCCCGCCTTGGCCCCTGGTTTCGGGATTACCTGGACGGTAACGGGATTCCACTCAAGGGCAAGGTCTACGCCATCGGCACCATGTGGCTGAGCATCGGCATATCCTGCTGGCTGGTGCCGCTCTTGTGGGCACGGATCGGCATGCTGATCAGCGCGACATTGGTGACGCTGTATATCCTGCGCCTAAAGACCCTTCCGGCCCGCTAGACGGGCTGCTGAAGCCCAGCATGATTGCGCTGGTAAACCTCCACGCCCATGGCCTCGATCTGCGCCTCGATCATCGCCTCGAAGGGGCGCAACAGTGCATCGTAGCGCCCTTCTCCCTCCAGCGCATTGAGCGCGACCACCACGGCCTCCAGCGTCGAGAGCGCGCCCGGCTGCGGCGCCTTGCGCAAGCGGTAGCGTGAAGCCAGCCCCTCGGGCAGCGCCACCCGTGGCAGGCTGGCGAGACCAGGATTGAGATGCAGCAGTTTGCGCGCCTTGCGCCAGGTGCCATCCGGCACGACCAGGCGGATCGGTTCGGCACTGGCCGCCAGGGTTGCCAGCGGAACGGCGTCTTCGCCGGGAAACAGCAGGTAACTTCGAACGCCATCGTCAGGCAGGTCATCGAACCGCTCACCCACACGCAACTGCGCCGTGCTCAGGCCAAGCGCAACCAGCCGGGCGGTATTGAGCGCATGAGCGCTTTCACTGGGATGCTGCAGGATCAGCACCTGTGTTCTACTGGCAAGCGAGGGAAGCAACGGACAAAGACAGTGGCTCAGTGGACGCTGGCAACTCGGACATTGCGGACGGGACATTCACACTCCTATGGTCCCGCGCAGGTCGGGTCAGCCGAAGGCGTAACCCGACGGAGCAGCCATCGACACCTATGCCGCTCGCATACTGCCGACAGCCCGGTAGGGAATAACGTTCTTACACTCACCATGCGTCCGCTCGGTGGATCGATAAAGCGCGATCCACCCTACGGAAAGCCGATGACGTCAGCGCCGCGACGCGGGCTTCTTTCGCTCGGCACGCACGGGAACAGGCTGCAGCCGAGGCGGCTCGATGAAGCCAAGCGCCACTGCGAGGTTCCAGAACATACTGTTGAGCCACGCTTTCATGGTCTAACCCTCCTGCTTGTGACGGGTACTGATGGAGCCATGGGGCCTGGATGTCAGCATAACCCAGGAAGCGCTCAACCGCCTGCGGCAGGTGTTGCAGATTATGCAGGCGGAGCCTTCCATGCAGGCTCTACAAATGTGACCGACAGCTGATCGAGGCGTTCAGAAGCAGCGCCTATGGAGCGCTTTCCAGCCGGCGCCGATAAGGGAACACGTCGATCACCTTGCCCTCGCGTATCGCCTGTTGCAGCCCTTTCCAGTAGTTGGCGTCGTAAAGCTCGCCATGCAGTCTGGCGAACAGCCGGCGCAACCTGATGTCGGCGAAGAGGAAACGCGGAAACTCTTCGGGGAAGACATCGTTGGGGCCAACCGAGTACCAGGGCTCGGATGACATTTCATCTTCCGGATAGCGGGCCTCGGGGATGTAGCGGAAATTCATTTCCGTGAGAAAGCAGATCTCGTCGTAGTCGTAGAACACCACTCGTCCGTGGCGGGTCACGCCGAAGTTCTTCAGCAGCATGTCACCGGGGAAGATATTGGCGGCGGCGAGCTGCTTGATCGCCAGGCCATAATCCTCCAGTGCCTCCTCAACCTGCTGCTCGCTGGCCTGCTCGACATAGAGGTTCAAGGGCGTCATACGCCGCTCCGTCCAGCAGTGACGTACCAGCACCGTATCGCCCTGCACCTCGACCGTCGAAGGGGCAACCTCCAGCAGTTCGGCCAGGCATTCGGGCTCGAAGCGGGAGACGGGGAAGCGAAAGTCGGCGAACTCCTGGGTATCGGCCATACGCCCTACCCGGTCGACGCTTTTCACCAGCCGGTATTTCTCGATGACCGTGGCGCGGTTGACGCTCTTGGTATGCGAGAAGCGGTCCTTGATGATCTTGAACACCGTATTGAAGCCGGGCAGCGTGAATACGCTCATGACCATGCCACGCACGCCTGGCGCCATGATGAAGCGATCATCGCTGGTCGCCAGATGATCGATCAGCGCCCGGTAGAACTCCGATTTGCCATGCTTGTAAAAGCCGATGGAGGTATAGAGTTCGGCGATGTGCTTGCCCGGCAGGATGCGCTTGAGAAATTCGATGAACTCGGCAGGTATCGGCACCTCGACCATGAAGTAGGAACGGGTAAAGGAAAAGATGATCGAGACCGCCGCCTCATCGGTAATCAACGCATCGGCGACGATGCCCACGCCCTCGTGGTGCAACAGTGGAATCGCCAGAGGCCATTGCTCGTCGCGGGTGAATATCCGCCCAACCAGATAGGCGCCCTTGTTGCGGTAGAGCACCGAGGCGAACAGCTCGAGGGTCAGGTGCGGGTCCTTGCGCACCCAGTCCGGCAGCGACTCATGCAACTGGGCATCGAGACGCTGGAGATCGCCGTCGAAATCCGCATAAGGCACCTCGAAGGCGAAGTCGCCCAGAATCTGCGCAAGCACCCCGCGAAGATCACCCTCTGGTCGATAGCAACGGGTCTGCGCCAGGCGCGAATCGAAACGGTTGGTTGGCCGGGTGCTGTGGATGAACATGGTGTCGTCGCTGATGCAGTCATGGCTGAACAGCGTGCAGAAGATCGAGTTGTACCAGGTCTCGGACAACTCATCGTCGAAGCGCGGGTCGATCAACCCGATATAGGCACGCTTGATCCCTGGCCAGCGCTGCACGTCCAGCAGTATCTCGCGCTCGAACACGGACCGCAGCTGCCGCGCCGTTTCAGCGACTTTTTCTTCGTACAGGACGATGCGCGCAGCCGAGGCGCGCTGCGTCTCCTGCCACTGCGCCTGCTCGAAGCGCGACCGCGCACCTTCGGTGATCAGCCGGAAGTGCTCACGGTAATCGTCGAAGCCCAGCAATATCTGCCGGGCGATGTCGGTATCCGGCGAAGTCTGCATCATGTCGACTTTCTCGCAGCCCACCTGTTACTGCTGCAACTCCTGCTCGCCGAAGATATCGGCAAAGAGCATCGTCGACAGATAGCGCTCACCGGAGTCCGGCAGAATCACCACGATGGTGCGCCCATTCATTTCAGGGCGTTCGGCCAGGCGCACCGCAGCGGCCATGGCGGCGCCGCCGGAAATCCCGCAGAGAATGCCCTCCTCGCGCATCAGGCGCAGGGCCATGGCCTTGGCTTCTTCGTCATCGACCCGTTCGACACGATCGACCAGCGACAGGTCCAGGTTCTTCGGCACGAAACCGGCGCCGATGCCCTGGATCTTGTGCGGGCTGGGCTTGACCTCATCGCCCGCCAGCGTCTGGCTGATGACCGGCGAACCGGCGGGTTCGACCGCCACGCTGATGATCTGCTTGCCCTTGGTCTGCTTGATATAGCGCGACACGCCGGTCAGGGTGCCGCCGGTGCCCACGCCCGAGACCAGCACGTCGATGCTGCCGTCGGTGTCGTTCCAGATTTCCGGGCCGGTGGTCTTCTCGTGGATCGCCGGGTTGGACGGGTTCTCGAACTGCTGCGGCATGTAGTACAGGCTCGGGTCCGAAGCCGCGATTTCGCTGGCCTTCTCGATGGCGCCCTTCATGCCCTTGGCCGGGTCGGTCAGCACCAGTTCGGCGCCCAGCGCCTTCAATACCTTGCGCCGCTCCAGGCTCATGGACGACGGCATGGTCAGGATCAGCCTGTAACCCCGCGCCGCCGCCACGAACGCCAGACCGATGCCGGTATTGCCGGAGGTGGGTTCGACCAGCGTCATGCCCGGCTTGAGGGAGCCGTTTTCCTCGGCATCCCAGATCATGCCGGCGCCGATCCGGCATTTCACCGAATGCGACGGGTTGCGGCCTTCGATCTTGGCCAGGATGGTCACGCCCTTGGGCCCCAGGCGGTTGATCATCACCAGCGGCGTATTGCCGATGGAGCGTGCGTTGTCTGCAAAGATGCGGCTCATGATGTGTCCTTGCGATGAGAAAAAACAGAGTCTGAGCCTATGCGCTGCCGCGTGCGTAGTCCAGCCGAACTCCTGCACAGGGGTTCGGGTCCATCCAATAAGTCATGAACGGACCGGAACGAGATGAAAAGCCGCTACCGACTGCCCCTGTGGATTGTGCTTGCGCTGGCCGTGCTGCTTATCGTGCTGCATGCAGCGCTACCCGGCCTGGTGCGCGACTACCTGAACACGCAAATGGCCGACATGGGCGATTACCAGGGCCATGTCGAAGATGTCGATCTGGCCTGGTGGCGTGGCGCCTACCGGATCGACGGGCTGCTCATCGAGAAGAAGGACGCGCAGGTCCAGGCGCCCCTGTTCAAGGCGCCGGTCATCGACATCGCGATCAGCTGGCGCGAACTGTGGCGGCATCGGGCAATCGTCGCCGAGGTGATATTCGAGCAGCCGCAGCTCAATTTCGTCGACGGTGGCGACACGGGCGAATCGCAGACAGGCGGCGGCGTGGACTGGCGCGACCAGCTCGAAGCCCTGCTGCCCATCACGCTCAATGAAATCCGCGTGGTCAACGGCCAGGTGTCGTTTCGCAATTTCACCGCCGACCCACCGGTGCACGTCTATGCCAGCGCCATCGAGGCCAGCCTGTACAACCTGACCAACAGCGCCGACGCCCAGGGCGAGCGGGTCGCCACCTTCGAGGGAACGGCGAAGCTGTTCAACCAGGCGCCCATGGAAGCCGGCGCCCGCTTCGATCCCTTTACCGATTGGGAGGATTTCGAAGTGAGCCTGCGCGTGACCGGCGTCGAGCTGACGAAACTGAATGATTTCAGCAATGCCTACGGCAACTTCGACTTCGCCAGGGGCACCGGCGATCTGGTTCTGGAAATCGAGGCCAATGACAGCCAGCTCGACGGCTACATCAAGCCGTTGTTGCACAATGTCGAGGTCTTCAACTTCCGCCAGGATATCCAGGCGCAGGACAAGGGGTTCTTCAGAGGCATCTGGGAAGCCCTGGTCGGCGGCGGCCAGGAGCTGCTGCAGAATCAGCGCAAGGATCAGTTCGCCACCCGTATCGAGCTGTCCGGCAGCACACGCAGCGCCGATATCAGCCCCTTCCAGGCGTTCATCGCGATCCTGCGCAATGCCTTCGTCGAGGCCTTCTCGACCCGCTTCGAGCGCTCGCTGAGCGAAGACGACGAATGAGCGCGAACATCAGGCTTGCCTGCGCTCACTGAGTGACTAAATGAGCCTCCCACGTTCACAGCAGCCCGCCCTTCACTTATAGTCGGAGCCGAAACCAAACATGCAGCGCCTGCCTGCCAGGCCAACGAAGGAACCCCTGATGAAGTTCGAAGGCACCCAGTCCTACGTCGCCACCGACGACCTCAAGCTCGCGGTCAATGCGGCGATCACCCTGCAGCGCCCGCTGCTGGTCAAGGGCGAACCCGGCACCGGCAAGACCATGCTTGCCGAACAACTGGCGGAATCCTTCGGCGCCAAGCTGATCACCTGGCACATCAAGTCCACCACCAAGGCCCACCAGGGACTCTACGAATACGATGCGGTGAGCCGCCTGCGCGACTCGCAGCTGGGCGTGGACAAGGTCCACGACGTGAAGAACTACATCAAGAAGGGCAAGCTCTGGGAGGCTTTCGAGGCCGAGGAGCGCGTCATCCTGCTGATCGACGAGATCGACAAGGCCGACATCGAGTTCCCCAACGACCTGCTGCAGGAACTCGACAAGATGGAGTTCTACGTCTACGAGACCAACGAAACCATCAAGGCCAGGCAGCGCCCGATCATCATCATCACCTCCAACAACGAGAAGGAGCTGCCGGACGCCTTCCTGCGCCGCTGCTTCTTCCACTACATCGCCTTCCCCGATCGCGAGACGCTGCAGCGTATCGTCGACGTGCACTACCCGAACATCAAGCCCTCGCTGGTCAGCGAAGCGCTCGACGTCTTTTTCGACGTGCGCAAGGTTCCGGGCCTGAAGAAGAAACCCTCCACCTCGGAATTGGTCGACTGGTTGAAGCTGCTGATGGCGGACGACATCGGCGAAGCGGTACTCCGCGAGCGCGACCCGACGCGAGCGATTCCGCCGCTGGCCGGAGCCCTGGTGAAGAACGAGCAGGACGTGATGCTGCTCGAACGCCTGGCCTTCATGAGTCGCCGCGCCAGCCGCTGATCGCAGCCGGTTCCGCCTGGAGAGTCGGTTGCTTCATTCTTCGGAGGGAAGAACCATGCAAACCTATACCGGCAAGTGCCTGTGTGGTGTCGTGCGCTACCGTATCGACGCCCCCATCGACGGACTGACCCATTGCCATTGCAGCATGTGCCGCAAGGCCCACGGCGCCGCGTTCGCCAGTTACGCGAGCGTGCCGCTGGAGGCCTTCCACTTCATGTCCGGCAAGGACCAGCTCGGCGTCTACCACTCCTCCGAACACGTGACGCGCACCTTCTGTATCCGCTGCGGCTCGAACCTGCAGTTCGTCGACAACCGCGAGCATGAGCTCGGCGTCGCCGTGGGCACGCTCGACTCACCCTTGCCCGTACCGCCGCAATCGCACATCTTCGTCGGCTCCAAGGCCGACTGGTACGCGATTCGCGACGGGCTTCCCGAACACCAGGGCGACAGCAGCAGCTGATCGCCGCGCCCAGAGGTTCTGCAATGCTGCTTGGCCTGTTCAATGAAATGCGCGCCGCCAAGGTACCGGTGTCGGTGCGCGAACTGCTCGACCTGATCGATGCGCTGAAGCACCGCGTGGTATTCGCCGACATGGACGAGTTCTACTATCTGGCGCGCACCGTGATGGTCAAGGACGAACGCCACTTCGACAAGTTCGACCGGGCCTTCGGCGCCTACTTCAATGGCCTGCAGAGCCTCGATCAGCACCTGGAGGCGCTGATTCCCGAGGAATGGCTGCGCAAGGAATTCGAGCGCAGCCTGAGCGACGAGGAACGCGCGCAGATCCAGTCCCTGGGCGGCCTCGACAAGCTGATCGAGGAATTCAAGAAACGCCTGGAGGAACAGAAGGAACGCCACGCCGGCGGCAACAAGTGGATCGGCACCGGCGGCACCAGCCCGTTCGGTTCCGGCGGCTACAACCCCGAAGGCATTCGCATCGGCGATGCCGGCAAGCGCCAGGGCCGCGCGGTGAAGGTCTGGGACCAGCGCGAATACAAGAACCTCGATGACCAGGTCGAATTGGGCACGCGCAACATCAAAGTCGCCCTGCGCCGCCTGCGCAAATTCGCCCGCCAGGGCGCCGCGGACGAGCTGGACATCGACGGCACCATCGACCACACCGCCCGCGATGCCGGCCTGCTCAACATCCAGATGCGCCCCGAGCGGCGCAACGCGGTGAAGCTGCTGATCCTGTTCGACATCGGCGGCTCGATGGACGCCCACGTCAAGGTCTGCGAGGAACTGTTCTCGGCCTGCAAGACCGAGTTCAAGCACCTGGAATACTTCTACTTCCACAACTTCATCTACGAATCGGTGTGGAAGAACAATTTCCGCCGCACCTCCGAGCGCACCTCGACCCTGGACCTGCTGCACAAGTACGGCCCGGACTACAAGGTGGTGTTCGTCGGCGACGCGGCGATGGCGCCCTATGAAGTCACCCAGCCGGGCGGCAGCGTCGAGCACTGGAACGAGGAAGCCGGCTACGTCTGGATGCAACGCTTCATGGAGAAGTACAAGAAGCTCATCTGGATCAACCCCTATCCCAAGGACACCTGGGGCTATACGACTTCCACCGGCATCATCCGCGAACTGGTGGAAGACCGCATGTATCCGCTGACCCTGAGCGGGCTGGAAGAAGGCATGCGATTCCTGGCGAAATAACCGGACGAGTCGACGCAGGCCTGATTCGCCAGTGCCTTGGAGATGGGCTACTCCTTACGACTCCGATCACACGTCGCAGGAGAACGCCCGTGAACGACGAAGAACCACGCCAGTTGCCCACTGCCCTCTTTGTCGAGGCCCTGACCCTGGTCACATCGGTGCTGGGCGGCGCGAAGGATGGCAAGGAACTGCTGGAAAGCCTCGGCAGCCGGATCGACCCTGCCAGGCCGCTGCGCTATGCCGTGCAGACCTGCGAACGACGCGACGACCATATTCTCATTCGGGCTCAGGTTCGCAACAGCGGCGAGCACGGTGTCCATGTGCAGTCCCTCGAAACCGAAGAGACGCTCAAGGCCGACATCCTCGAAGTCCGCGACATCACGGGGCGCAACGCTCGGGTGGGATTCCAGAGTTCATCGGACAGCGGCGCCGCGCCCTCGGACGACCCGCTGTTCCTCGACGCTGGAACCGCGCGATTGCTGGAGATCAGACTTCAGGCCTTCGACGAGCGACGCCTGCGCAACGCGCCGTACGGCAAACTGGTGTTCGGCTACGTGGTGAATGGCGTGGCGAGAAGCAACCTGAGCGACGAGGTGGAATTCGCCTTTCCCACCCGGACCCGGCTTCTCTCCTAGAGATGCCGCGAGGGGCGCTCCGTAGGTCGGTACGCCCCCACATCCTTGCGGGGCATGCCGCTCCCGAAACGATGCTTTTGCGTGCCGCCCCTGAGCGGACGACCGGTAACGACTAGCGAAAACCCCGGACCGGCATGCCGGTAACATTTTTTTTCATTTGCAGTTGCGGGTTTTCGCCCTCTCATCCGTCTTGTTCATTGAGACATCCAAAAAACCGCACCACGCCCTGCATGCGCAATGACATGCGGGGCGCTCGGCTTGTCCCGACCGAGCCCAGCACATTGACGTGCTTGCGCAGCTCCATCGCTACCGAATCCACCGCCCTCAGCCATAGACCTTGCCCTCATGTCCAAGAAGTCCCGCTCCAGACTCTGGTTTCTCGTTCACAGCTGGCTGGCCCTGCCGATCTGGTTCTTCCTGCTGATCATCTGCGTGACCGGCACCCTCGCCACGGTCAGCCAGGAGATCGTCTGGCTGGCCAACCCGGACGTGCGTGCCAGCAAGCCGTCGACCGATGCCGAACGGCTCGATTACGAGCAGATCCTGCAGGCCGTGCAGACGCAGGAGCCGAGGCTCGCCGTGCTCGGCCTGTCGCGCCCGCAGGAGGATCATTTCGCCCTGACGGTGCGGGTCGCCTACCCTGACGCCACCACCGCGACCCTTTACGTGAACCCCTATTCGGGGGCCATCCAGGGCGTCAGCCCGCTGTTCGACTTCCGCCAGTTCACCCGCGCCCTGCACGGCTGGTGGCTGGCGCCCTGGACCGACGGCTACAGCTGGGGCTGGTATCTGGTCTGCAGCCTCGGCCCGCTGATGCTGGCCTCGCTGATCACCGGCCTGGTGGTCTACAAGCGCTTCTGGCGCGCCTTCTTCAAGCCGCGGCTGCGCCTGAACCAGGGCGCACGGGTGTTCTGGGGGGACTTCCACCGGCTGTCGGGCATCTGGTCGATCTGGTTCATCGCCATCATCTCGATCACCGGTACCTGGTTCCTGCTGCAGGCGATCCTCTCGGACTTCGACATTCCCTACGTCGAGAGCCGCCCGCCCGCAGTGATCCAGCGTGACGCGGTGACCAGCACCGCCGGCCAGGCTCCGTCGACCCTGGGGCTCGACGAGATCACGCGGATCGCCCAGGCGCGGGTGCCGGGCTTCGAGCCCAGCTTCATCCGTCTGCCGGAAAGCACCTATGGCCCGGTCACCATCGGCGGGCGTGGCTGGTATCCGCTGATGAACCAGTCGCTGTCCATCAGCCCCTACGACGGCAGCATCGTCGGCACCAACCTGCTCGACGACCGCCCTGCCCTGTCCTTCGTCACCGAATCCATGTACCCGCTGCATTTCGGCGACTTCGGCGGGCTCTGGCTGAAGCTGGTGTGGTTCCTGTTCGGCCTGCTGCTGACCTTCATGGTGTTGAGTGGCCTGCTGATCTGGAGCAAACGCACGGTCAAGGCCACCGCCCAGCAACTACGTCGCCCACCCCGCGCGGCGCGCGGCACCTCCCTCGAAACCGCCGTGGAGAACACCCCATGAGCTCTGCTTCCACCACCTCCGGTCGGCTTCGCGCAGCCTGGCTGCGCTGGCGCTTCCACCTCAACGTGCTGCTGCTGATCGTGCCGCTGGCGCTCATGTCGCAGTACTTCCAGAACCAGGCCAAGTTTCGCGGCCTGATGGGGCTGGGCGAGCGCGAGATCGGCGAAATCCAGGTCGGCCCCTGGAGCGCGCGACTGGCCGAGCACGAACTGGGCGGCCCTCACGACGAGGGCATCTACGGCTTCCACAAACCGTTCGTGGTCGCCTTCTGCGAAACCTGCCTGCCACAGATCAAGGCCGCCTACCTGCGCATCGGCGAGCCGCGAAGCCTGCGGGCCGCCGGAGCCCTGCTGATGGGCAACCCCTACGCGCTGGAGGGCGAAGTGGTGGTGCCGCCGCGCGCCTCGCCGGACAGCGAACTCTGGCTGACCGTCGAAGGCTGGGACGGCAGCGTCCACCAGGCTTCCATTCCCCTGGCCCAGGCCTCGCCCGATACCCGGGCCTGGCTCGAACAACGAGGCAACCTTTGATGATCATTCGCCGGATCGAACTCACCCTGGGCGCCTTGCTGCTCGTCGGCGTCGTCCAGATCGCCGCGGCGCACCAGGCGCCTTTCTGCCAGTGCAAGGCCGTCGACGAACGCAATATCCGCTGCGTCGGCGGCTTCAGCGGCGGCGTGCCCGCCGTCGGTGTGACGCTCGACGTGATCGGCTACGACCAGCGCACCCTGGTGGCCGGCAAACTGGACGAGCAGGCATCCTTCACCTTCGAGCGGCCCGACGCGCCCTTCTACATCCTCTTCGACGCCGGCCCCGGCTACACCGTCGAGATCGACCACCAGGACCTGTGACCGCAAACAAGTGATTTCAGCGGGCGTCTGCCTGACGCCAGCCACCACCGAGCGCCCTGGCCAGCGCCACGCGGCTCTGCAGGCGAGCCAGGCGTAGCTGGACGCTCCGGTCTTCGGCCTCGTACAGGATGCGCTGGGCATCGAGCAGATTGAGCAAGTCGTCGGCGCCAGCCTGGTAGCGCCGTTCAGCCAGTTGGAAGGCGCGTTCGGCCTGGGCCTGAACCGCTTGCTGGGCCTGCCATTGAGCTTCCACGCCAGTGCCGGCATTCAGCGCCACCTGCACATCGGCGAAGGCTTCGATGATGCGTTGGCGGTAGCTGGCCAGCAGTTCTTCACGGCGGGCCGTGCTGCGCTCGCGTGCGGCGGCCAGGGCGCCGCCGTCGAAAATCGGCGCGGCCAGCGCGGCAGTCAGCGAATACAGCGGACCGGCGAGAACGCGGCTCAGACTTCCGGCTGTGCCGCTGGCACCAGCGGACAGGTCCAGACGCGGCAACAGCGCGGCACGCGCCGCACGCAGGTCGGCATCGGCTGCGCGCAGTTGCGCCTCGGCGCGGGCCAGATCCGGGCGGCGCAGCAGCAGGTCGCTGGGCAGTCCGGAGACAAACGAGGGTGCTTGCAGCGCCCCGAGTGAGGCCGAGGAGACCGTCGCCGGCTCGCCCTGCCCCAGCAATACAGCCAGCTCGCTGCGCACGTCGTCGGCCTGCTGGCGCAGGGCTTCGCGGTTGCGCCGCTGCTCGGCCACCAGGCCACGTTGCTGGGCCAGTTCCAACGGCGTGGCGGCGCCCGCCGCCTGACGCGCCTGCACGGCAGCCAGTACCCGTTCGGCATTGTTCAGGTTGAGTTCGGCCAGGCGCAGGCGCTCGGCCAGGGCGACCTGACGCAGCCAGGTATCGACCAGGCTGGCGGTCAGGCTCAAACGCAGGGCCTCGCGGTCGAAGCGACTGGCGGCCAGCTCGGCGCGGGCCGCGTCACGATCGGCGGCCAGGCGGCCCCACAGATCCACTTCGTAGCGGGCGACGAGGCCGCCGCCGTAGCGGTTGCCGGCATTTTCGCCATTGCCACCCAAGCGGCCTTCGCGGCTGGCACCGAGGTTGCCGTCCAGGCGCGGCAGCAGCGCGGCGCCGGCGGCACGGGCGCTGGCTTCGGCCTGGCGCAGGCGCGCAGCGGCGGCGGCCAGGTCCTGGTTGTCGTTCAGGGCCTGCTCAACCAGGGCGTCCAGTTCGTCGCTGGCGAAGCCGCGCCACCAGGTATCGGTCGGCGTTTCTCCACTGTCCCGGGAATGGCGCCATTCGTCGGGGACAGCAGGCAGGCTGGTCGGCGTTTCGGCGGTATGGCTGCAACCGCCCAGCAGCAGCGCGCCGCACAACGTCGGCAGAAGGTATCGGGTCATGGAAAGTCCTGTCATTGCACGGCCAGCGCCACCACCGGGTCGAGCCGCGCCGCAGTCCTGGCCGGCAGGTAGCCGAACACCAGGCCGGTGCCCACCGCGCAGGCGAAGGCCAGCAGCATCGCCGACAGCGAGAACACCAGCGGCACCTCCCAGAGGATCAGCAAAGCGCCGAACAGCAACCCGCTGGCCACGCCGACGCTGCCGCCGACCAGGGTGACCAGCACCGATTCGGTGAGGAACTGGCGCATGATGTCGCGCTGGCGTGCGCCGGTCGCCATGCGGATGCCGATCTCGCGGGTGCGTTCGCGCACGGTCATCAGCATCACGTTCATCACGCCGATGCCGCCGACCAGCAGCGACACGGCGGCGATCAGGCCGAGCATCAGGGTCATGCTCTGCCGCGTCTTGGCCTCGGCCTGCAACTTGGCGGCGGAGTTGTACACGCGAAAATCCTGGCGACCGTGGCGCTGCAGCATGAGTTCTTCCACTGCGCGTTGCGCTGGTAATACCAGCTCGCTGCGCTTCACCTCGATCGCCCCATAGCTCTCGTCGCGCAGCTTGGGGAAGACCCGCACCACGCCCGTGCTGTGCGGCACCAGCACCTGCTCGTCCGGGTAGTTGCCACCGGCTTCACTACCCTTCTCGCTCATTACCCCGATCACCTCGAAGGGCGAGCTGTTGATCAGGATGATGCTGCCGAGCGGATCGCCGCCATCCGGGAAAACGCTGGTGTACACCTCGTGACCGAGCACCGCCACCGGGGCGATTTCGCGGTTCTCCGCGGCGCTGAAAAAGCGCCCGCGCGCCACCGGCCAGTGATGGATCTGCGGCAGCTCTTCGCCCACGCCGAGCACCTCGGTCTGCAGCGCCTGCTGGCCATGGCGGATCAGCGCCGGGTCGCGCAGGATCGGCATCACCCGCGCCACCTCACGCAGCTCGCCGATGGCCGCGAAGTCATCCAGTGTCAGCACGCCGACAGGGCCGCCGGTGCGTGGCACGTCGCTGCCGATGTACATCATGTTGGCGCCCATCACGCCCATTTCGGCGACCACCTTCTGCCGTGCGCCTTCGCCGACGGCGAGCATGACTATCACCGAGGCCACGCCGATGACGATGCCGAGCAGGGTCAGCGCCGTGCGGAAACGATGGATCAACAGCACGCGCCAGGCGCCGCGCAGCATCTCGCCCAACTCGCCGAGAAAGGACGCGCCGCCGTCACGGCCGGCCTGGCGCATGTCCGGCGCGGGCAGCGCATTGGCCGGGGCGGTGGCGCCGCTGTCGCCGATCACTTCGCCGTCGCGGATCTCGATCACCCGCCGCGCCTGGGCGGCGACGTCGCGGTCATGGGTGATGAGGATGATGGTGTGGCCGGCATCGGCCAGTTCGTGCAGCAGCGCCATGACCTCCTTGCCGCTGCGGCTGTCCAGCGCGCCGGTGGGTTCGTCCGCAAGGATGATGCGTCCGCCGTTCATCAGCGCCCGGGCAATCGACACACGTTGCTGCTGACCACCGGAGAGCTGGTTGGGGCGATGTTCCAGACGCTCCTCCAGGCCCAGGCGCCGCAGCAAGACCGAAGCGCGCTCGCGGCGCTGCTCGCTCGGCATGCCGGCATAGATGGCCGGCACCTCGACGTTCTCGCGTGCCGATTCGGTGGCGATCAGGTGGTAGCCCTGGAAGACGAAACCGAAAGCCTCGCGGCGCAACCAGGCCAGCTGATCGGCATCGAAGGCGGCCACGTCCTCGCCGGCGAAGCGGTAGCTGCCGGCGCTGGGGCGATCCAGGCAGCCGAGGATGTTCATCAGGGTCGACTTGCCGGAACCGGAAGTGCCGACGATGGCGACGAACTCGCCCGCCAGGATCGACAGGTCGATGCCGCGCAGCACGTCCACCGCCGGTGCGCCGTCGTCGCCGCCGTAGGTGCGGCGGAGGCCCTGCAGCTCGATCAGCGGCGCTACCACTGGAACCTCGACATGCCGACCTCGGCCTGTACTTCTCCGGTCACCAGGCGTTCGCCCTCGTGCAGGCCATCGAGAATTTCCGCCACCTGGCGATCCCGCGTGCCGACTTTCACCGCGCGCAGTTCGGGCTGCCCGTCGTCGCCGAGAATGCGCACCTGATAGCTGCCCGGTTTGCCCTGCAAGGCATCCAGCGGCGCAGTGAGCACGCCCTTGGCCGAGGCGGTGACGAACACCACCTGGGCGGTCATTTGCGGCATCAGCTCGCCGTCATCGTTGTCCACCTCGAACAGCACGGTGTACTGCACCACCTTCTCCGGTTCGGCGGCGCCGCTCGATTCGCTCTGGCCAGCGTTGGTCACCGGCGGCGCCGGCAGCACCTGGCGCACCCTGCTGTGCCAGCGACGTTCATCACCACCTAGGGTAGTGAAGTACAGCGGCAGGCCGGCCTTGACCCGACGGATATCGGCCTCGGAGACGCGCGTCCAGCCGGTCATGCTGGACAGATCGGCGATGCGCATCACCGTCGGCGTCTGGTAGGTGGCGTTGAGGGTCTGGCCCTGCTTGACGTCGACCCCCAGCACCGAGCCGGCGATCGGTGCGTAGATGCGCGTGTAGCTGAGCTGCGCCTCGTTGCCGCGCAACCGCGCCTGGGCTTCCGCGATCTGCGCACGCAGCCGTTGCAGGCGGGCCGTGGCCGAACGCAGGGTGGCCACGGCGATCTGCACGTCTTCCTCACGGGTCGCCTCGTCGGCCAGCAGGCGCTGCTGGCGGCGATGTTGCTGGCGCGCCAGGTCGAGCTGCGCCTGCTGCTCGGCCAGTTGCGCGCGCAGGCCATCCAGCGCGGCGCGATCGGCCTCCACCGTGGCTTCGTGCAGGCTGGCGTCGATTTCGGCGAGCAACTGACCCTTGTCGACGCGGTCACCCGGCTCCACGTGCAGGCGCATGATCTGCCCGGACACCTGGGCGCCGACGTCCACCGAATGACGCGGCTGCAAGGTGCCGATGGCAACCACCGTGGCCGCCACATCGCCGCGCGCGACGGTGACGGTTTCATAGGCGATGGCCGGCCTGTGGCTGAACCAGCCTCCAAGACATAGCAGTATCAGGAGCGATGCGATGAACAGCCAGCGACGCCGGCTGGCGGGAAGGGAAAACGACATGTGTGGGCTCGACCTCTGTCTGAGCGTTGGATAAGCATCCCTGATCACCGGGCCGAGCCGGTTCGACAGTGCTAGGGTGCCACCGTCGAACCGGCTCGGAGGTGATGAGCTGTTTGCGTGCCGAAGGGACGCTTTTTCCGCCCGTTGGCTAGAACGCGTGCGCCAGTGTGGCCGTGAAGCTGCGTGGCGTGCCGTACCAGCCGCGTGAGCCGATGGCCGAGTAGTAGGTTTCGTCGAGCACGTTGTTGAGGTTCAGCGACATGCTGGTGGCCGGGGTGACGGCGTATTGCGCCATCAGGTCCACCACGCTGTAAGGGTCTTGGGTGAAGGTGGCGTTACCCGGGCCGGAGTTCTTGTAGTACTCCTCGCCCTGCCAGCGCACACCGCCACCGATCTTCAGCTTCGGCACCGATTGCAGGCGATAGGTGGTGAACAGCTTGAGGGTGTCGCGCGGGGTTTCGGTGAGCAGGCGCTTGTCGTCAGAATCCTTGATCACCGCATAGGAGTAGCTGGCCGATACCTGCCAGTCCGGCAGGATCTCGCCCGCCATCTCGACTTCGAAGCCGCGGGTTTTCGTGCCGGACTCGGCGGTGTAGAAGCCCGAGTTGACAGGATCTGCAACAGGCATGTTGTCCTGGCGCACCTCGAACACACTGAGGCCGGCGGTCAGGCGCTTGTCCCAGAACTCGCTCTTGATGCCCATCTCGTAGGCCTCACCTTCCTTCGGCTCCAGATAGGTGCGGTCGAACTGTTGCCGATCCTGCGGCTTGAAGATGGTGGTGTAGCTGGCGTAGGCCGACCAGTTTTCATTGAGGTCGTAGATCAGGCCGACATACGGCGTGACGATGCCATTTTCCTGTTCCCGGGTGGTGTTGACTTCGCCGCTGGCGAAGGTTCGCGATGTCTTATCACGCTGCCAGTTGATCACCCGAGCGCCGGTGATCAGCGAGAGGCTGTCGGCCAGACTCCAGCGAGCCGCGGCGACCAGGCCCAGCTGGGTCTCATCCATTGCACTCTCCATCGTCTTGGCGTGGATCTCAGATGGCACCGGCAACGAACCATCCCAGTTGTGGATATCGTCGATGGTCTGGTACGTCCAGAGGTCGTAACCGTAGTCACGGTAATAGGATTTGGTGTGACTGGCACCCAGGTGCAGTTCGTGCTCGCGGGAGAACAACTCGAAGGGTCCGGTGGCGGACAGGTCGAACGAGGTCTGGCGCGGATCGCCAGCCCAGCGCCCGGTCCAGGTTTCGATACCGCTGCCATCGGCGTTGACCGTGCCGCTGGCGGCGGTGGCGAAGGCATCGTCATAGCTGCGCCGGCTGTGCTCGGCGTTGAACTTCACCTGCCAGCCATTGCCCAGCGCGTGCTCCAGGGTAGTGAACAGCGTTTTGTTCTCGCGCTTGTGATAGCTCCAGTCAGCGCCGGAGTTGAACGAACGCGATGGTTTGAAATGGCTGCCATCGGTGTAGTACATCGGGAAGCCGTGGTTGCCGGCACCGTCGTTATCCATGTCCTGATATTCAGCGCCCACGGTCAGCATGGTGGCATCGCTGATGTCCCACTCCAGCACCCCATAGGCCACCTGTTTCTCCAGCGCCTGGCGGTCGACATGGCTCTTGCTGTCGGTCTTGGAGGCGACGAAACGGCCACGTACATGACCGCTTTCCGAAAGTTTGCCCGACACATCCAGTTCGGTGCGGTAGCTGTCCCAGGAGCCGGCCTGCACGGTCAGCTTGCGCTGCGTCTCCAGGGTCGGCTTCTTGCGGATCAGGTTGACGGTGGCGCTGGGGTCACCGGTGCCGGACATCAGCCCGGTGGCGCCGCGCACCACTTCGACGCGGTCGTAGATGACCATGTCGGCAAGGTCGTCACCAAAGCCGTAGCTGTCGGTGCGATTGATCCCGTCGACCTGGATGTTGTCGATCTCCAGGCCGCGCACGTAAATCTGGTTGGCGTCGCTGCCAGCCGGCCCCATGCTGTTGACCACCACACCGGGGGTCTGCTCGAGCACCTGGGCCACGTCGGTGAGATTCTGATCCTCGATCTGCTGGCGGGTGACGACGCTGATCGCCTGCGGCGTCTCGCGCATCGACAGGTTCAGGCCGGTCGCCGTGCTGGTCGAACCGGTGGTGTAGCTGCCGGTGCCTTCGGTGGTGGCGCCAGACTGCGTACCGATCACGGTAGTCTCATCCAGCTCCAGCGCGGCGCCCTGGCTGCGGCGAACCAGCACGTAGCGCTTGTCAGCGGCGCGTTGTACCTGCAGACCACTGCCTTGCAGCAGCTGGGCAAAACCCTGCTCCACCTCGTATTCGCCTTGCAGGCCATTGCTGTGCAGGCCAGCGGTTTCCTCGCTACCGAAGCTGATGGTCACACCGCTGGCGGCAGCAAACCGGCTGAGGGTGGCGGCCAGGCTGCCGGCGGGTATGTCATAGCCAATGGGCGCGGCTGAAATCGTTGCGCTGGTCAGTAGCGAGCCGGCAAGGCTTAGTGCCAGTGCCGCGTGGCGAATGCTGCGAGCGAGGGGCGAAGGGTGTTGGGGCATGGTGGAATCCTGTTCGGGTTGGCATGAGCGGCGTCTGCTGCACGCGTGAACATGGAGCCGAAGCAGGAATGAAAATCTGTTACCCCTCGGATGAAAAATTTGTCCGGGCTCGTATCGAGCTAGGCTCTGTACGAAAAGTCGTCGATCGAAGGTCAGGCAAGGCGAAATCGCTCGAAGAAGCGCAGTTTACGTGCTGTAAATGAGCATTCTGAGAGCGATTTCAACGCAGCATCACCGAGCGCAGACACTTTTCGTACAAAGCCTAGGCGCCGCCTCGCCCAGCTTCGATGTGTACCCAGTAACGGGTCAGCCGGCGTATATGAATCGGCAACCCATCCTGCAAGCTGGCCAGGGCGGCTTCGCTGTCGTCCACGTCGAAGGCGCCGGAAAGGCGCATGCCGCCGATGTCCGTCGCGCAGCCAAGGTAGCCGGGGCGGTAGCGCGACAGTTCGGCGAGCAGATCGTCCAGCCGCCAGTCCACGGCCACCAACATGCCTTGCGTCCAGGCCTGGATATCGGCCGGCATCGGTTGCAACGGACCGGCGCCCTGGGCGGAGAAGCTCAGGCCCCGCCCCGCCTCCACGCGCACGGCCTGCCGAGAGGCCAGGGCCGGGCGAATCTCGACGGCATTGGCGGCGACCATGACCTGGCTGAGCCCTTCGCCCTGGCGCACGCTGAAGCGGGTGCCGAGCGCTAGCACCTGGCCCTGCGCGGTCTGTACGCTCAGTGGGCGCGAGTCCTTGGCGGTTTCCACGAGGATTTCGCCCTGGTGCAGCTGGATCAGGCGTCGTCCAGCATCGAAGCGGACATCCACGCGGGTATCGGTGTTGAGGTCGAGGCGGCTGCCATCGGCCAGGATCAGCTGTCGGCGCTGGCCGACCTGGGTGACGTAATCGGCACTCCACGGCGAGACCTGGTAGCCCTGCCAGCCAATCACCCCAACACCCAGCAACAGCGCGAGGGTTTTCAGCGCATTGCGTCGATCCCGACGCGCACTTTCCAGGGCGCTGGAGGCGCCGGCGGGCGCCTGGCCGAGTTGTCGCTGCAGCAACTCGATGCGCGCCCAGGCTTCGGCATGGCGGCTATCGGCGGCCAGCCAGGCCTGCCAGTCGGCACGCGTGGTATCGCTGGCGGCGCTGTCGTGCAGGCGCACATACCAGTCCACCGCCTTGGCGAGAGCGGCCTTCACGCCTCCTCCAGTTGCAGGCAATGCAGCAGGCCGATGGTCAGGTGCTTGCGCACCGTGCTGACCGAAACCCCGACCCGCTCGGCAGCTCGTTCATAAGTCAGGCCATCCAGTTGCACGGCGAGGAAAATGGCTCGGGTACGGGCGCCGAGGCCATCGAGCAGGCGGTCGATGGCCATCAGGCTATCGAGGATCGCGACGCGCTCCTCGGCCGACGGCGCATATTGTTCGGGACGCAGGGCGAGTGCTTCCAGATAGGCCTGCTCCAGGGATCGGCGCCGGTATAGATCGATCACCAGACCGCGGGCAACGGTGGAAAGATAGTGGCGCGGCTCGCGCAGATTGTCAGCGGTACGCGCGACCAACACCCGGACGAAGGTGTCCTGCGCCAGGTCCGCAGCATCGGCGCAATTGTTCAGACGCTGGCGCAACCAGCCATTGAGCCAGCTGTGATGGTCACGATAAAGCACGTGCAAAGCCGTGTCGGTGGATGCCGTGGACATCCCGCCCTCCAGTCGAATCATTGATGCAAATGGGAATGCTTCGCAATTCTACGGATTAGGCGGGCTGTTGGGAATGGGCGCTGGGGTGATTACGAAGACAGCCCGGAGGGTGAAGTCGAGCGTAGGGTGGAAACGTTTCGCGGTTTCCGCCCTACTTGCTGATCAGTCGAGGCCTGGGTGTAGCTCGGTCAGAACCTGTACTTGACCGATAGCATCAGGTTGCGCGGATCACCGTAGACGTTGCTGGGCACAGTGACCGAGGAACTGAGGGAGTTGTAGTACTTTTTGTCAAACGCGTTGTTCAGGTTGAGGCGAGCGTCGATGCGCTCGGTCGGTTTGAAGCCCAGCATGAAGTCCATCAGGGTGTAGCCATCCTGCTCGATCATGTAGGTGGTGTTCTTGTTGTAGATGCGGTTCTGGTGGTACAGGGAGGCACCTACACGCCACTGGTTGAATTGCCCAGGCAGAGTGTAGGACGTGCTCATCTTGAACAGGTGCCGTGGAATATCGGTGTCGAACAGGCGGCCCTCGTTCTCCGGTTTTGTATCCTTGCGATACTTGGCCTCGGCAAAGGTGTAACCGGCTGCCAATTGCCAGTTTCGTGTCAGCTGGCCCTGCACTTCCAATTCGATACCCTTGCTGCGCACTTTCCCCGCAGCCTCATAGCACAGAGTGGTCGGATAGCTAGGGCAAAGATCCGTGTCGGTAATGGACTTGGCGCGGTTTTCCTGGTCGATCTGGAAGATGGCAGCCGATGCGTTCAAGGCGCCATCGAAGTATTCGCCCTTGATGCCCAGCTCATAGTTCTTGCCGGTGATGGGGGCAATGACATTGCGGGAGGCATCCACGTAGCTCTGCGGTTTGAAGATATCGGTATAGCTGGCATAGACGCTGTGATGCTCATCCAGATCGTAGATCAGGCCTGCGTACTTGGTGACATGCCGGGTGACCTTCAGCTCCGGGCTGTCGCCCGCGGCGCCTTTGTAAGGCGCGCTGGTGTTGTTTTCATACCAGTCCAGGCGGCTGCCCAGGATCAGCTTCAACGGGTCGGCCAAGCTCAGGCGGGTGGTGGCGTAGAAGCTGTTGAGCCTGGCATCGGTATTCTGCCAGCGGTGCTTCTCCTGGCTCTCCGGTTTCGGTGTGGCGCCCGAGTCCCAGTCGTAGATGTCGATGTTGCTGTTCAGCAAGATGTTGTTGGGCACGTCACCGCGGAACAGCACGCGCCGGTGACTGGCGCCGACGACCAGTTCATGGTCACGATCCATCAGGCGGAACGGTCCACTGGCGTAGGCGTCAAAGCTGTTCTGGGTCTCCCGATAATGTCCGGCACCGACGAATTGGTCATGGGTTTTGGTGGCGGTGCGGCCGAGAATATAGGTGCCCAGCATGTCCAGGTCGGCCCAGGTCCTGGTGGCCGAGAGATTGAGCTTCCACCCGTTGTCCAGGACGTGCTCCAGCGCGGCATAGGCCGAGGTGCTGGTCTTGTCCCAGTATTCCCAGTCATTGCTCAGCGAGGTCGAGCGCGACAGATGCAGGTCGCTGCCGTCGAAACCTACCGGAATGCCAGTCCAGCCGTTGCCGTTGTTGTTGTCCTGCTGGCGGGAGGCGCTCAGCGTCAAGGTGGTGCTGTCGCTGAGGTCGGCCTCCATGATTCCATAAAAAAGGCTGCGCTCGTTGTTCAGCGTATCCCGGAAGCTATTGCCGGTCTGATACGCCGTCACCATCCTGCCTCGAACGGTCCCGGTATCGTTCAGGGGACCGGCCACATCGACCTCGGTGCGGTATCTATCCCAGGTGCCCATGCTACCTTCGATGCTGGCCTGGAACTCGCGAGTCGGCCGCTTGCGGATCAGGTTGATGGCCGCAGAGGGATTCCCTGCACCTTGCATCAGGCCAGTAGCGCCGCGCACGACTTCCACCCGGTCATACATGGCCATGTCGGCGGACAGCAGGTCCTGGGACACCTGGGAACTGTCCAGGCTGGTGGGAAGGCCGTCGTACATGATGTTGTCGAGGGAGAATCCGCGGGCATAGTACGAGGAGCGCTCGGGGCCGGTACGGCGCAGGGTCAGGCCAGGGGTGTTCTGCACCACATCATTAAGGTTGGCCAGGTTTTGGTCTTCGATCCGTTGGCGGGTAATGACGCTCACCGACTGCGGCGTTTCGCGTAGTGACAGGTTCATCTTGGTCGCAGTATTGGTCGAGCCGGTGGTGTAACTGCCGGTCCCTTCGGTAGTAGCGCCGAGCTGGGCACCAGTCACGGTAACCGCCTCCAGCTCCAGCGCATCACCACTATCCACCGCCACTTCCAGCGCATAGTTACCATCGTTGCTGGACGCCCGCAGTCCGGTGCCGGCTAGCAGGCGGGCCAGGCCTTCGTTCACCACGTAGCTACCATTCAGTCCCTGGCTACGCTTGCCGGCGGTGAGCTGAGCATTCACCGACAGCAGGATGCCCGCCTCGCTGGCGAAGCGGTTGAGCGCCTGGTCAAGCGGGCCGGCGGGAATGGCATAGGCTCGGGCTTGCTGGCTGGCGGCGGGCTGGGCCTGAGCGGCCGGTGCGAGCAGCAATGGGCTGGCCATCAGCAGGCTGGCAAGCAAGGCTCGGCGAACCGCCAGGGTCAGTCGGGAAGGGTTGGTTGCGGGCAGGTGCGGCATTCTGAATCGTCCCCCTGAGAATGCTTCTTGATTGGTTTCAAGAGGTATCCCGAGCGAGGCGACGAAATCGACAATGGGGCGATAAAAATATTCTCTGTTTACTCCACGCTCAGGCTGAACGGTGGAAAAGGCTGCGCCGTTTTTCACCCTACGCGGGCATGACCGTCACCCAGTAGCGGGTCAGGCTGTGAACCTTGATCGGCAGTGACTGCTGTAAGGCGGTCAGCACGCGGTCGGTGTCGGCCAGCGGAAATACACCGGTCAGCTCCAGGGCGGCGACGGCCGGATCGCAGCGCAGCACGCCGGGACGGTGGCGCGAGAGCTCGGCGAGGAAGCGGCCGAGCGGCATGCGCTCGGCCACCAGCCTGCCCTCATTCCAGGCGGCCGCATTGACGTCGGCCCGTTCGACTTCGCCGAGGCACGCCGCGCTGAACCAGCGGCGCTGGCCGGCCTGCAAACGGCTGGCGGCGGCATGCCGGGGGCGCAGCTCCAGCTCACCTTCGAACAGATCGACGCGGCTGCCACCGTCCGTTTCGAGAACCGCGAAACGTGTGCCCAGGGCCAGGATCTCACCGGCAGAGGTCTCGACGATCAGTGGACGGTCGGCCATGTCATGACCGCTGTCGAGCAGCAGCTCACCGGCCAGCAGACGAATGCGACGTTCATGGGCGCTGAACAGGATATCCACCGCGCTACCGCTGTTCAGGCTCAGCCGGCTGCCATCGGCCAGGGTACGTTGCAGGCGCTCACCAGTGGCGCTGCGCAGATCGGCCATGGCCTCGCGCCAGGGCAGCTGCGAGTGGGCGACGTAGCCGCTACCGCCGGCGACCAAGAGCAAGCCGAGCAGTTTCAGCGTCTGGCGCCGATGGGCGTCTGGCAGTTCACGCAGCACCTGGCGGGCGGTACTGGCCGGCACTGCCGCCAGGGTGCCCTGCAGCTGCTCCAGGCGCTGCCAGGCCCGTCGATGCTCGGTGTCGGCAGACTGCCAGGCCTCGAACGCGCGGCGCTGGGATTCATCCAACCCGCCGTCCCAGTGCAGCACCAACCAGTGGCTGGCCTGCTCGACGATAGCGGGCGCGACGGGTGCTTCGGCAGAACGGTTCATTCGGCGTAGAGCACCTGATAGCAGGCCTGGATGGCGCGCAGCATGTACTTCTGCACCGAGCTGACGCTGACCTGCAGGCGTTCGGCGATCTGCACATAGGTAAGCCCCTCGAACTGCGAAAGCAGGAAGGCTTCACGCACTTTCCCGGGCATGCTGTCGAGCATCGCATCGATCTGCATGAGGGTCTCGACGATCATGGCGCGGGTCTCCAGCGAGGGGGTTTCCGGCTCGGGCAGCGCGGCGAGGCTGTCGAGGTAGGCCTGCTCGATGCGTTGACGACGCCACTGGTCGATCACCAGGTTGCGCGCGATCTGGACCAGATAACTGCGCCCTTCCCCGCCTGCCGGCAAGCGGCCGGTGGTCAGCAGGCGCAGAAAGGTGTCCTGAGCGATATCGGCTGCTCGCTCACGGTCACCCAGGCGGCGGCGCAGCCAGCTCTGCAACCAGCCGTGGTGATCGAGGTAAAGGCCATGCACCCGCCGGTGCATCAAGGCTGGATCAGGAAACGTGATGGACACCCGGAACTCCCAGAAGAGGCGATGCAGATAAGAATCGATCGCATCTTAATGGAGGCGTGATACCTTGGGAATGGCAAATGTCCGGATCAGCGCCGGCGCCGCCGAACGCCCCGCCGCTTCTGGACCTGGCCGCACCAATACGGCCCGGATTGAAGGGTAGCCATGTGCTGTGCCTTTCCCTGCCCACATGTTCGACGACACATGACACTGCGGGCGACAGTGGTACGCTGCATCAAACCGTCCTACCCTCATCATCATGACCACGAGCACGTCGTATACCACCCCCTATGGTTCGCCCACACCAGTCCGTACCTGCAGGCGACTGGTGCGGTTGATCATCTCTTGGCTGGCCCTCTATTGGCTGATAACCGTGGCTGCCAGTGCCCAGGCAAGCCCTCCGCTGACCCTGAAACTGGGAGGTTCACCAGACGCTATCGCCTATGCCCGGCTGCTGCTGGGAGGTGCGTTGGAAGCCATCGGCCATCAAGTGACAATCGAGGAAACGACCGACCAAGGCGACATTCCCATGACCCGCCTGGAAGTCATGCTCAAGCGTGGCGAAATCAGTGCCTTGATTCTCGGCCGGACGGCTGAGCGTGACCACAAGTTCCTTCAGGTGCCTGTCGGCATGACCGACAACCTGGTCAACCAGCGCATCCTCTTCATCTCCAAGGGCAGCCAGCCGGACTATGATTTGGTGCGCAGCCTTGAGGATTTCCAGCAACTGGGCAAGATCGCTGCCATGGGCGAAGCATGGGCCGACCGGGCAGTCTGGGAAAGCAATGAGCTGCCGCTGAAATCCATCAGCGGTGACTGGCGACGGCTCTACCGGATGGTAGCCTCAGCGTCACGCGGGCTCGACTACCTGCCCCGTGGCGTGCATGAAATGAGCGAAGAGTGGCGTTTGCACCCCGAGCTGGATATGGAGCGCAATCTGGTATTCGTTTACGAGCAGGACCATATTCTCTACGTCTCACCCACTCTGCCCGAAGTGCATCGGCTACTGCATGAAGCAATGCTGGCAGCCAGGGATGCCGGACTCATCCGGCAACTGGCCAGGGAACATTACGCGCAGGTATTCGAACCACCGGTGAGCCTGCAGAAACGGCACCCCATCCACCTGCGCTCGGCTGTGCCGTAATGGGACAACAGCACCCTGCTCACCTCAGCGAAACAGCCGCTGCCGACGGCGCGGAAACAACAGTCCACGCAGCAGCAGGAAGAGACTTTCGCCAATCCAGGCCGCAAGCAGTGCCCAGCTCAGCCCCCAGGCAATCGCTTCCGGCGCCAGCATTACCTGAAAGCGATAACTGTTCCAGACCTGGCCGCGAATGCTCTGATCCGCCCCGAACAGCACATGCCAGGCCTGGGTATACCAGGGCCCCTGCATGAAGCGCCATTCACGCTCCAGCAATCGCGCCCGCTCCACCAGCCCGGCAACGCTCTGCGCATCGCTTTGAATCACCGGGTCTTCGCTGGCCTGATAGTGTTCGACCAGTGCATCCAGATCACCTTGAAAGAAGCGCCCCGCCGTCGACTCGAACCCCTGCAGCCCCTGCTGCGCCTCCAGTCGGCGAGCCTCGACGTGATTGGCATAGGCCTGGATAAAGCCCGGCACCTGCACGCCGATCAGCAGGCCGAGGGCGAACAGGCTCAGACGCAGATAGCTTCTCAGCATGACGACACCTGCCCGCGTGCGATGCACTCGCCCAGCCGCCAGAGCGTCCACTCGCCCGGCTGGTGGATGTCCCATTGCTCGTTGTCGGTCAGCGCTTCGGTCGCCAGCACCGTGACCACATCGTCAGGCGTGGTTTCGGCGGTGAAGTCCACGGTCAGCTCGGCGTCCTTCAATTGCGCCGGGCCGAAAGGCGCACGCCGGGTGACCTGCGCCAGCTTGGTGGTACAGAAACTGAACAGCCACTCGCCATTGCTCAGCAGGCAATTGAACACGCCCCTGGCGCGGTAACCGGCGCAGGCGTCGAGCAGGTGCGGCAGCAGGTCCCGGGCCTCGACACGCTCGGGGAAATCGCTGCGCACGCGGTTGAGCAGGTCGCAGAAGGCTGCTTCGCTGTCGGTATCGCCAACCGGACGGTAGAAACCCTTCGGCGGCTGGAAATCGGCCAACTGGCCGTTGTGCGCGAAACACCAGTGCTGCCCCCAGAGTTCGCGCACGAAAGGATGGGTATTGACCAGCGCCACCTTGCCGACATTGGCATGACGGATATGGCCGATCACCACTTCGCTCTTGATCGGGTAGCGCTGGACCATCTTCGCCACTTCCGACTCGCAACTGGCCACCGGGTCCTGGAACAGACGCAGGCCGCGCCCTTCGTAGAAGGCGATGCCCCAGCCATCGCGGTGCGGGCCGGTACGCCCGCCACGCTGCATCAGCCCGGTAAAGCTGAAATGAATATCGGTAGGCACATTGGCGCTCATGCCGAGCAGTTCACACATCGCGATCTCCGAACGGGTTAGGGTCTGTTGACGTTTCAGCGCAATCCGCGTTGCAGCGCCAAATGTCGCCAGGCAAGGCGCGGGACGCAGGTAATGGTGGTTCCCTTGCCAAGTCCCGCAACGCCGCATGGCGACATTTGCCGCGCAACCCTAAGGGCCGGGCCTGTTTTTGCGCGATGCGGCGTTTCTCGTCGCTTATTTGAAACGACCAAACTTCGCTCCTCGTGCCTTGCCTCGCGCAAAAACAGGCTCCGGCGCGGACGCGATGAAACGTCAACAAACCCTAAGGTCACAGGCGGGGTTCGGTTCTGGTCTGGTAGCGGTTCGCGGGACTGTAGGCCTCGTCCTCGTCTTCGGCTTCATCGAGCCGTTCACGCAGGGTGCGCGGGTCCTCGTCGGCAGCGGCGGCTTCGCGGCGGCGTCTGAGGCTACGTTCGATTGGCCAGCGCAGCGCCACCAGCACAGCATACAGGGCAAATGCGATCAGCCCGTAGAGCGCCAGATCGGCGACTGCACGCCAGGCGTTGGCGCCGACACCGAACAGCAGATCGAGCGCGGTAATGGCCACCGCAGGGGCGAAAAGCTCCTGCTCCGGATCGACGATGGTCGGCGTCAGCAACAGTACGGCGACGATCAGTCGCAAGGGTTCACGCAGCCAGCGCCACAGGGGACGGGTCATCCGGAACCACACCAGCAGGCAGCCCAGCGCAGCCACTCCGTAGGCCGTCCAGGCAAGCAGATATTCATTGGCGATCAGGAACATGGAAGTCTCTTGTATGAGTCGGAGCGCGCACCGGCATTGACGCCGCGCATGATAACAGCCAGAAGCCTTTCTGGCCGTCAACCACGCGATGCAATGTCACTGGCCACGCTGCTTGCAACGCCGTATAAACGCTGAAAACAAAAGCTGCACCCCCCATGCGCAGCAAGAGCCATACTTGCCACAATCAGTACAGCCAGGAGAGTCCTCATGACCTACCAGCACATTCTGGTCGCTATCGACCTCACCGACGAATGCCATCCGGTCGTTGCACGGGCCCAGGCTCTGGCGACGGCGAGCAACGCCAGCCTGGCGCTGGTGCATGTCATCGAACCCATGGCCATGGCGTTCGGCGGCGATGTTCCGATGGACCTGTCGATGCTCCAGCAACAGCAGTTCGATCAGGCGCGCGAGCGCATCGCAGGCTTCGCCGACCGCTACCCAGCTCTGGCAACCGAACAGCAACACCTGGCGTATGGGCAACCTCGTCAGGAAGTCCACCGCCTGGCCAAGGAAAACAATTGCGACCTGATCGTGGTGGGCAGCCATGGTCGCCATGGTTTGGCGCTGCTGCTTGGTTCAACCGCCAACGACATTCTTCATGGCGCGCCCTGCGACGTGCTCGCGGTGCGCCTGAAAAAAGCCGAGTGAGCCCCGGCAGGCCACTGAAAACGTAGGCGACGACTGCATGGATGCAGAGGCGAAGCAGGAAGCCCGAGCCGAGGCAGGCAAGACGAGGCTGTTTTTAACGACGTATTGCCAACGCAGCCAGTTTTTCAGCACCTGCCTCAGGCGACTTCCACCCCCTCACCGGCACTCATCACCAGCGGCCTGATCTTCTGCAACTGGGTTTCCAGGGAGTAGGTCAGGCTGGTTGCCATGGAAAAGAACGTGAGAAAGGCTTTCAGGTTGGAGTCGCCATGGCAGGTGGCGTGGATGCGCTGCCAGAACGCCTGATTGACCAGTTGCAGTTGCTGAAATGAATGCACCAGGCCGCGCAATTCCCAGTCGGCATGCCGGCCTTCGCGCAGGTTGAAATATTGCCTGGCCAGATACAGGGATACGGCTCGCAGCACGAACTCATGGTTGCTGGCAAAGGGCAGATGCTGCTGCGCCATAGGTTTGAGTTTCGCCAGAACCGGGCAGGCGCTGGTCGCCATGATCACGCCCAGAAGCGCACGCAACCCTTCATCCAGCCCAACCAGCTTGTTGTATTCACGCTCCGGCGTACGCACCCAGACCGATGCTTTCTGCACCGCCGGCAGCCCCTGGAAATCCTCGACCACCCGATGCAGATCCACCGCCGCCGGGCAATGGCTGAAATCATCCCGGCTCAACGGGCAATTGACGCAGCGCTGATGTTCGAGACGCGTCCATTTCGGCGCCTGGGCAGCCATTGCCCTGTCGTACTCACGATCCAGTTCGATCCGATAACTGAAGGTGTGTTCATCATCCAGGGTGATGCGATATTCAATAGCCATTTATGCTCCATCATGATGGCAAAAACGAATCATCACTTAACTACGGCCTGGCTGACATTGATCCATCTCATGAAGTCGACCTTGTATGTTGACTGATAGACGCTGCCGCAGCCCTCGAACGCTCCGCTTATTCTTCCAGCTCGGCCCAGCGCTCCAGCAATCCGTCCAGTTCCTGCTGCAGGGTCTCCAGGCGGGCCAGGACCGCAGCCGTCGTTTCGGCTGACTGCTGATAGAAAGCCGCGCCCGAGATTTCCACCTGCAACGCCTCGATGGCTTTTTCCACCTCATCGATTTTGCCGGGAAGCGCTTCCAGCTCACGCTGCAATTTGTAGCTGAGTTTCTTCTTTGCCGGCGCCGTCTCTACAACAGCCGGCGCAACTGCAGCGGGCTCGGCACTGGCCTTGGCTTCTTTCGCTTCGGCCAGGGTTTCGGCAACGCCCAGCAAGCGTGGCGAACCACCCTGGCGCAGCCAGTCCTCATAACCACCGACGTATTCGCGCACCACGCCATTGCCCTCGAACACCAGGGTGCTGGTGACCACATTGTCGAGAAAGGCACGGTCGTGGCTGACCATCAGCACGGTACCCTGGAAGCTCAGCAGCACTTCCTCCAGCAGTTCAAGGGTTTCCACATCGAGATCATTGGTCGGCTCGTCGAGTACCAGCAGGTTGGCCGGCTTGCTGAACAGCCTGGCGAGCAAGAGTCGTGCCCGCTCACCACCAGACAGCGCTTTCACCGGTGTACGCGCGCGTTGCGGACTGAACAGGAAGTCGCCCAGATAGCTCAGTACGTGCCGGCTCTGGCCATCGATGCTGATGAAGTCGCGGCCCTCGGCAACGTTGTCGATGACGGTCTTTTCCAGATCCAGCTGGTGACGCAACTGGTCGAAATACGCCACTTCCAGCTTGGTGCCGGCCTCCACCTTGCCGCTGGTCGGCTGCAGATCGCCCAGCAGCAGCTTGAGCAGCGTGGTCTTGCCGGTGCCGTTGGCGCCGAGCAGACCGATACGGTCGCCACGCTGCAGCACCATGGAAAAGTCACGGATCAGCGGCTCGCCGCCCGGATGGGCAAAGCTCGCATGCTCGACGACGATGACCTGCTTGCCGGACTTTTCCGCCGTTTCGATCTGGATATTGGCCCTGCCCTGCTTTTCGCGACGTTCGCTGCGTTCGACGCGCAATGCCTTGAGCGCACGCACGCGCCCCTCGTTGCGGGTACGGCGGGCCTTGATGCCCTGGCGAATCCAGACCTCTTCCTGGGCCAGCTTCTTGTCGAACAGCGCGTTGGCGGTTTCTTCCGCCGCCATCTGCTGCTCCTTGTGCACCAGGAAGCTGGCGTAGTCGCCGTTCCAGTCGATCATGCGCCCACGGTCGAGTTCGAGAATGCGCGTGGCCAGGTTCTGCAGGAAGGCACGGTCGTGGGTAATGAACAGCACCGCGCCATTGAAGCCGAGCAGCGCTTCTTCCAGCCAGGCGATGGCGCCGATATCCAGGTGGTTGGTGGGCTCGTCCAGCAGCAGCAGGTCGGGTTCGGACACCAGCGCCTGGGCCAGCAGCACACGTCGACGCCAGCCACCGGACAGCTCGGCCAGGGTCTTGTCGGCAGGCAGCTGCAGGCGGCTCAGGGTGCTGTCGACCAGTTGCTGCAGACGCCAGCCATCCTTCGCTTCGAGCGCTTGCTGAACGTGCATGAGCTTGTCCAGATCCGCGTCATCGCGAATGTTCTGGCTCAGGTGATGGTATTCGGCGAGCAACTGGCCCACGCCGGACAAGCCCTCGGCCACCACGTCGAACACCGTACGTTCGTCGGCCAGCGGCAATTCCTGCGGCAATTCGCCGATCTTCAGCCCCGGCGCACGCCAGATTTCGCCGTCGTCCGGCAGCTGGGTGCCCTTGACCAGGCTCAGCATGCTGGATTTGCCCGTGCCGTTGCGGCCGATGATGCACACCCGCTCACCCCGCGCAATCTGCCAGGACACGCCATCGAGCAGGGGATGGGTGCCATAGGCGAGGGACACATCGGTCAACTTGAGCAGGGTCATGGCTACCTCCGGAAAACAGGGCGCGCAGTCTAACAGACCGCCAGGAAACTACCCGCGTTGCCAACGTTCAGGTTTTTCAATGACCAGCCAGCGGAGGCGCGGCCATGAACCTCGACAAACGCGAAGCCCCCCTTTGTCGGAAGTCCGGCTTTGTTTGTTTCAAGAGCTTAATCCGCATTTAACTGCCTGACGGGCCACGCTAAGCTAGCCGCAGAACATCCCTGCCCCGTTTCCGGAAGTATCATGCGCGGTCGCCTCTCCAGTTTCTGTCTTTGCCTGCTGCTCGCTGCCGTCACCTTTCAGACCACCCACGCCGCCACTCTTGAGCAGCAACGTCGTTATTACGACGAGGCCAAGCAGGCGCTGGCCAAGGGTAACAGCGGGCCTTATCGGCGTTACGCCAGTGCGTTGCGGGACTATCCGCTCGAACCCTACCTGGCCTATGACGACCTGACTGCGCGACTCAAATCGGCCAGCAATGATGAGGTCGAGAAATTCCTCGCCGAGCACGGCGACCTGCCCCAGATCAGCTGGATGAAGCTGCGCTGGCTGCGACTGCTGGCCGCTCGCGGTGACTGGCAGCCCTTCGTCAGCCACTACGACCCCAAGATGAACTTCACCGAACTGGATTGCCTGTTCGGCCAGTACCAGCTTGCCAATGGCCATACGCAGCAGGGTTATGCCACCGCCCAGCGGCTCTGGCTGGTCGGCAAGTCGCAGCACAATGCCTGCGACCCGCTGTTCGAGCGCTGGAGCGCTGCCGGGCAACTCACCGAAGACCTGCGCTGGCAGCGCCTCAAGCTGGCCGTCGAGAGCGGCAACAACGGCCTGGCCGCTTTCCTGGCGAAAAACCTGCCGACGCTCAAATCCCAGGGCGAACGCCTGATCGAGATCGCGCAGAAACCGCAACTGCTGAATCAACCTGAACGCTTTTCCCCGGCCAGCCGGACCACGGGCGATATCGTCTCGATCGGTCTGCGCCGCCTGGCACGGCAGAACCCGGAACAGGCACTCGCCCTGCTCGATGGCTACGCCCGACGCCTGTCGTTCTCAGAGGAAGAAAAGGTCGCCATCGCCCGGCAGATCGGCCTGACCCTGGCCAAGCGCTTCGATGCCCGTGCGCTGGCGGTCATGGCCGACTATGACCCGCACCTGCGCGACAACACGGTCAGCGAATGGCGCGCGCGCCTGCTGCTGCGCCTGGGCCGCTGGGATGAGGCGCATGCCCTGACCCGGCGCTTCCCCGAAGAGCTGGCCAGCAGCAACCGCTGGCGCTACTGGCAGGCGCGCAGCCTGGAACTGGCGCAGCCCAACGACAAGCAGGCCGCCCTGCTCTACCAGCCCGTCGCCACCGAGCGGGATTTCTACGGGTTCCTTTCCGCCGACCGCATCCAGGCGCCTTACACCTTCAATCACCAGCCGCTGAAGCTGGACCCGAAGGTGGTGCGCAAGGTGCGCAACACCGCCGGCATTCGTCGCGCCCTGGAATTCCATGCGCGCGGGCAGATCGTCGATGGTCGCCGCGAGTGGTATCACGTCAGCCGCCTGTTCAGCCGCGACGAACTGGTGGCCCAGGCGCGCCTGGCCTACGAAATGGAATGGTATTTCCCGGCGATCCGCACCATCAGCCAGGCGCAGTACTGGGATGATCTGGATATCCGCTTCCCCATGGCCCATCGCAGCAGCCTGCTCAACGCCGCAAAGGCACGGGACATCCATCCAAGCTGGGTCTTCGCCATCACCCGCCAGGAAAGCGCCTTCATGGCCGATGCCCGCTCCCACGTCGGCGCCACGGGGCTGATGCAGCTGATGCCGGCCACCGCGCAGGAAACCGCCAAGCGCTTCAACATTCCCCTTTCATCGCCCCAACAGGTCCTCAACCCCAACACCAATATCCAGCTGGGCACGGCCTATCTCAGCCAGATCTACGGTCAGTTCAAGGGCAACCGGGTGCTCGCCTCGGCGGCCTACAACGCCGGGCCGGGCCGGGTGCGCCAATGGCTGAAAAACGCCGAGCATCTGCCCTTCGACGTCTGGGTCGAAAACATCCCCTTCGATGAAACGCGCCAATATGTGCAGAACGTGCTGACCTATTCGGTCATCTACGGGCAAAAGCTCAATTCACCACAGCCACTCATCGAGTGGCACGAGCGTTATTTCGATACACAGTGACGCGCGCCGCTTAGAACCTATTCAAAGTCTCGCGAGCTAGAGCAATGCAAGGCAAAAACAGGCGAGAAACGTAGCGTAGCGAAGTAACAGCCGCAGGCTGGCCCGCAGGGTGAGCGCAGCGAATCACGCGGAGTTTACAGCTGTAAATGAGTAGTCCGAGCCTGTTTTTAACGCAGCAGTGCCGACGCGCAGCAGACTTTGAACAGGTTCTTACGCCAGGACTTCCACCGGCATCCCCTCGATCAGCTCTCCGGTTCCCTCGGCGATCAGGTTCTGACCGAAAAGCACGCCGTCACGACTCTTGCGATAGGTCAGCAGCGTGGCCATGGGCTCTAGGTCAGGGCTGCGCTGCGCCGTGGCGGGATCGAGGAGCGGAATCGCGCAGCGGGTACAGGGCTTGACCACGCGAAACTCGATGGCGCCGATGCGGATGCGCTTCCAGTCGTCCTCGGCATAGGGCGCGGCACCGGCGACCACCAGGCTGGGGCGAAAGCGCAGCATGTCCAGCGGCCTGCCGATCCTCGCACACAGGTCATCCAGCGATGCCTGGCCGATCAGCAGGAAGGGAAAGCCATCGGTGAAGGCGGTAAGCTCGCCGTCTTCGGCGAAGTTCCGGTCGATCTGGATGGCGTCGGCCTCAGGCAGATACACCAGGCGCACCGCGCGACCGAGGAAGCGGCCCAGCCATTCGGCCACGTGATCGCCGCAGTCCGGTACGCGCCGCACCTCGCCCCAGATGAAGGCGCCACGCAGGGGTGCCGAGGCCGTCGGCACAGGCACCTGCAGTTCGGGCATACCGGGCGCATTCAGCCGCACGCCCGCCTCGCCCTGCCAGCGCAGTTGCAGCAGCGCCATGGCCGGCAGTGAACGCTGGGTGAGAAAACGCCCATTGCTTGCGTCGATCAGCATCCAGCGCCGGTCGCCATGCAACCCGAGCGATCCGCACCATGCCTGATCGAGCCTTTCACCCGCACCGGACTTGAGGGGGTAGCGATAGAGTGCGGACAGATGCATGGCGCTCTCGACTTTTATCAACTCAGTTGGGTTCGTCCTGCAGCAGACGCTCACGAACGACGTCGACCAGTTTCTCCGGCTGGAACTTGGAGAGGAAATTGTCGCAACCGACCTTCTTTACCATCGCCAGGTTGAAGCTGCCCGACAGCGAGGTGTGCAGGACCACGTACAGATCGCGCAGACGCGGGTCGTTGCGAATCTCGGTGGTAAGGCGGTAGCCGTCCATTTCCGGCATTTCCGCATCGGTGAAGACCATCAGCAGCTTGTCGGTCAATACCTCGCCGGCATCGGCCCAGGCCTTGAGCTTGCCCAGTCCTTTCAAACCGTCACTGGCGGAATGCACAGCGATACCGAGCTGACCGAGGGTTTCGCGCAACTGCGCCAGTGCGACGTTCGAATCATCGACGCAGAGCACTTCACGGCCTCTGGCGCGTTCGAGTACCGGATCGGCGAGGCGCTCGGGCGAGATGCTGGTGTCATAGGGCACGATTTCCGCAAGCACTTTTTCGACGTCGATCACTTCGACCAGTTGGTCTTCCACCTTGGTAATGGCTGTCAGGTAATGCTGGCGCCCCGCCGTCGTCGGCGGCGGCAGCACCTCTTCCCAGTTGAGGTTTAGAATGCGATCCACGCCTCCGACCAGAAAAGCCTGCACCGAGCGGTTGTATTCAGTGACGATGATGGTGCTGTTCTCGTCGGGCACCAGGGGACGCAAACCAATGGCGCGCGACAGGTCGATGACCGGCAGCGTTTGTCCGCGCAGGTTGACCACGCCGCACACCGAACCATGACGATGCGGCATCAGCGTCATCTTCGGCAGTTGCATCACCTCCTGCACTTTGAACACGTTGATGGCGAACTTCTGCCGGCCCGAAAGCCTGAACATGAGGATTTCCAGGCGATTCTGGCCTACCAACCGGGTGCGTTGATCGACTGAATCGAGAATGCCGGCCATGAAGGACTCCTTGTTGAATACGGGACATGAAGGGCTATCGGCAGCAAGGCTCGACGCTTTATGTGGCCCAGCACCAATTTGTCCTGCCCATCATCGGCCCCGCCAGCCAATAGCGCAATGCCATCACACCGCTCTCTGGATGCTTCAACGAGGCAGATTGCGCATTTCGTACAGCGTGGCATCGCTCAGCAGGGGGCAATCGACGGGCAGATGCATCCGCAAGGCCCTGGCCTTTACGGAGAAACGCATGTGCTTCGCCGCCGCCGGTTCGCCGTCGAGGTTGATATCGATCTCTTCCGGCGCCTCGATTTCAAGCCAGGGCAGACGCGCGTTCACCGAGACGCTGTCGATCCCCCGCAAGCCTCCGCTCAGCAAGGTACCCAGAGTACCCACCGCGTCGACTGGCGCCGGGACGATGCACAGGTCGAGCAAGCCATCATCGGCCAGCGCCTGCGGACAGAGCAATTGCCCACCCCCCGACTGGCGCCCATTACCGATGCCCATTGCGAGAAAATCCCCTTCCCAGGTGAAATCCGGCCCGCTAAAGCGTCCCCAGGCCGAACGGATTTCACTGAAGCGCGACAGGCCGGTCAGCAGGTAGGCGCCGCCGCCCAGCACCTTCTTCAGTTCCTCGGAGGTGCTGGCCGTCACCTTCGAACCAAAGCCGCCCGTGGCCATGTTGATGAACGGCTCGCCGTTCATCTCGCCGACATCGATCCGCACCGGCGGACGCTCCAGCAACGCCAGGGCATCGAAGGGCTCCAGCGGGATGCCGGCGGCATGGGCGAAATCATTGGCCGTGCCCAACGGCAGCAGCGCCAGGCTCGCATCCACACCCGACTCCAGTAACGCCTGAGCGACTTCACACAGCATGCCGTCGCCGCCGCCGGCAACCAGTGTCCGATAGCCTTCATCCAGCGCTTGCTGAACCAGGCGCTGAGCATCGCCGGGCTCCCAGGTCACGCGTACCGCCAGATGTCGATCAAGCTGTCGCCAGGCATTGACCGCCGTGCGCACCTCGTCATTGAGCGCCTGCTTTCCATGAAGAATCAGCAACGCCCCGGATACGTTCATGACCATGAATTCCTGTAGTTGACCGAGAGCTAGGACCCGCCTGCGTGCAATAAGTTGTGAGCGCTGCGGTGTTCGCTCAAACCGCGCCCCAGCACCTCGACCGATGATCAGAAACGCTCAGCCGAATCCCTTAACGGGATCCGTTACAAATAATTATTCCTTTTATTTCAATCGCTTGGGCTGCCCGCTTAATTCCTGCCAACAAATCGCCACTTTGTACGCCTGCGCTGAACTCATTTCACGGGGGGTGGTCGGAGCAGTTGTCCGGTTGAAAGCTTGCAACAGCGGCCTGTCATTCAGAACCGCGGATCGCGGCGATCTAAACGAGAACATTGAGCTGACAATAGCCGAAGGAAGGAGCCTTGTATGCGCTTACAGTCCGTTGGAACCCTTGAGTACGCCCACCCCAGTTTCATCGATTACTTTCTTGCCAGCATTCGCCTGATCCACGGACTCACAGCGGTATTGCCAGGTATCCTGCTCCTGCTGTTTCTGCCCATCGCCGGCGGTACTTTCAGCACCTTCCTGATGTTCTTCGGCGTGATCAGCGTCGTGATCTTTCAATCGGTGGGCATCTACAGCGAAGAGGTGTTCAGCACTCTGTTGCGCTTCCGCACCATGCTGGTGGCCTGGGCGGCGGCGTTCAGCCTGCTGATCTTCATGCACCAGGGGCTCGGCATGTTCAGCTACCTGGAAACCGGGCACCTGGTGTTCTGGTTCATGACCAGTGCCGTCCTGTTCGGCGCTGAGCGCATGCTGATGCTCGCCCTGTTCCGCCGCCTCATGGCCAAGGGCGTGTACCTGCAGAATGCGGTGATTCTCGGCGGCACCGACAACGGTGTGCGCGTGGCCGAGTACCTGGCCCATCATCGTGATATTCGCACCGGCGTGCTCGGCTTCATCGACGACCGTCTGGAGCGCCTGCCAAAGCAGCTCGCCAATCTGCCGCTGCTGGGTAATACCCGCGACCTTGAGCAGATGATCCGCGAGGAGAAAGTCACCCAGGTGCTGGTCGCCCTGCCCTGGTTCGCCGACAGCCGCATCGGCCAGGTGATCAACGAACTGCGCAAGCTGCCGGTCAATGTGCTGCTGGTCCCCGACATGGTTGCCTTCCGCCACGCCAACAAGCGCATCACCGAGGTTGCCGGTCTGCCCACGCTGATCGCCTCGGACCTGCCGTTGCGCGGCTGGTCGCCGATGTTCAAACGCATCGAGGACATCATTCTCTCCAGCCTGGCCCTGCTGGCCGCCGCGCCGGTGATGCTGCTGCTCGCCCTGGCGATCAAGCTCGACTCTCCAGGCCCGGTGCTGTTCAAGCAGAAGCGCTACGGCTACAACAACCGGCTGATCGAGGTCTACAAATTCCGCTCGATGTACCATGCCCGCTCGGATGCCAATGCCGAGCGCCAGACCACCCGTGACGACGACCGCATCACCCGCGTTGGTCGTTTTATCCGCAAGACCAGCCTGGACGAGTTGCCACAGTTGCTGAACGTGTTCCTGGGCAGCATGTCGATGGTCGGTCCGCGCCCCCATGCAACGGCGACAAAGGCCGCTGGCGTGCTGTTCGAAGACGCCGTATCCGAGTATTCCGCACGCCATCGGGTCAAGCCGGGCATCACCGGCTGGGCGCAGATCAACGGCTATCGCGGCGAAACCGACACCCTGGAAAAGATCGAGAAGCGCGTCGAGTACGACCTGGACTACATCGAACGCTGGTCGGTCTGGTTCGACCTCTACATTCTGGCCCGAACCATTCCCGCCCTGCTGTTCAACCGGGACGTCTACTGACGAACCGCCGTGCGCAAAGGAATGAACCCATGAAACGAGCCACTATGGAATGTGTGTTCCGCGCACTCCCAGCCTCCCATGTCGTGAGAGGGTGAGATGTTCCAGAACATATTGATCGTCTGCGTCGGCAACGTCTGCAGAAGCCCCGCAGCCGAAGCGCTGCTGCTACACCGACTCCAGGGCAGAGGCCCCTCGGTCAGCTCCGCCGGCATAGGCGCCCTGGTAGGCAATCCGATGGACAAACTCGCCCAGCAGGTGCTGCAGGAGCATGGGCTGGAACATGCGACCCACCGTGCCCGGCAGGTCGATAGCGAACTGCTGCACCAGGCCGACCTGATCCTGGCCATGGAGCAGAGCCATATCCAGCACCTGCGCCAGATCGCCCCCGAAGTACATGGCAAGACCTTCCTGATGGGCAAATGGCTGGACGACATGGAAATACCCGATCCCTTTCGTCAATCCAAACCCGCTTTCGACCACGTTCACAGCCTTCTGACGCAAACCGTCGAGAGCTGGCTTCCTTACCTTGAATAAGAAGAAGGAACTTCAATGACCACCATGCCACGCCCTATCTATGAAACCAAAGAGGACAAGGACATTGACCTGGCCCACCTCTTCGATACCTTCCTCAACAACCGAGGCACCATCGCAGCGATAACCGGCTTTTTCGCGGCGCTGGGCATCGCCTATGCACTGCTCAGCACACCGGTGTATCTGGCTACCGCGATGATCCAGATCGAGGCCAAGAGCGGCCTGCCGAGCCTGACCGATGTCGTCGGCAACGCGCCGGCGGTGTCGCCCGCCCAGACGGAAATCGCCCTGCTCAAATCACGCTCCGTAGTAGGCGGCGCAGTCGAAGCGCTGAATCTCGACATCATCATTGAACCGCGCCATTTCCCGCTGATCGGCGGTTTCATAGCGCGCAACTTCGAGCCGACCGAAGAAGGCGAGCTGGGCTGGTATCCAGCCGGCTTCGAATCCTATGCCTGGGGTGGTGAAACCTTGCGCATCTCCCAGCTCATCGTGCCGGACAAGATCCATGGCGAAGAGCTGACCCTGGAAGCCGCCGAAGACAATGGCTTCATCCTGCGCGACCCGGATGGCGAAGTGGTCGCCCAGGGCGTGGTGGGCGAACCGGTGGAAACGCCCGATTACGGCATCACCATCGCCGAACTCAACGCCCGTCCCGGCACCACCTTCAATGTGACCCGCAACCGTACCTACGCGACTACCGAGGATTACCAGAACCGTCTGTCCGCTGGCGAGCGCGGCAAGCAGTCCGGCATTCTCAACGTGACCCTGGAAGACACCGATCCGGACAAGGCCATCGAGGTTCTGGAGGAAGTCGCCAAACGTTATGTGGAACAGAACATCGCACGAAATGCCGCCGAAGCGACCCAGAGCCTGGAGTTTCTCAGCGAGCAGGTACCCGAGGTTCGCAAGAAGCTCGACGCCGCCCAGACCGCGCTGAATCAATACCAGACCGGCAATCGCTCCGTGGATATCTCGGCTGAAACCCAGTCGGTGCTCGACCGCATCGTCGACCTGGAAAAGCAGATTTCCGAACAGAACCTCAAGCGTACCGAGATGGAGCGGCGCTTTACCCGCCAGCATCCGAACTTCCAGGCGCTGATGAACCAGATCAACCAGCTGCAGAACCAGAAGAGCGAGCTGGAAAAGCAGATCAGCACCCTGCCATCTACCCAGCAGGAGCTGCTGCGCCTGACCCGTGACGTCGAAGTCTCGTCCGAAACCTACGCAATGCTGCTGAACAAGACCCAGGAGCTGGACATCATCCGCGCCGGCACCGTGGGCAATGTGCGCATCGTCGACCACGCCGCCGCCGACATCGACACGCCTCTCAAGCCGAACAAACCGCTGGTGGTCATCGTTGCCACCCTGCTCGGCGGGCTACTTGCCGTTGCCTTCGTCTACGTGCGCGAAGCACTCAAGCGGGGCGTGGAGAACCCGGAAGAAATCGAGCGGGCCGGGATTCCCGTGTATGCCGCCATTCCATTCAGTGACAAGCAGGGCCTGCTGGAAAAGCGTCTGGCCAATTTCAAGCGTGACAAGAGCAACGCCTCCTATCTGCTGTCGATCAACGACCCTGCCGACCTGGCTACCGAGGCCATGCGCAGCCTGCGCACCAGCCTGCACTTCGCCATGATCGAAGCCAAGAACAATATCCTGATGATCACCGGCCCGAGTCCTGCGGTGGGCAAGTCCTTCGTCACCAGCAACCTCGCCGCCGTGATCGCACAATCGGGCAAGAAAGTGCTACTGGTCGATGCGGACATGCGCAAGGGCTACCTGCACAAGGTCATGCGCTGCCAGGGCGACAAGGGCCTCTCGGACATCCTTTCAGGCCGCATCACGCTGTTCGATGCCATCCAGAAGACCCCACTGCATAACCTGCACGTGATCGCCCACGGCCAGTTGCCGCCGAACCCGTCGGAGTTGCTGATGCACGAGAACTTCTCTCGCTTCGTCAGGGAAATCAGCAGCATGTACGACCTGGTGATTTTCGATACGCCGCCCATCCTTGCCGTCACCGATGCCGCACTGGTCGGCAGCCAGGCCGGCACCACTTTGATGGTGACCCGCTACGGCCTCAACGGTATCAAGGAGATCGAGCATGCCAAGCGGCGCCTGGAACAGAACGGCCTGCTGGTCAAGGGCGTGATCTTCAACGCCGTGCTGCGCAAGGCATCCAATTACAGCGATTACGGTTACTACCAGTACGAATACAAGAACAAGTGAGGCATTGGACACGTGCCGTCCGCCTGCCCTGCCGAACTGCCCGCACAGCGGGCAGGCGCTCGCATCCAGCGACCATCGGCAGGCCAAATACAGGTAAAAATCATGCTCTCGTCTTTTAAACGCGCGCTGCGCTTCATCGCGGCACTCTCGCTGGCCGCCTGCGCATCAGGCGCGCTGGCTGATTCCAACCCGACCGGGATCGACCTGATCGGCATCAACCTGTCCGGCGCCAACTTCGCCCCGCATATCACACCGGGGAAAGTCGGCACCAATTATTTCTATCCCGAAAAGAAACATTTCAGCTATTACGCCGACAAGAACATCCGTCTGGTCCGCTTCCCCTTTATCTGGGAGCGTCTGCAGCACGATCTGAACAAAGGCATCAACTTCGACCAGATGCGCCTGCTCAGGAAAACCCTCGACCTGGCAGCACGGCATGGTCAGAAAGTCATTCTGGACATGCACAACTACGGTCGCTACAAGGGACAGCTGATCGGCTCGCCCGAGGTCCCCTACTCGGCCTATGCGAATGCCTGGCGCCATCTTGCCGAAGCCTTCAAGGGCCATCCCGGCCTGCTCGGCTACGACATCATGAACGAGCCCCACTCCACCGAAGGCTTGTGGCCCGGCGCCGCCCAGGCCGCAGTCGATGCCATCCGTGAAGTCGACATGCAGACGCCGATATTCGTGGAGGGTGACCGCTGGGCCAGCAGTTTCCACTGGCGCCTGGTAAACGAGGATTTCCTGATCGAGGATCCGGCGGACAACCTCATCTATTCGGCGCATATCTACTTCGACAAGGATTTCTCGGGGCGCTATGCCGAGGATGAAGTCGTCGATCCGATGCTGGGCGTCGAGCGGGCCCGGCCTTTCGTGGAGTGGCTCAAGGAACACGGCCAGAAGGGCTTCCTCGGCGAATACGGCGTGCCCGGCCATTCCGAATCGATGCTCGTCGCCATGGACAACATGCTCGCCTACCTTAATGAAAACTGCATTCCCAGCGCTTATTGGGCCGGCGGACCCGGCTGGGGCAAATACGTGCTGGCGGTCGAGCCCATCGACGGCCAGGACCGTCCACAAATGCGCATTCTGCAAAAACATATTTCCAATGACTGCGCCGATATCGGCCCCAATCCATGATGCTTTGCAGTTCATGGCGAAACAATATCATTGAGCTGATACGGAGTTTTCTGAGATTCGACAATCCAGAAAAAATCATCGGATTTCACGCAACCCCCACAGGAACCGGCGGTCAAACCTTGCGATCAGTCAATAACGGACTTAATCACTGGCGTTTCGTTATGGATACACCGGTACGCTTCGTATAAGCCCGATCCATGAGCATATCGAGCAGATACTCGTACCAGGCCGACACTGACAAAAGTGCATTTGCTGCAAATATTCGCATTCAAAAGGAAAAGGCACCCAAGGACTCAGGTGATGACAAACATCAGCTCAAGATTATTTTATGTGCCACTGATCATTGCACTGTTCATCCTCCACTTTTCCGTGCTGGGCGACAGTACACACAACCCCATTGGTTTCAAATTTCTCAACGAAGCCTATCTGGCGATTTGCCTCGGTTTATCTCTGCTGCTGATTCTCGCATCCACGGAGGAATCAGCCCGAGAATACCGAGTGCTCATGTATTATGCATTTTACAGCGCTTTCGTATTCATTCTGCTGCCCGCCATCTTTGCCTACCATACGTTCGGCCAGCCTATTGTTTACGGTCTTATCGAAGAGCGGCGGATACTTTTCGCTTTCGGCTTCGTGCCCCTGCTGCTGCTTGCCAAACGGGTGACCACCCTTCAATTCGAACGTGCACTGGTTTATGCGGCACTCATTGCGGCCATCCTTTCCTGGCTGTTCAAATTCGGGCTGATACCTGATTTACGCACGGAACAAACATCCTGGGATCGCCCGGACCGTTCCTCGATCGGTCCGTTCCTGCTGTGCTTCACCTATTTCTACTGCATTCAGATCTGGGCAAAAGGTCAATCGCCCATCACGGGTGAGAAGCGCCAGAAGTTTTTTTACCTGATCGTCGCCGCCCTTATTCTGCTGACACTGGTTTTCGCAACTCAGACACGCCAGCTCATCGTCCTGTGCCTGGCCTTTACCCTGTTCTGTCTCAGAGCCAAAGCTCTGATATGGGCTGCTTCGCTCTGCATTCTCTTATCTCCATTTTTCTTTTACCCGGCACTTCTTGAAACTCTCGGCTTGAATCTTGAATTTTATACAAGCAACTTCGAGGAAGGCGTTGAAGATGGCGTACGCCCCAATACCATTGCATCCATATTCAATCATCTGGCGCTGGTCAAATGGTTACCCAGTGGCTCCCTGTCACTGATGTGGCAGGACGGCTTCATTCCCTATTTCGGCGAACACTTCTTCCTCTCCGACGTCGGCATCATTGGCACACTGTTCCGCTTTGGCTTTCTGACCTTCATCCTGGTCCCTCTGACGCTCTACATCTATCAGCGCATCGCCCGCAATATCAATTCAGACATGAGCTTCAGCTACGCGGCAATTCTCGCATTCATGGTGATCTGGCCTCTCAATGGCATGTTCGAATATGTCCAGCCGGTTATTGTCATGCTTTTCGTTATACACGCTCTAAGAGCACGCCATCTCCGCAGCAAGGAACGAGCACATGAACGTCGCACTTATTCTCAACTACAAAGCTGCTACTGAGACCATCAGTTGCGCTGAGAGCATGCTTGAGCACTGCGGAACACTCGATCATGTCGTGATAATCGACAATGATTCACAGGATGGTTCTGCAATAGCCCTGCAACAATGGCTGGAGGAAAAGCAGTATTCGAACGTCACCCTGCTCAATAATCCTCAAAACAGCGGTTATGCAGGCGGCAACAACTATGGCCTGCGCTGGGCTATGGAGAACCTGCAGCCGACGCATTTCTGGGTCGTCAATAACGACACCTATGTAGACAGTGATGCCTTTTCGCCTCTACTGGAAGCACTTCGGCAGAATGATCGGCAATTCGTCGGCTCATTGGTCCTGAGTGCCGATACCGGACGGCTGGAATGCTATGGCGGTGGGAAACTCTACCCGATACTTGGAAAGGCGCGCTTGCTGGGTAAAGATCAAAGTATCGAAACCATGCAACAGCAGGGCCTTTTGCACAGCCCCGATTACCTGATGGGCTGCAGCCTTGCCTTTTCCGCAGCGCTGACAAAAGAAATCGGGCTGATGGATGAAAAGTACTTCATGTATTTCGAGGAAGTGGACTGGCAATATCGCGCCAGAGAGTTTGGCGTCTCGATAAAAGTAGTACCCGCCAGCCGCCTCTTTCACTATGGCTCGCTCAGCCTGGGCAGTCGCTCGGCGTTCTACCACTACTATCGAAACCGTGCCGCCACACGCTTCAACAAGCGTTTCTACGGATCAGGTTTCGCACTCGTCTCCGCTTTTCTTCTATCGGCCGTCACCACCATCAAGGAGTTCAAGAATCCGACTCTCGCATGGTCGGGCATCAAAGGCGCTTTCAAGGGAGTAGCAATGAGTGTCAAGTGATACTAGAGCCTTCGGCATAAATTTTTATTCCGGCAACAAGAAAACGTTGCTGGCCAGTATTCGCGAGGGCGTCAAACAGCCCTACTCGTTCGTGGTTACGCCAAATGTCGATCATCTGGTTCAACTGGAACACGACAATGCCCTGCGTGATGCTTATGCAAAAGCGCGCTGGAGGCTCTGTGACAGTCGCGTTCTGCTATCGCTGCTGGATCGACTGGGTATCCATATCGAAGAAGCCATTCCGGGAAGTGATCTGACGCTCGATCTTCTGCAATGGGCAAACGACGACTGCCTGCGCGTGGTATTGATCGGCTGTTCGACTACCGAAACGCAGAAGCTCCGTGCCCTGTATCCCGGCATTCATCTTTATCACTACAACCCGCCCATGGGCTTTATCGAAAAACCGGAAGAAGTGCAGCGCTGCCTGCAATTCATCCGTGACACCCCGTCGGAGCTGGTGCTGTACGCCGTCGGCACCCCTCGCGGAGAGATATTGGCTGCAGCCACCCATGCCCATGAGCGCTCGGGAATGGGCTTCAGCATTGGCGCCTCCATTGCCTTCGCCACCGGCACCATCAAACGGGCTCCGCTGTGGATGCGCGAATGCAAGCTCGAATGGCTGCACCGCATGTGCCTGGAGCCACGGCGACTGGCAAGGCGCTATTTCAATGACGCGCTGTTTATCGTGCCGGCGTATCTGCGGGAAAAGCATTCAAGGCACAAGGCCAGCCCCGCGAAGCAGGAGTCCTGAAGTGTTGGCTTTGCGACTTGACTAACCACCGCCCCCTTCAAACCGATGCAGGGAAGTAAATGAAAGCGCTGATTACGGGCATTACCGGCTTTACTGGTCGCTATATGGCGGAGGAACTCGCGGCGCACGGCTACGAAGTTCACGGCCTCAGCTATCGCCCTCCACAAGGCGAACTGCCTGCGAGTATTACCGCGATACACAGCTGCTCGCTGGATGATGCACAAACACTGCGGGACCTGCTGCTGGAACTGCGCCCGACTCACGTAGTGCATCTGGCGGCGGTATCTTTTGTAGCGCATACCGACGCAGACGCCATCTACCAGGCCAATCTCATCGGGACTCGGCACCTTCTCGAAGCATTGCGCTCGATTACAACGGATCTTGCCGCGGTGATTCTGGCCAGCAGCGCGAACGTATACGGAAATACCGAAGGTGTACTGGAAGAATCCTCCACCCTGGCGCCCGCCAACGATTATGCGGTCAGCAAAACGGCAATGGAGTATCTGGCACGGCTCTATGAACGGCATTTGCCACTGATCATTACCCGCCCGTTCAATTACACGGGCATTGGTCAACCTGAACAGTTTCTGATTCCCAAAATAGTCGCACACACACGCCGCCGTGCCGAAATCATCGAACTGGGAAACCTGGATATCGCCCGGGATTTCTGCGATGTACGCCACGTGGTGCGAGCCTATCGACGACTTCTCGAAACACCCGAGGCGATTGGCCAGACCATCAATATCTGCTCGGGTACTGCCCACACTTTGCAGTACGTTCTCCAGCAGGCCGCGCTGATATCCGGACATCGAATGGAAGTCAGGGTCAACCCCGCCTTCATACGCAGCGCCGATGTAAAAAACCTGTTCGGCTGCAGCGCCAAACTGACCCGTTTGATAGGCGAACTGAAGCCGATAGAACTGCGTGAAACCCTGCGCTGGATGATTGAAGCACCTGAGACAAGGGCTTGAAGAGAGTTCATGACAACCGGAATGGCGCTTGAACAAGCAAGGCTAGGCGCCGCATTGCGCCTATTTCCGCTGCGCAGCTCATCGCAAGCAATTTGTCCCATTGCCCCTGAACCCCGCCGAAACACAACGGTCTATGACTTCTGTGAACGGCAATGCCACATGCAGCAAGGCTGTCGGCACACCGACCCCATAACCATCGAGCCACTCCGCATACATCACGCAGCACTGGTCGATTGAATATGGAGAGCCGGTTCCATCTGATTCTTTCAAGTGACAAGCGACAAGTGAATCCAGCCGTTTCACTCCGAAAAACAACTATTCCGTCAAGGATGAAGACCCCATGAAACCACTATTTACGCTCGCGTTCTCTTCCGTTCTGGTACTCCAGGGATGTGTGTTTTCACCTGGCCAATACCTTGACCCGGATGAGTTCAAGGAAGGAGCAGAATCGGAAAACGGCAGCGTACAGTTGCTGCGTATCACGCCGGAAATGCTCAAGGGCGAGCTGTCTTCCGACAAAGGCACCTCCAGCAAGCAGGAGCTGACCGATTACAAGCCTGAAGCCTATCGCATCGGTGCGAACGACCTGCTCTATATCACCGTCTGGGATCACCCCGAACTGACTGCGCCGTCCGGCCCGCAACAGCAACTCGACGCCAACGGTCGCCTGGTTCGCCCGGATGGCACACTCTTCTACCCCTATATCGGCAACGTCAACGCCGCAGGCCGTACCATCGAAGAGCTGCGGGCCGAGATCGCACGCCGCCTTGCCAACTACATCGACAGCCCGCAGGTCGATGTCAGCCTGCTGCGCTACGGCAGTCAGCGCGTCGTCCTCTCGGGCGCCTTCAACACCGCCGGTGAAGTGCCCGTGACCACCGCACCGATGACCATCGTGCAAGCCATCGGCCAGGCCAGCATCGATACCGAAAATGCCGACCTTTCCAGCCTGATGCTCAAGCGCGGCGGTCGCGAATACATGCTCAACCTCGATGACCTGAACCGCCCGGACTCCTGGCTGCATCAGGTCTACCTGAGGGACGGCGACCAGCTGCACCTGCCCTATAACGATCAGAAGAAGATCTACGTTCTTGGCGAGGTCACCCAGCCACAGGCGCTGAACTTCAAGACGTCGAGCTACAACCTGATGGATGCAATCGGGACAGCCGGCGGCATTCGCCAGGAAACGGCCGATGGCGAAGCGGTCTACGTCATTCGCGGCGCAGAAAACATCGCGACCGAGCAGGCCAAGGTCTTCCAGCTGAACGCCAAATCGCCCACCGCTTTTGCCCTGGCCAAGAGCTTCCCGCTCCAGCCCCAGGACGTGGTTTTTGTCGGTCCGGCAGGCATCACACGCTGGAACCGCTTCATCAGCCAACTGCTGCCATCGGCTACGGTCGTGGGCACCGGAGCAGCATTCAGTCGTTAAATCGGCTTTCACCATTCGCGGCTGAAGCCGCTCCCGCAGTGGGAGCAGCTTCAGCCGCGAAGTTTTTTTACATCAAGCCGTGGCCTGCTCCAGCCATCCCAACAGCCGAATGGCATCCTCCTGGCTCTCACCGCAAACACTTTGGTCCGCACTGAACGCCGCGCACACCGCAGGCCGGGTCGGCTGAGCAAACAGCTCGCAGAGATTCGTATCAGAAAGATGCAGACAACGCACACCTGCCGGCTTGCCGAGTGGCATGCCGGGAAGAGGACTGCTGATCGAAGGGGCAATGCAACAGGCACCGCAACCAGGGCGACACTCCATCCCTGTCATCCGAGAAAAAAACGGGCGCCGATAATAATCACTGCCGAGGCAAAACGCAGCATGCGAGGCGCACCGCGCATCGGCTACTTGCAGGTACCGGAGGCTTGCGATGCAGCAGCCCGCTGAAACCTGGCTATCTCTGGGCCGGGCTGTGTCTGATGGATGGCTTCCGGCTGAACTGAAGGCTGTGCTGATGACGCCACCACAGCGCTTGGGCATACTTGCCAGCCTTTTCCCCACTTCAGGTAATCCACATGTTCAAGGTCAACGAATACTTCGACGGCACCGTCAAATCCATCGCCTTCGACATGGACGACGGCCCTGCCACCATCGGTGTCATGGCGCCAGGCGAATACGAATTCGGCACCGCTCAACTGGAAGTCATGCATGTGGTCGCCGGCAGCCTGGACGTCAAACTACCCGGTAGCGACACCTTTGAAACCTTCACCAGCGGCACCCGCTTCACCGTGCCGGCCAACAGCAAGTTCCAGTTGAAGGTCGCAACCGATACCGCGTACTTGTGTGAATACCGGTAAGCAGCCTGGGACGAACCCGCAGGCCGTCATCTCAATATCCGAAAAACCTTGTTGAGCAGTTCGGCTGTCTGGAAAGGCTTGGTGATAACGCCCATGCGCGTGCCAAGGAAGCTTTTCTGGTCAGCCGTGCCTTCGGCGTAGCCGGTCATGAACAGGATCGGCAATTGCGGGCGAGCGGCACGCGCTGCGTCGGCCAGCTGGATGCCGCTAAGGCCGGGAAGGCCCACGTCGGTCAGCAGCAACTGGATGGAGTCATCCTGCTTCAGCAGCGACAGTGCCGCCTTGGCATCGCCGGCCTGGCTACAGCGATAGCCGGCTTCGACCAGCATCTCGGTGATCAGGAGTTGTACCAGGGGCATGTCTTCGACGATAAGGATGTGCTCCCCGTCTCCCTGAGCCTCGATTTCCGAGGCCTCTGCAACCGGGCTCACCGCGCCTTCAGTTGCCGGTAGCAGCAGCGTGACTTCAGTGCCCTGGCCAACGACGCTACGGATACGTATTTCACCGCCGGACTGACGCGCAAAACCATAGACCGTCGACAGCCCCAGACCGGTCCCCTGCCCTAGTGGTTTGGTGGTGAAGAAAGGGTCGAAGACCTTGTTGATATTCTTCGGGTCGATGCCGGCGCCATCGTCGCGCACGCTGATGGCTACGTAGTTTCCGTCCGCAAGCTCGGTATTACCGTGCGAACGCGCGGCGAAGGTGGTGATGTGGATATTGCCACCCTCGGCCAGCGCGTCGCGCGCATTGACCACGAGGTTGATCAGGGCGTTGTCCAGCTGGCTGGCGTCGACATGGGCTACCGCTTCCTTCAGGTTCAGGTGAAGCGTGAGGGTGATGTCCTCGCCGATGGTTCGGCGCAGCAGATCCTCCAGCGAGCGCACCTGCTCATTGATGTCGACCGGATTCGCATTCAGCGGCTGCTGCCGGGCAAAGGCCAGCAGGCGATTGGTAAGCGCAGCAGCCCTGATCGCCGAATGCTGGGCAGCATCGGCAAAACGTAGCGCATCGGCACTACGGCCTTCGGCTACGCGCTTTTTCATCAGGTCGATGCCAGTGATGATTCCGGTGAGCAGGTTGTTGAAATCATGCGCGATTCCGCCGGTCAGCTTACCCAGGGCATCCATCTTCTGCGCCTGGAAAAGCTGGGCTTCGGTGCGCGCACGCTCTACCACTTCCTGCGCCAGTTGCGCTTGGGCATTGTCCAGCAGCTTGAGTTGTACGCGCTCACGCTGCCGCTGCTCAGTGACGTCTTCGACGAGGATCAGCCCAATATCCGGTGGCTGATAAGGCGACAGTTGCCACTCGGTTTCGCGCAACGTCCCATCTACGAACAGATCCAGCGAGGTTTGCCAGCGCTCGCCAGCTGCCAGGTGCGCCCGCAACTGCTCCAGGACCTGATCCTGGTTTGGCGCAAAGCAGCCCTCCAACGGGCCGTTGCTGCCCTCATTGCCGATCAGCTTGATGAATGCCTGATTGCACTGATGAATGTTCAGCCCGGCATCGATTACCGCGATAGGCGCGGAGATGTTGGTGAATATTTCGCGAAAACGCTTCTCGCTTTTGCGTAGAGCCTCTTCGGTAATTCTCACTCGCAACAGTGTACGCAACGTCGCGAGCAGCACATCGTGGTCCACGGGATGGATCAGGTAGGCGTCCGCTCCGGCATCGAGGCCGGTGATCATATCCCCTGTTTCGATGGAAGCAGCCGACACGTGAATCACGGGCAGCAGCGCAGTGGATGCATCGATGCGCAGTTGCCGGGCAACGTCGAAACCGCTCATGTCCGGCAGATTGACATCCAGCAGCAGTGCATCGACCTGTTCCGCTGCGATCAGCGCCAGGCCTTCGGCACCTGTCCCCGCCTCCAGCACAGCGTAGCCGTGACGTTCGAGAACGCGCCGCATGGCATAGCGAGTCGCGACGTTGTCATCGACAATCAGCAGCTGGCTGTCACGCTTCATCGGCGCCCTCCGGTTGTAACGCAAGTGGAATGACCACGAAAAATGTCGAACCCTTGCCCGGCTCGCTCTCGACCCCAACCCGGCCACCGAGCAGATCGGCGAAACGCTTGCACAGCGACAGCCCCAATCCGGTGCCACGCAGCCTTTTCTGCAAGGGGCTGTCGACCTGGCTGAAATCCTCGAATAGTGCCTTGTGCAGCTCTTGCGGAATGCCTATGCCGGTGTCGCACACTGCGAAACGGACTTCGCTGCCATCGATCACCTGCGCGGATATGCGCACCTCGCCCTGCAGCGTGAATTTGAGTGCGTTCGAAATGAAATTACGCAGAATCTGTGCAAGCTTCTTGTCGTCGGTATACAAGCGCAGCACGGTTTCAGGTTCTTCGAAAATAAGGTCGACTTCCGAGCCCTCCACGATCGGTCGGAACATTCCGCGCAACGCTGAAAACAGGTCGAGCATATCGAACCATGCCGGAGAAATGGTCACTCGCCCGGCCTCGATCTTGGCCAGGTCGAGCAGGTCGCTGACCATTTCGCTCAGTTCAGTGGCGGAGGATCGGATAAAGCGCACCTGCTTGTGTTGCTCTTCACTCAGCGGTCCGTCCAGCTCATCACTCAGTAGCCTGGCAATGCTCAGGATGGAGCCGAGCGGCGTGCGGAACTCATGGCTCATGTAATGCAGGAAGCGGCTCTTCAGATCGGAAGCCTGGCGGAGTTCTTCTGCCTGGGTATCGAGTTCGGCATAGAGCGCCAGAACACCCTGATTGGTCTCCTCCAGCTCGGCGCGCAACGACTCGTTCTCAAGGCGCAACGTTTCGATCCGGGACAGCTCACCCGCATCGGGTATTGAATCGCTCACTCAGTGTCTCCCAAGGCAATCACCAGAACGGTCACGTCGTCACGCCCCCGGCAGAAATCCCGATGCAGCAGCGCAGCGATTACAGCGGGATGACGGTTCGCGAGCCCAGGATAGTCGCCAAGGCTCCAGCGCGACTGCAGCCCGTCGCTGTGCATGATCAACAATTGACCAGCGGCATCGGTATAGTCGAATACCTTGGCCTTGCGGTACTGCACCCCGACAATACCTGGATGCGAGGCCAGCCCACGTGACTGTTCAAGACTCAGCAGGCGAGCGCCGATATTGCCGATGCCGGCGAATTTCAGGCCTCGCGTATGCGGATCGAACTGCGCCACCGCGACGGCGCCGCCGCGACTGGAGGTCATCGCCTGGTGCATGTCGCTCAGCAGTTCTTCCGGAGCCGCAAAGGGCTGCGCGGCGAACGCCAGGGCACCCGCTTCCGCAGCCTGCTGTGCTTCCTCGCCATGCCCCAGGCCATCGATGACCAATGCACTGACACGGCCATCCCGGATAGCGAGATGCCAGGCGTCACCACAGGCCGGAAGGTTGTGCAACGCATGTTGGGTGATGCCGAAGCGGTAATCATCGACCGTGCCGCCTTGAGAATAAAGCCGCGCCATCACCACGGCACCGCGCGCATCGGCATAGGCGTCGAAGACCGTCGCCTGGCGTGATAGCGAGCCGAGCCCCGTGCCTTGGGTACCGCGTGTGGAAAAGCCGTCCGACAGACAGGCCCGAAGGTCGAAGCCCGGCCCGCGATCAACCGCGATGATCTCGATTCCATCGGCATTCTTGCCAGGCAGGGTGCGCACATGCATCACGCCGTGCCCGGCATGTTTGAGAATGTTGGTAGACAGCTCGGTGGCCACCAGGGCAACGCGGCCTGCATCGGTGGTATCGAAGCCGATCTCCTCGGCCAGCCGCTGTGCCAGCCGGCGGGCGTGGCCAACCTGGCTTACTTCCTCCATGGCGACCACTTGAGTAACGCTTCCCCGCAGATTCATGTCCATCGGGTAATGGTCACTCGTGTACCGGCTCCCGGTGCGCTATCGAGCTCGAACTCATCGACGAGACGCTTGGCACCGGTCAAACCCAGACCGAGGCCGCTACCGGAAGTCCACCCATCTGTCATGGCGAGTTTGAGATCAGGTATGCCGGGCCCCTCATCGCGAAACGTCAGGCGAATGCCGACCCGCGGCCCATCTTCCAGAATGACCCAGTCCATATCGCCACCACCGCCATATACCACTGTGTTGCGTGCCAGTTCGCTGACTGCGGTGACCAGCTTGGTCAGGTCGATCAGGCGCAGGCCGCAAGCCTGCGCGAGCTTGCGTACTTCCTGGCGGGCTTGCACAACGTCCTGTTCGACGCGTACCGGTTGGCTGCCGCTGCTGCGGATGTTCATCGAGTATTCACACGGCTACGCAATAACTGCATACCGCGCTCGACATTGAGGGCCGTACTGACGCCCGGCAGCATCAGCCCGAGTTCCACCAGCGTAATGGCTACCGCCGGCTGCATGCCGACCACGACGGTTTCGGCGTCCATGATCTTCGACACACCGGAGATGGTGCTGATCATCCGTCCGATGAACGAATCCACCATATCCAGCGCGGAAATATCAATGAGCACGGCCCGCGCCGAGGTCGCACTGATGCGCTCGGCCAAGTCATCCTGAAGGGTGATGGCGAGTTGGTCGTGCATGTCGACCTGGATGGTAACGAGCAGAAACTCACCCATCTGCAAAATCGGAATACGTTCCATCAGACCGCCTTGGTGACGCGAAGGCCGGAACGGCTCAGCGCGAGCGCAAGGGCATCGGCGAGGTTGGCTTTGGTGACGATGCCTTGCAAGTCCAGGCCCAGGTGCACGATGGTCTGAGCGATTTGCGGGCGCACACCGCTAATGATGCAGTCGGCGCCCATCAGGCGAATGGCAGTAACCGTCTTGAGCAGGTGCTGGGCGACCAGCGTGTCGACGGTCGGTACCCCAGTGATATCGATGATGGCGATTTCCGAACCGGTATCGACGATACGCTGCAACAACGACTCCATCACCACCTGAGTGCGCTGGGAATCGAGGGTGCCGATCATCGGCAGCGCAAGCACGCCTTCCCACAGTTTCACCACCGGTGTCGACAACTCCAGCAGTTCTTCCTGCTGACGCTTGATCACCGCCTCGCGGGATTTCTGAAAGGTACGAACGGTATGCAGGCCGAGCGTGTCGACGATTTCCGACAGGGTCCAGAGCTGCTCGGCGAACTGCTCCGCGCTGTCGGAATATTCGTGCTGAAGTACCATCATCAACGGACGCTTGATGGAGAAGACGAAGCTGGCCGTCTGTTGGGAGTCGAAGCCCGCAAGGACGCGGCTATGCGACAGTTTTTCCAGGAACAGGCGCATCTCGGCCCATGCGGCCCCTCCCAGATCGTTACCGCTACCTGCGCTCAGACTCGAAGTCAACAGCCCCAGAAACTCGCCTGTTTGCTGAGCGAGGTTGCCAGCCTTCATGCCGCGCTGCGACCCATCGGCCTCAAGATTCTCGGTCCAGGCAGTTTGCAGTTTCGCATGATTCGCCTGTATAGCAGTGACGGTGCGTTGATGTAGCGTTGCCATGTATCCCGCTCCTTGTAATGGAATCCGTACTTACGGTCCGATGTGTTGAATAGAAAGCGCTTCGGCCAAGGCGTTCCACTGAGCAGCCAGGCGGCGCTCCTGAGCCTCGGCGACCCGACAGTGTATGGATTTGCCTGTGCTTGAAATGGCTCGCCATAGCCGCCAGTTCGGCACAGCGACCTGACACCCGGATAGCTGTTTACCTGCGCACCGTTCTTTTCACGCTGGATGCATCGAGGCGGCCTGCGATGTTGAAAAATAGCCCGGAGTATAGGATTTATGTTCCAAGGAGGCCCAAGATAAATTTTCTGGGAAGGGTGACAAATGAGCATGCGCCGCGCGCCCTAACGGCTACTGACCAGGTTGGTCACGCAAGGTGTTTCTGCGTCCGAGTTATGGCAAGCCGTGCGGGGCGGCTTCGGTGTGCTGCATCAGGGATTCAGTTACAGCGGCGGGGATAAGGGCGCGCTCGACAAGCCAAATAACTGTATACTCGCGCGCCATTTTTTCCTGCTGCATCACCGAGGCCCGGCCCGTCATGTCGAAAAAAGTCCCAAGCGTAGGGTTCGTTTCACTCGGCTGCCCGAAGGCAACCGTGGATTCGGAGCGAATCCTGACCCAGCTGCGCATGGAGGGTTACCAGATCGTGCCGTCCTACGAGGACGCCGATGTGGTGGTCGTCAACACCTGCGGCTTTATCGACAGCGCCAAGGCCGAATCGCTGGATGCCATTGGCGAGGCCATCGCCGAGAACGGCAAGGTGATCGTCACCGGCTGCATGGGCGTGGACGAGAACAATATCCGTGGTGTGCATCCCAGCGTGCTGGCGGTCACCGGCCCGCAGCAGTACGAGCAGGTGGTCAATGCGGTCCATGAAGTGATCCCGCCGAGCATCGAGCACGACCCCTTCGTCGATCTGGTGCCGCCCCAAGGCATCAAGCTCACCCCGCGTCATTACGCCTACCTGAAGATTTCCGAAGGCTGCAACCACAACTGCAGCTTCTGCATCATCCCCTCCATGCGCGGCAAGCTGGTCAGTCGTCCGGTGGGCAGTGTGCTGAGCGAGGCCGAGCGCCTGGTCAAGGCTGACGTCAAGGAGATCCTGGTGATCAGCCAGGACACCAGCGCCTACGGCGTCGACCTCAAATACAAACTGGACTTCTGGAACGGCCAGCCAGTCAAGACGCGCATGCTGGAGCTGTGCGAGGAACTGGGCCGGATGGGCGTCTGGGTGCGCCTGCACTACGTCTACCCCTACCCCAACGTGGACGACGTGATTCCGTTGATGGCGGCTGGTAAAATCCTGCCCTACTTGGATATACCCTTCCAGCACGCCAGCCCCAAGGTGCTCAAGGCCATGAAGCGTCCGGCCTTCGAGGACAGGACCCTGGCGCGCATCAAGCAATGGCGCGAGATCTGCCCCGAGCTGACCATCCGCTCCACCTTTATCGTCGGCTTCCCCGGCGAGACCGAAGAAGACTTCCAGTACCTGCTCGATTGGCTCACCGAAGCGCAACTGGATCGCGTCGGCTGCTTCCAGTACTCCCCGGTCGAAGGCGCACCGGCTGAAGAAATGGAACTGGAAGCCGTGCCGGACGAGGTCAAGCAGGAGCGCTGGGATCGCTTCATGGCCCACCAGCAGGCCATCAGCGCCGCGCGCCTGCAGCTGAAGATCGGGCGCGAGATGGACGTCCTTATCGACGAAGTGGACGAAGACGGCGCCATCGGTCGCTCCTGGGCCGACGCCCCGGAAATCGACGGCATGGTCTACGTCGACAGCGAGCACCCGCTGCAACCCGGCGACAAGGTGCGTGTGCGGGTGACCCACGCCGACGAATACGACCTCTGGGCCGAAGTGATCTGACCGCCCCACCGCTCGAAAGCAGCCCCGCCCATGCGGGGCTTTTTCATGCGTGCGCCATGCCTGGCGCACGCATGACTGGAACGGGCTAAAGTCGCTCCTTAACCTAACGCTAGCTACAGGAGTAAATATGTATCGTGGTAGCTGTCTGTGTGGCGCAGTTTCGTTTCGCTTGCGTTCTGAACCCAAGGCTGTATCGAACTGCCATTGCAGAATGTGCCAAAAGCAGCATGGTGCTGCATTTGCCACATATGCAAGTTTGCCTAGATCTGATTTAGAGTATCTATCCGGGCAAGAACTGCTGACCTCCTACAACTCATCCGGGAGCATTGACAGAAAATTTTGTAGCGTCTGTGGCTCCAATATCGAATGGAGTGGCAGTGAAAAATTTCCTGGCTGGGTATCTATAGTCATAGCATCGCTTGATACTTACTTTGAGCCGAGGAGCACCAAAGATATTAATCTTGAGTCTAGAGCGTGCTGGCTAGCTAACCATTCATTCAACCCGGACGCGCTAGAGCCTTCCCCTTAACCAAACGTCAGGCACCAATGGAGAATACCCATGCCATTCCCAGCGGAAGAACGCAAGGCATTACTGGCTGTGAAAGGTGTTGGTCCTACGGTAGTGGTGCGCCTTGAACAAATGGGATTTGAAACACTGGCCCATCTAAGCAAAGCCAGTGCACTGGATATCGTCTCTCAAGCCTCGGCTATCGTCGGCTCCACGTGTTGGAAGAACAGTCCGCAAGCTCGCGCGGCCATCCAGGCTGCAATTGCATTGGCACAATCGCGCCATGCATAACAAGTTCGTCAACCGGATCGCCCAAAAGCTACGCTTTTTGCCGCCCGGTTACACCCAGCTTCAAACCTCATGACTGACTCCGTACCCACTGAAATATCAGCACAATTGTCGCAGGCGCTAGATGTTAGTGAACGTCATCTGGCATCAACGCTATTGGCGGTACATTTGTACGGCTCTGCCTTGAGCGGCGGTCTGAAGCCATACAGTGACATCGATTTGCTGGTCACAGTGGCGACAAAGCCTGATGAAATCACACGGCAAGCTTTGATGCTCGATCTACTCAAGATTTCGGCACCGCCTGGTCAAAGCAAAGATCTCCGCGCACTGGAAGTGACTGTTGTCGTGCACGACGACATCGTGCCGTGGCGTTATCCGGCCAGGCGGGAACTGCAATTCGGAGAATGGCTGCGAAAAGATATCCTTGAGGGTATCGTCGAACCCGCTGTCGTTGATGCTGATCTGGCGATTCTTCTGACGCAAGCTAGACAACACAGCATCGCCTTGACAGGTCCACCGGCAACGGAACTCTTCGACCCGGTGCCAGAGAGCGATATTTTCAAGGCGTTGGCCGACACGCTGAAATTATGGAGCACACCGTCGGACTGGGCTGGGGATGAAAGGAATGTGATGCTTACTTTAGCCCGTGTCTGGTACAGCGCAGCAACCGGCAAGATTGCGTCAAAGGACGTCGCCGCTGATTGGGCGATGGAACGGTTGCCAGAGAAGCATCAGCCCGCACTATATGAAGCTCGACAGGCCTACCTTGGACATTGCGAAGATCGCTTGGCCCTGCGTGGAGAGCAACTGAAAGATATCATTGAGCTGATCAAGCACGAAGTCACCTGCCTGCCTGGTCAGTGCCAATGATGGCTAACAAGCCGACTCGACCTAGGTTCTGTACGAAAAGTGTCTGCGCTCGGTGATGCTTCGTTAAAAATCGGTTCGGCAAGCCGCTTGCGGCTAACGCGCTTCAGCGCGGCCCGAAGGGCGAACGAAGTGAGTCATGCTCATTTACAGCTCGTAAACTCCGCTTGATTCGCTGCGCTCACCCTGCGGGCCAGCCTGCGGCTGTTACTTCGCTACGCTACGTATCTCACCGATTTTTGCCTCGCCTGACCTTCGCTCGACGACTTTTCGTACAGAACCTAACACCAACGCTATGCATCAGAAGCAAGGAGGCACCATGCCGTTCGAAATATCCATGCATGACACCATAACGACGGAAGAAGTTCTTGAAATCTACAAGGCCAACCACTGGTCATCAGCCGGAAAACCAGATGAACTCATGGCAGCCTTGCGCAACTCGCATAGCCTTGTCACTGCGCGTGTCGCGGGAAAACTAGTCGGACTTGGTAACGCAATTTCTGACGGGCACCTCGTCGTATACTTTCCACACATGCTGGTGCATCCCGATTTTCAAGGCAAAGGTATTGGCCGGAAAATGATGTCGGCAATGCTGATAAAATACGCCAGCTTTCACCAGCAAATGCTTACCGCGGATGGCAAGGCAATTGAGTTCTATGAGTCGCTTGGTTTTGTACGTGCAGGCAACACCGAGCCCATGTGGATCTACGCCGGAACTGAGCACTGAAGTAGCTCACTGGAGCTGGCTAACGCTGACCTTCGGCCTAATCGCTAATAAACAAGAACAACCATGCTTAAGAAAATATTAATTTCCATATCATTCTTAGCGTTAACCTTGGTCATACTCTCACAATATGGTTATGTAAAATATCAGCAAAAGAGATACAGGGAATTGCAAGTGGAGTTCGGCCATGCTCGCGCCATCGATGCCTATCAAAGAACCTTGGAGCAAATTGACGAAAAAGGCTCTGACTACGCACGGCGAGCATTGACAATCGGTCGAACCTACGAAACAGTCAAACTGGAAGAGTGGCAGAAAGAGAACAATATAAAGCTTTCAGAACACACCAAAACATTACTAGAAAAAATCAACAACTACATAAAAGACAAAGATCCCAAATAGCGCTCTCTGATACATACCAAGGCACGCTAGAGCATGAATTCACTCATTGAAGTACAAAAGCTATCGCAAGCTCGCCAGTAACGCTACCTGACGAGCATGGACGCTTTTGAGGCTGCGACTCTTTACCACATGATTCCTGACTCCCGCGCTGACGAGTAAGATGCCGCATCGCCCGCAAACCGATGGATCGACACCATGAGCAATACCCTCGAATTCGCCCCTATGCCCGACGCCCAGGGCTACTTCGGCCCTTACGGCGGCCAACTGGTGCCGCCGCACCTGAAGCAGGCGATGGACGACATCAATCTGGCCTATGAGGAAATCCGCCAGCGCGAGGATTTCCAGCAGGAGCTGGCCAGCCTGTTCGCAGACTACGTCGGTCGCCCCAGCCCGATCTTCCATGCCCGGCGCCTGTCGGAAAAGCTCGGCGGCGCGCAGATCCATCTCAAGCGCGAGGACCTGAACCACACCGGCGCGCACAAGATCAATCACTGCCTGGGTGAGGCGTTGCTGGCCAGGTTCATGGGCAAGAAGAAGGTCATCGCCGAAACCGGCGCCGGCCAGCATGGCGTGGCGCTGGCCACCGCCTGCGCGCTGGTGGGCATTCCCTGCGAAATCCACATGGGCCAGGTGGACATCGAGAAGGAACACCCCAACGTCACCAAGATGAAAATCCTCGGCTGCAAACTGGTGCCGGTGACCCGTGGCGCGGCGACGCTCAAGGAAGCGGTGGACAGTGCCTTCGAGGAATACCTCAAGGACCCGCAGGATTTCATCTACGCCATCGGCTCGGTGGTCGGCCCGCATCCCTTCCCGAAGATGGTGCGTGACTTCCAGTCCATCATCGGTCGCGAGGCCCGCGAGCAGTTCCTGAGCAAACATGGCCGCCTGCCCGACCAGGTGGCCGCCTGCGTCGGTGGCGGCTCCAATGCCATGGGCATCTTCAGCGCCTTTCTCGGCGACGCCAGCGTGCGCCTGGTCGGCGTCGAGCCAGCCGGCGAAGGCATCGACAAGCCGGGCCGTCACGCCGCGACCATGACGGTGGGCAAGCCCGGCGAGTTGCACGGCATGGCCTGCTACGTGCTGGAAGACGAACAGGGCAATCCGGCGGCGGTGCATTCCATTGCCTCGGGGCTTGATTATCCCGGCGTCGGCCCGCAGCACAGCTACCTGAAGGATGCCGGGCGAGTGGACTACCAGTCCGTCACCGACCAGCAATGCCTGGACGCCTTCATGACCCTGTCGCGCACCGAAGGCATCATCCCCGCGCTGGAAAGCGCCCACGCCGTGGCTTGGGCCATGGCGACCGCACCGACTCTGGACAGGGACCAGCATATCCTGGTCAACCTGTCCGGGCGCGGCGACAAGGATGCCGACTACGTGGCGCAGCTGCTGGGGTTGTAATGCGCCACGGCATCGAACCCATCGGCTATCTGCGTTCCTGCTTCCGGGAAAAGTTCGCCATCCCGCGCCAGCCACGTCTGGCGCCTGCGGCGCGTGGCGTGCTGGAGCTGCTGCCGCCGTTCGACACGGGCGAGGCAGTGGCGGGCCTGGAGCAGGTCAGCCATGTCTGGCTGCTGTTTCTCTTCCATCAGGCACTGGAGGAAAAGCCGCGCCTGAGGGTGCGGCCACCACGTCTGGGCGGCAACAAGATGATCGGCGTTTTCGCTACACGCGCCACGCATCGTCCCAACGGCATCGGGCAGTCGGTGGTCAGGCTCGACCGGGTCGAGCCGGGACGTCTGCTGGTGTCCGGCATCGACCTGCTGGACGGCACGCCGATCGTCGACATCAAACCCTACGTGCCCTACGCCGACGCCCTGCCCGAGGCTCGCAACGACATGGCGGCAGAAGCACCCGTGCTGATCGAGGTGCACTGGAGCGAAAGCGCCCTCGCCCAGGCCCGTGGAGAAGCGCTGCGGCTGGCCGAGCCGGTGGTGGAACTGATCGAGCAGTGCCTGGCCCAAGACCCGCGTCCGGCCTATCAGAAGCCCGACCCCGAACGCCGCTACGGCGCGCAGTTCTGGGATCTGGACGTTCGCTGGCACTACCCCGACGGCGACAGCATTCGCGTGCTCGAAGTAGTGCCTGCCTGACACAACCCTAAGGTGGAAAGCTCGCACAGCGATTTTCCACCGACCACTGCCCATCTGCTGGTGGAAAAGCCTGCGGCGTTATCCACCCTACCCAGCTTCAGCGCTCCGCCGGAGTCAGCCACAGGCGCTGAGTGCCATACACCGCATCGAGATTCTGTGGCTTGAACGGAAAGCTCATGTAGCGGCCCTTCATCCACGCCTCGATGCCGTCAGCGTAATGCGGGCTGGCCGGATTGCCGGACTGCCCCGAGCTGTTCAAGCCGATCAGTGGCTCGTCGCGCCCGAAATCGACGACGATGCGCATGGCCGGGATCAGCCAGGTATCGAAATTCTGCCCCCAGCGGTAGGCGGAAACGTTCAGCGTGCTGTGATCGCCGCCCGCCGGATAAGGGCCGCGATCCAGATAGCCACGAATGGCATTGATCCCGCTGCGCTTGCTGGCCGGCATATAGGGCGCCAGTTGGGTGGTGCCCGTGGCCCAGGTGTAGTGGTGCAGCTTGCCCCACTGCCAGACGCTGCTGTCGCTGCCCAGTTTCGTTGTCAGGTGATCGACCGCCGCCGCCAGGCTGCGCGCGAGGATGGCCGGCTTGTCTTCCCGCTGCGGCGTGTTCACATCGTCCCAGTAGGGGCTGTCGTCACGACCCAGCAGGTGATCGGCCTGGGCCGAATAGGAAATGTTGGCGGCCTGCAGCAGCGCCTGCCAGGCGGAACTGTCGTCCGGGCCGAGCTCGTCGAGGAAGGTCTGCCGCGCACTTTCATGCAGGAATGCAGAATACAGGGCGGCATCGGCGGATGCCGCATCCAGCACGCCGTCGAATTTCAGCAGGCGCGAAAGAGCCATGCGGGCCTTGTCGCGTTCGCTGGCTGGCAGTGCCGCGATGGCCTGCTGCAAGGGCTCGCGCATGGACGGCTCCTCGAACATGGCGGCCAGCTTGGCGGCGAACGGGGTCGTGCGGTCGTACTGCATGGCGATCATGCTGGCAGTGTCGTGGCGGCCCTGCCCGGCCAGCTCTGCCAGGCGCTCGGCGCGTTCGGGATAGTGCCAGGAGTTGGACAGTTGCATGCCGTAGCCGCGCGGCACCGTGCGATGGTTGGCGGTGCCAAGCCAGCCCTGGGCCGGGTCCTGATCATAGGGATGCAACATGGGATCGGCGAAACCGTCCCAGTCGTAAAGCCCGTCCCAGCCCGGCGAAGGCAGCAACCCCAGGCCGCCACGGCGGTTGGGATAACGCCCGCTGACCTGCCAGCCGATGCCCTGCTCGTCGGCAAATACCATGTTCAGCGCCATGGCGCGGATATCGCGGCTGGCCTCGAAAGCCTCATCGACATTTTTTGCCCGCGTGAGATCAAAGAAGGCATCGAGCGATTTGTCCGCCTCGAACTGAGTGGTCTTCAGCGCCAGGCCATAGCCGCTGCTCAGTTGCAGAGGCTGCAACGGATGCTTGCGCTCGCCCAGCACGCTGTTGAGCAGCGGACCGTTGCGCGTCTCGTAGATCGTCTCGCGAATGGGCCGCTGGCCCTTGACGATGAACGTCTCGTGGCGCTCGCGTGCCGCGACCCACTTGCCATCGGCCAGATACTGCAGACGCCCGTTCTCGCGGCGGATCTTTTCCAGGAACAGGTCCTGGTTGTCGCCCATGACCATGGTCATACCCCAACCAAGCTTGCCGTTGAAGCCTGCCACCACCGCCGGAACACCCGCGACCGTCACCCCCGCCGCCTGGAATTTCGGCGAGCGGATCTGCACGAAATTCCAGTACGACGGCATCGACAGCGGCAGATGGGTATCGTTGGCCATCAGCGGCTTGCCGCTGCGCGTGCGGCTGCCGGCAATGGCCCAGTTGTTGGACGCCGCCACACCGAGCATATTCAGCTCGGCGACCTGCGCGGCTGCGCGGTCGAGCGCGGCCAGGCCGGGAATCTGTCCGCTCAGTTGCAAGCCTTCGAGCTTCGCCGCCTCATCGAAGGGCAGTGGCTCGTCGGGATAGGTCGGCAACAGCCAGGCGAGCTTGTCGCTGCCGACGCGCTGCGCCAGCACCAGGGCGGCGATTTCCTCCTGCAGATTCACCGACAGGCCGAAGTTCAGCAGGCAGAACACCAGCACCGAATCCTCGGGCTTCCAGTATTCGGGCGTGTAATCGGCAGCGGCCAGGTCCATCGGCAGCTTGTCGCGGTGCCTGTACAGGTAGGCGTTGACGCCACGCGCATAGACCTCGAAGAAGCGCTTCATCCGTGGCGAGCTTTCACGATAGAGCACCTCGGCACTCTTGCGCAGGTTGACGGCGCGCATGAAGCGGTCGATTTCCAGCACACCCGGCCCGGCCATCTCGGCCAGTCGCCCCTGCGCCATCAGCCGCAGGCTGGCCATCTGGCTCAGGCGGTCGGTGGCGTGGATGTAGCCCAGGCCGAACAATGCATCGTGGAAGGTGCTGGTTTCGATCAGCGGCATGCCCAGGGCGTTGCGCCGAATGCTGACACGCTCTGCCAGCCCGGTCAGCGGCTGCACGCCCTGCTTCGGCGGCAGGCTGTCGCTGTAGCGGCTGTCCAGATAGGCCTGACAGCCCGTCAGGCTGACGGCGGCGACGGTGGCGCCGAGAATCAGGCGAACCAGATTAAATGGCGGACGCAGTGACATCGACGGCTCCTTTGAGCTGAGCGCAACAGGGACAGTATTCAGGATAGAAGCAAAGGTGTGATGCGACGGAATCAGGCGGCAGCCGGCGTCAGCGCCTCGTCCAGCAGCCAGCGTGCCGAACGGCGTGCGGCTGCCTTGTGCTGCAATTCAAGGGCGCTGAAATGGGCCTCGTGACGGCGACGCTCGGCCTTGTCCAGGGCCTTCCAGGCCGCGTGGGTCGGCACCTGCGCGGTCGCCTCGTACAACGCCTGGAATACCTCGCAATGTGGGTCCTGACTCAGGTTCGCGTCGTAGTTGTCGAGCAACACCTTGATGCGAATGGCCCCCTCGATCAGGGGTAGCTGCTCGTCGAGCAGACTGCTGGCCAGAATCCGCAGGTCAGCCGCAAGCTCGGCATGCTGTCGAGCCTGCTGCGCCGCCTGCTGTCGCTCGTTACGCCAGACCCTGCGCCACAGATACAGCGCATAGCCGGCCAATGCGGCGATCAGCAGAGCGCCGATGAGCAGTACTGCAGCGAACGGCGTCATCAGCGACTCAGGCTCCGTGGCACTTCTTGAATTTCTTCTGGCTGCCGCATGGGCAGGGATCGTTGCGACCGACATCCTTCAACGGATTGCGTACCGGATCATGGCTGTGGTTGCAGTGCGGACCATGAACATGCCCGTGGTGATGGTCGTGGTCGTGATCACAGTCGGGGCCATGCACATGAGGTTCGTGATTCATCGAGTCGCTACTCCGGAATGAGGGTGCCGGGAATTATCTCGCCATTGCGGGAAATATGCACCCTGCGTCCACCCCACATACCAAGCTTCAAGTCACCGTCCAGCCGGTAGGCAATGGGCCGATCCGGCTTTTCCAGCAGGCGCACGATGTACTTCATATGCCGCCAGAGGTTGGTGTGCACCGGAACCTCGTAATAGTCGAAGCTGTTCGCCGGCACGGTCAGCCAGCCGCTGGATTCGCCACTGGCCAACTGGATGTCATTGAGATGAACGTTATAACGCAGGCCACGCACAGGCAGGCTGTGATCGTTGGGGTTGTCGATGCGAAAACGCAGCAAGAACTGCTGTTCCAGCAAACGCGCCTTGATGATCTCGACCTTGGCCAGCTGAACCTGCGGGTCATCGAAATTGCCGCCCAGCCAGGTCGAACAACCCGACAGGCCGGTCAGAAGGCTAAGCAACGCCATCGTTCTAAGTATTTTTATCGTGCGTTCCTGGCAAAGCATTCCGGTACTCCAAAGGACGGCCAAGTGTAACAAGCGTCAAACTGTCTGCAACGGCTTGGCACACGAATTTCGCACACCCGCGTTACACCTTGCCGACAGGCCTTCATTCGGCCAATACACGTGCCAGTACCGCTCGCACCTTGACTATGCCCTCGACCAGGGCGGCTTCGATCTCGGCCATGGTGATGATCCCGGTACTTTTGCCCGCCGCCGGATTGACCACCAGCGCCAGACACGCATAGGGCAGCTCCAGCTCACGTGCCAGCACAGCTTCCGGCATGCCGGTCATGCCCACGATATCGCAGCCGTCGCGCTCCATTCGCGCGATCTCGGCCACCGTTTCCAGCCGTGGGCCCTGGGTACAGCCATAGACACCATGGCTGCTGAACGGATAGCCCTCGGCCATCAGGCCGGCAATCAGGCGCTGGCGCAGCGCTTCGTCATAGGGGTAGCTGAAATCGACATGGGTAACCTGCTCGATATCGCCCTCGAAGAAGGTCTGCTCGCGGCCATGGGTGTAATCGATGATCTGGTGCGCCACGCATAGATGGCCGGTGCCCATGGCCGGGTGAATGCCGCCTACTGCATTCACCGCGACTATCGCCTGCGCACCGGCCTGCTTCAGCGCCCAGAGGTTGGCGCGATAGTTGACCTGGTGCGGGGGTATCCGGTGCGGATGGCCGTGACGGGCGAGGAACAGCACCTCGCGCCCGGCATATTCGCCCCGCATGATCTCCGCCGATGGCGATCCGTAAGGCGTCTGCATGACCAGCCTTTGCTGCAGGACGAAGCCGCTCAACTCGGTCAGGCCGGTACCGCCGATGAAGGCATGGACAGTCATGGAGCCTTCCTTCTCAGTCGATCAGTTCTGCCGCTTTCAGCGCAGCTACGGACGCACGCCAGCGAGGATTCTGTTTGTATTCGGGGGCGACATCGAAGCGGCCACGCATCTTGCCCAGACTCGCCGAAGGCGTCATCTTCAACTGCTGCACGGCGACCAGCGCCAGCTCGGCTGCGGCCCGGTCATTGCACACCAGGCCCATGTCGCAACCCGCCGAGAGCGCCGCCCGAATGCGTTCGCCCGCATCGCCCGCCACATGGGCGCCGGCCATGGACAGGTCGTCGCTGAAGATGACGCCGCCAAACCCCAGTTCGCCGCGCAGGATGTCCTGCAGCCAGCGCCGCGAAAAACCCGCCGGTTGCGCATCGACGCTCGGATAGATGACGTGGGCCGGCATGACGGCATCGAGCTGACCACTCAAACGCTGGAACGGGATCAGATCGACCGCACGTAGCTGATCCAGGCTGCGCTCGTCCACCGGGATCGCCACATGGGAATCGGCCTCTGCCCAGCCGTGCCCCGGAAAGTGCTTGCCCGTGCTGGCCATTCCCGCCTCGCGCATGCCCTTCATAAAGGCAGCCGCGAGGTCCGCAGCGCGCAGCGGATCATCCTCGAATGCCCGCGTGCCGACCACGGCGCTGCGCTGATGATCCAGGTCCAGCACCGGTGCAAAACTGAAGTCCAGCCCCACTGCCCGCACTTCGGTGGCCATCACCCAGCCACAGCTTTCAGCCAGCTGCAGCGCATCGGCACGCCGGGCAAACTCGCGCATTGCCGGCAAACGGACGAAATCGCGCCGCAGCCGCTGAACCCGACCGCCCTCCTGATCGACCGCCAGCAACAGCCCGGGGCGTATCGCGCGAATCGCCCGGCACAGCTCACGCACCTGGCGCGGGTGCTCGATATTGCGCGCGAACAGAATCAGCCCGCCGACTTCCGGCTGGCGCAGCAGGTGGCGATCCTCGGCAGTCAGCCAGGTGCCGGCGATGTCCAGCATCAATGAGCCTTGCATGATAGTGAGCAGATCCTTAATTGAGTGTGGCGCCTGACCAGCTCGGGCAGGCTTCTTCCCCTATCTGTACCGCGCAGCCCGCCGGCACCAAGGGGAAAAGATCGAGCAGGTCGGCATTGCGCAGCCTGATGCAGCCATGGGAAAGCGGTACACCCATGGGTTCCGTATCGGGCGTGCCATGCAGATAGATGTAGCGACGAAAGGTATCGACCGCGCCCAGACGGTTGTAGCCGGGTTCGCAGCCACTGAGCCAGAGAATGCGGGTCAGGATCCAGTCGCGGCCCGGAAATTGCGCATGCAGCTCGGGGCTCCAGACCTCACCGGTCCAGCGCCGCCCGCGCAGCACGGCGCCAACAGGCAGGCCGTCACCAATCCGCGCACGTACCTGGTGACGACCGCGCGGCGTGCAACCGGAACCGTTGTGTTCACCCGCGCCATTCAACGCAGTGGATACGGGCAAGCGAACGCGCAGCCTGCCGGCGCTGAAGCCGTAGAGCATCTGGTCGGCGATGGAGATATGCAGCAGATCGAGATCGGACATGGCCGCTAGCTTACCGGTCAATCCGTGATCGCGCATCCGGACAGGCTGTTGAAAGCGCTGGCGAGATTCACCCCTTGGGCGTCATCGCCAGGGCATTGCGCCGCACAATGGGATGCGCCTGGGCCAGAGTCGAATCGTCCACGCCCGAATCGGCACGCATGCCCGCTGCCAGGAACGGCACCATCATCCGCATGACCTGTTCGATGGAAGTCCTCGCCCCGAAATCGTTTTCGGCGATGGCGCGCAACGCCTTGATGCCGGACATGCTGAAGGCCGCCGCACCCAGCATGAAATGCACACGCCAGAAGAGTTCGATCGGCGGTATCGAAGGCGCCGCTTCATGCACCCGCAGCATATAGCGGCGGAACACCTTGCCGTACATATCATCCAGATAGCGGCGCAGGTGGCCCTGGCTCTGGCTGAACGACAGGCCCAGCAGACGCATGAAGATCGACAGATCGTCGCCGCTGCGCGGCTTCACCGCCAGCGCCTGCTCAACGAGGATTTCCAGCAGCTCTTCGAGGCTTTCCTTGCGGTCTGACTGTGCTTCGCGCCTGTCCAACTCACGTTCGAGGCTGACACAGAAAGGGCCGAGAAAACGGGAGAAGACCGCCTGGATAAGCGCCTTCTTGGAGCCGAAGTGATAGTTGACCGCCGCCAGATTGACTCCAGCCTTGCTGGTGATCAGGCGAAGCGAAGTCTCGGCGAAGCCCTTTTCCGCAAACAGCTGTTCCGCTGCATCAAGAATCCGCTCCACTGTTTCCGACTGCGCCATGCCCCCTCCAAAACGACAAACACGTGTTTGAAACTTACGTTTCACGCGAGAACAAGTCAACCGCGACCATCTGCCCATCATACGCAACAGGCTCTCGCCCGGGGCTTGCCGCCGATGATCGAAACAACGATTGCCAAGCCACCGACACTGTATATAATCCCAGTCACTGTATAAAAGAACAGAGACCGCCATGATCAAGCTGACCCCTCGCCAGTCGGAAATCCTTGCCTTCATCAAGCGCTGCCTGGAAGAAAACGGCTACCCGCCGACGCGTGCGGAGATCGCTCAGGAACTGGGTTTCAAATCCCCCAACGCCGCCGAGGAGCATCTGAAAGCGCTGAGAAACAAAGGTGCTATCGAAATGACGCCCGGCGCATCGCGCGGGATACGTATTCCCGGCTTCGAACCCGCCGCCGATGAAAGCGGCCTGCCGATCATTGGCCGTGTCGCCGCCGGGGCACCCATCCTGGCCCAGCAACATATAGAAGAGTCCTGCCAGATCAACCCCACGTTCTTCCATCCCCCTGCCGATTATCTGCTGCGGGTACATGGCATGAGCATGAAGGATGTCGGTATTTTCGATGGCGATCTGCTCGCCGTCCACACTGCCCGTGAAGCACGCAACGGGCAGATCGTCGTGGCCCGCATCGACGATGAAGTGACGGTAAAGCGCTTCAAGCGCGAGGGGAAGAAGGTCTGGCTGCTGGCGGAAAATCCCGAGTTCGCCCCTATCGAAGTCGATCTGGAACAACAGGAACTGGTTATCGAAGGCTTGAGCGTCGGCGTCATTCGCCGCTAAGGAGAGGTCCATGCAGTACCAAACCACCGCCAGTAAACCACCACAGCTTTCCCTGTTCGAAGGGCTCATCGCTCACAGCCTGACGCCTTTCGCGAACATCACGCGCGTCCCGACACAGACTGCTGAGGAGCGTCTCAGCGAAATGACCCTGAGCGGCAGCGACGGCCATTGCCGCCTGTTGCTCGCGCCCATTTTGCGTGAACTCAGCGAAGCGGCGGATACCCGCTGGCTGACACTGATCGCACCACCGACCTCGCTCTCCCAGAGCTGGCTGCGGGAAAGCAGCCTCAATCGCGACCGCATCCTGCTGCTGCCGGCCCGCGAGACCCAGAACACGCTGGAACTGGCCTGCAAGGCACTGATGTCAGGCTGCAGCCATACGGTGATCACCTGGTTCCCTCGCCTCGACCGCGCCAGCCGACTGAAGCTGCGCGCCGCCGCCGAGCTTGGGCGCACGCAAAGCCTGAACATACGTCTGGGCAACTGAAACGCGCGGCACACGGATGTGCCTTTCCCCCGCAGAATCCGTCCTTCCAGCAATCACGCTCGCGCCACGGCAATCAATGCAGTACGTGCGCAACCTCTTCCTGCACGAACTCTCCTTCCGCCATCTGCCCGGCCATTTGCACACCTACGCTGAACATCGCCTTGGCGATTTCGACGTGCTGCCCTTGCAGAAACACCTTCGCGTCGTCGGAGAAATCCAGCGTGACCAGCACCCCTTCGTCCTCCGCACGACGCAGCACTATGCTGCCGTCGGGTAGCTCGACGATTTCCAGAAAAGACGTTGGCATGAGTCTGCTCCCCGTGAAAGGCGCGCATTGTAGCAGCCGACCAGCCAGCCGGCAGCCCTCTGGTCGAACGAGCCGGGGCAATCGCGCTATGCGCTCAAAGAGCCGAAAACAGCGCTGGAAGCTGGAGGCTGAACGACAAGCGATCCAGGTTCGAGCGCACATGGCGTTTTTTCGTCCAGCCTCCAGCGCTTTTATCGAACGACCATCGCAGAATGACGCCATAGCGCGATCGCCCTGTCGAACGAGCCGGGAGGGCTCAGCTTCGTCGGGGGATGCGCTGCAGCCTGATCGCGCATAGCATGGGCAAACATGACAACAGACCCGACCTTCAGCCGGGCGATCTTCGACAAAGGGAACTTGCCCGCGTGACCACCAGAACCCTGCTACTCACCGCCTTGGCCATGCTCGCTTTCGCTGGCAACTCGCTGCTCTGCCGCGTTGCGCTGCGCGATACGGACATCGATCCGGCAAGTTTCACCGCGCTGCGCCTGCTGGCTGGCGCGCTGGTGCTGTGGTTGCTGCTCCGTTTGCGCCAGGGGTCTTCGACCCCGGCAGGCAGCTGGTCGGGCGCAGCAACGCTGTTCCTGTACGCGGCTGCCTTTTCCTACGCCTATGTGAAGCTCGATGCGGGCGCCGGTGCGCTCATGCTGTTCGCTGCGGTGCAGCTGAGCATGATCGCCTGGGGACTGTTCAAGGGCGAGCGGCTCTCACCCATGCAGACCCTGGGCTCAGCCCTGGCGCTGGCTGGTCTGATTGGCTTGTTGCTGCCCGACGCCAGCGCGCCGGCGATGGGCGCCGCGCTGCTGATGATTCTGTCCGGGATCGCCTGGGGCGCCTATTCGCTGCTGGGGCGTGGCACCCGCGATCCGCTGGCGGCAACCGCCGGCAACTTCATCCGCGCGCTGCCGATAGCGGCGGTACTGTGCCTGCTGGCGTTGCCTGGCCTGGAATGGGATCGCGCCGGGGTGATCTATGCGCTGCTGTCCGGCGGCCTGACGTCGGGCATCGGCTATGCCCTCTGGTATGCCGTGCTACCGCGCCTGGCGGCAACCCAGGCCGCCAGCATCCAGCTCAGCGTGCCACTGCTGACCGTCCTCGCGGGAAGCCTGCTACTGGGTGAGGCATTGACTGGCCGGCTGGTGATTACCGGCCTTGCGATACTCGGTGGCATCGTGCTGGTGCTCTGGGCTGGGAAGAAGGCCTGAGCCGCGTTTCACCACTCCGTGAGGGATTCGCGGTAGCGCAGAGTCAGCTCCTTCAGTTGCTGTCGCCAAGTCGCCACCTCATCAGCCGACAGCGGCGCCACCTCATCGTCCACACCGACCGCCTCGATCAAGGGCAGACTGGGATCGGTCTTGGCCTTGGCCGGCGCACGAGGCGGCTCGAACAGCGCCGCATGGGCAGCCAGCAACTGCGCCAACCAGCTCTGCGGCTGCCCGGCAAGCTCCATGAGTTCGGCAAGCTCGGGACTCGGTGACGAATCCTGCGGCGAGCGGGTGAGCAGCAGCTCCACCCGCGCCGCATTGGCGCCCGGCAGACGGTAGTAGCCGGCAATCTCGTGACAAAGCCCCAGCAACGCCCCATAGAGATGGAACAGGCAGGCCTCGCGCTCGGCCTGCACGGGACCTTGCGCACCGACGCCGCCCTGCTCCTCGGCCCGCCGCCAGTTGTTCAGCGCCAGCCCGGCGAAGTAGAGCTTCTGATTGGTTCGGGTGTAGCGCTCATGTGCCATGGGCGGCAGCCTCATTTCAAGAAAAGTTCCGAGGCTGTAGCCAGCGTCCCTCCAGCCTCCAGCCTCAAGCGCCGTTATCGGCTTGAAGCTATTTTGCGTTCTTGTCCTCGACCTTCCACTTGCCGCCGTCGAAGAAGGCTTTCCAGCCCGTCGGCTTGCCGTTCACCTCGGTCTGCACGTACTGCTCCTTGGTCTTTCGGCTGTAGCGGATGACCGCTGGCCGGCCTTCCGGGTCCTTCTTCGGCGCATCCAGCAGGAAGTGATACTTCGGATCGATCTCATCCTTGTGCGGTATCAGCTCCAGCACCAGCGGTGCGCGGGTCTCGCGGTTCTTCGGGAACTGACTGGCAGCCAGGAACAGCCCGGACGCGCCATCGCGCAGCACGTAGGTGTCATCGACCTTCTCGCACTTGAGCTCGGGCATCTTCACCGCGTCCATCTTCGGCGGCGCCGCCTCGCCGCTCTTGAGCAGCTTGCGGGTGTTCTTGCATTCGGCATTGGTACAGCCGAAGAACTTGCCGAAACGACCGGTCTTGAGCTGCATTTCGCTGCCGCACTTGTCGCACTCCAGGCTCGGACCTTCGTAGCCCTTGATGCGGTACTGCCCCTCTTCGATCTCGTAGCCGGTGCAATCCGGGTTGTTGCCGCAGATATGCAGCTTGTGCGTCTCGTCCAGCAGGTAGGCATCCATGGCGGTGCTGCAGATCGAGCAGCGGCGCTTGCCCAGCAACACCCGCGACTCGGACTCGCCCTCGTCGTCGGCGGCGATCTCGTCGCCCGGAATCAGGTTGACCGTGGATTTGCAGCGCTCCTTCGGCGGCAGGCTGTAGCCGGAGCAGCCGAGGAACACGCCAGTGGAGGCGGTGCGGATCATCATCGGTCGGCCACAGACCTTGCACGGGATATCGGTCAGGGTCGGCTGGTTGGCGCGCATGCCATTTTCGCCGGCTTCGGCGATTTCCAGCTTCTTGCGGAAGTCACCGTAGAACTCGTCCAGCACGGCCTTCCACTCGCGTTCGCCCTGGGCGACGTCGTCGAGGTGTTCTTCCATGCCGGCGGTAAAGCCGTAGTCCATCAGGTTGTTGAAACTCTCCGAAAGGCGCTCGGTGACGATGTCGCCCATCTTCTCGGAGTAGAAACGACGGTTGTGCAGCGACACGTAGCCGCGATCCTGGATGGTGGAAATGATCGCCGCATAGGTGGATGGACGACCGATGCCGCGCTTTTCCATTTCCTTGACCAGGCTCGCTTCGGAATAGCGCGCCGGCGGTTTGGTGAAATGCTGGCTCGGGTCGAGCTTGAGCAGCGCCATGGCATCGCCCTTGTTCATTTCCGGCAGCACATCGTCTTCGCCGCCCTTGCTCTGCTGCGGCATGACCTTGGTGTAACCATCGAACTTGAGAATACGGCCCTTGGCGCGCAGCTCGAAATTGCCTGCCACCACCGTGACGCTGGTGGACAGATACTGTGCTGGCGGCATCTGGCAGGCAACGAACTGGCGCCAGATCAGCTCATACAGACGCTCGGCATCGCGCTCCATGCCAGACAGCTGGGTCGGACGCAGGTTGACATCGGAGGGGCGGATCGCTTCGTGCGCTTCCTGGGCGCCCTCCTTGCTGGAATAAACGCTGGGCTTCTCCGGCAGATACTTGTCGCCGAACTCGTCCTGGATGAAGCCGCGCACCATATCGATGGCATCCGCCGACAGGTTGGTGGAGTCGGTACGCATGTAGGTGATGTAGCCGGCTTCATACAGACGTTGCGCCATCATCATGGTTTTCTTCACGCCGAAGCCGAGGCGGTTGCTCGCTGCCTGCTGCAGGGTCGACGTGATGAAGGGCGCGGACGGCTTGCTGCTGGTCGGCTTGTCTTCGCGCTTGCTGACGCTGTAGCTCGCGCCCTGCAGCTGCTCCAGTGCGGCCATGGCATGGCCTTCGTTCAGCGGCTTGAACGCCTGGCCATTTTCCCGCGCGACCTCGAAGCGAACCTTGGCCTTGTCAGCCGTGGCGAGGTCGGCGTGGACTTCCCAGTACTCTTCCGGAACGAAGGCGCGGATCTCGCGCTCACGCTCGACCACCAGTTTCACCGCCACCGACTGCACGCGACCCGCTGACAGGCCCCGGGCAATCTTCGACCACAGTAGCGGCGAAACCATGTAGCCCACCACACGGTCGAGGAAGCGCCGCGCCTGTTGCGCATTGACACGGTTGATATCCAGCTCGCCTGGCTTGGAGAAGGCCTCCTGGATCGCCTTCTTGGTGATCTCGTTGAATACCACGCGCTTGAAGCGGCTGTCGTCGCCGCCAATGGATTCGCGCAGGTGCCAGGCGATCGCCTCCCCCTCTCTATCCAAGTCGGTCGCGAGATAAATGGTGTCGGCTTCCTTGGCCAGACGGCGCAGTTCCTCGATCACCTTTTCCTTGCCGGGCAGGATTTCGTATTTGGCTTTCCAGCCGTGCTCCGGATCGACACCCATGCGGGTGAAGAGCTGGCGCTTGGCCTTTTCCTTGGGCGACAGCGCAGGCGCTTCGGCGACCGCAGCCTTGCCACGCTTGACCGGCTCGCGGGAAGCGGAACCGCTGGTGGGAAGGTCGCGGATGTGGCCGATACTCGATTTCACCACGTACTGGCTGCCCAGATACTTGTTGATGGTCTTGGCCTTGGCCGGTGATTCCACGATGACCAGCGATTTACCCATGGAGAGGAGAGTTCCTGAATCGAGAGGTGAACTGAGAAGATTTGCTCCGCAGTGCGAAAAAACTGCACTGTCGGAAAGGTGCGAAGCGGCGTTTCATGCGCCGCACAGGACACTCCATGCCCGAAAATAGTTCTTCATCCGCAGTCAGCATGGCTGTCCAGCGGGTCTTGCATCAAGCCGGATCGGGTCACAGCGCCTTCGCTCTGCCCCAAAAGCACCGCTATATATAGTGGCGAGCGAGCCAAGGTCAAGCGCAAGGACCAAGCCCGTCGGCAGGTTCAGCCGCCAAAGAGGCTGGATTCTTCCTCGATCAATGCGAAGCGAGGCAGCGTTTCGCCATCGACCTCGACCGTTTCGGTGAACATCGACAGCGGCCGGACCCAGAGCCCGAAATCCCCGTACAACGCCTGGTAGAACACCATGAACTCTTCCGTTTCGGAATGCTGGGCCACCGCGAATACCCGGTACTCGGGTCCCTTGTAATGACGGTAACGCCCTGGGGTGATCTGCATTTCGGCTGCCTCTGCAAAATAATGACGGTCCTGAAATGAAAACCGGGGCACAAGGCCCCGGCTTCCTTCCGTGCTCGAACAGCTTAGCAGCCAGTTGAAAAACGTAGGCGAGGCAGGCAAGACAAGGCGAGAACAGGCGAGAGCGCGGAGTTTAGTGATCTAAATGAGCAGCTCGAGCCTGTTTTCAACGCAGTATGCCAACGCAGCCAGTTTTTCAACACCTGTTAGACGCGTTCGAACACCGTGGTGATACCTTGTCCCAGCCCGATACACATCGTGGACACGCCAAGGGTACCGCCATTCTGCTTCATGACGTTCAGCAGCGTGCCGGAGATACGCGCTCCGGAGCAACCGAACGGATGGCCCAGTGCGATGGCGCCGCCATGCAGGTTGACCTTCTCGTCCATCTTGTCGAGCAGCTTGAGATCCTTGAGCACCGGCAGCGCCTGCGCAGCGAAGGCCTCGTTCAGTTCGACGTGGCTGATGTCGTCCATGGTCAGGCCGGCGCGCTTGAGCGCCTTCTGCGTGGCCGGCACCGGACCGTAGCCCATGATCGCCGGATCGACCCCGGCCAGCGCCATGGAACGGATCACCGCCAACGGCTCGATGCCCAGGTCCTTGGCCCGCTGAGCGCTCATCACGATCATGCAGGACGCGCCGTCGGTGATCTGCGAGGACGTACCCGCCGTCACGGTGCCGCCCTTGGGGTTGAACGCAGGCTTGAGGGTGGCCAGGCTTTCCAGGGTGGTTTCCGGGCGAATGGTTTCGTCGTAGTCGAAGACCTTGAGGAAGCCGTTCTCGTCGTGACCCTGCATCGGGATGATTTCATCCTTGAACAGGCCTTCGACGGTCGCCTTGTGCGCCAGGCGGTGCGAGCGCTCACCGAAGGCGTCCTGCTGCTCGCGGGTGATGCCGTGCATCTTGCCGAGCATTTCGGCGGTCAGGCCCATCATGCCGGACGCCTTGGCGACGTGCAGCGACAGCTGCGGGTTCGGATCGACGCCATGCATCATGCTGACGTGGCCCATGTGCTCGACACCACCGATGACGAACACGTCACCGTTGCCGGTCATGATCGCCTGGGCGGCGGTGTGCAGCGCGCTCATCGACGAACCGCACAGGCGGCTGACGGTCTGTGCCGCGCTGGTGTGGGGAATGCGGGTCAGCAGCGAAGCCATGCGGGCGATGTTCCAGCCCTGCTCCAGGGTCTGGTTGACGCAGCCCCAGATCACATCTTCCACTTCTGCCGGATCGATCTTCGGGTTGCGCGCGAGCACGCCTTCGATCAGTTGCGCAGACATGGTCTCGGCGCGGGTGTTGCGGTGCATGCCGCCCTTGGAACGACCCATCGGGGTACGGCCGAAGTCGACAATGACGACGTCTCTCGGATTAAGGCTCATATCTTCACTCTCGCTCGATTAACCGTAGAAGCGCTGGCCGTTGGCAGCCATTTCACGCAGCTTCGCAGTCGGGTGGTACAGCGGGCCCAGGTCGGCGTACTTGTCGGCCAGCGCCACGAACTCGGCGACACCGATCGAATCGATGTAGCGCAGTGCACCCCCACGGAAGGGAGGGAAACCGATGCCATAGATCAGGCCCATGTCGGCTTCGGCGGCGGTCTCGACGATCTTGTCTTCCAGGCAGCGAACGGTTTCCAGGCACAGCGGGATCATCATGTAGTTGATGATGTCCTCGTCGGACAGCTCGCGGGTCTCGCTGACGATCGGCTTGAGCAGCTCGTAGGACTGCGGGTCGACGACCTTCTTCGGCTTGCCCTTCTTGTCCACTTCATAGACGTAGAAGCCCTTGCCGTTCTTCTGGCCCAGGCGGTTGGCCTCGTACATGACATCGATTGCGGTTCTGCCATCGTCCTTCATGCGATCCGGGAAGCCTTCGGCCATCACGTCACGACCGTGGTGGCCGGTATCCATGCCGACGACGTCCATCAGGTAAGCCGGGCCCATGGGCCAGCCGAACTTCTCCATCACCTTGTCGGCGCGCACGAAGTCGACACCGTGGGCGATGGCGCGGGCGAAGCCGCCGAAGTACGGGAACAGCACGCGGTTGACCAAAAAGCCTGGGCAATCGTTGACCACGACCGGGCTCTTGCCCATCTTCTTGGCGTAGGCGACGGTGGTGGCGATGGCGGTTTCGCTGGTCTTCTCGCCACGGATGACTTCCACCAGCGGCATCATGTGCACCGGGTTGAAGAAGTGCATGCCGCAGAAGTTTTCCGGACGCTTGAGCGCCTGGGCCAGCAGGCTGATGGAGATGGTCGAGGTGTTGGAGGCGATGATCGCGTCCTCGCGCACCAGGCCTTCGACTTCGGCCAGTACCGCCTGCTTGACCTTGGGGTTCTCGACCACGGCTTCGACGACGATGTCGACGTTGCCGAAATCACCATAGGAAGTGGTCGGACGAATCGCATTGAGGGCTTCGGCCATCTTCGCCGGGGTCATGCGACCCTTCTCGACGCGCTTGCCGAGCAGCTTGGACGCCTCGTCCAGGCCCATCTGGATGCCTTCCTCGCGGATATCCTTCATCAGGATCGGCGTACCCTTGATGGCCGACTGGTAAGCGATGCCGCCACCCATGATGCCGGCGCCCAGCACAGCGGCCAATTTCACGTCACGGGCCTGCTTGTCGTAGTTCTTGGCCTTCTTCTTCAGCTCCTGGTCGCTGAGGAACAGGCCGACCAGGCTCTCGGCGACCGAGGTCTTGGCCAGCTTGGCGAAGCCGGCGGCCTCGACTTCGATGGCCTTGTCACGCCCGAAGTTGGCTGCTTTCTGAATGGACTTGATGGCTTCGACCGGCGCCGGGTAGTTCGGACCCGCCTGACCGGCAACGAAGGCCTTGGAGGTCTCGAACGACATCATCTGCTCGATGGCGTTGAGCTTGAGCTTTTCCAGCTTCGGCTGACGCTTGGCCTTGTAGTCCAGCTCACCGGAAATGGCGCGCTTGACCAGATCCAGCGCCGCAGCCTGCAGTTGCTCGGGCGCGACCACGGCATCGACGGCATGTACTTTCAGCGCGTCTTCGGCGCGGTTTTCCTTGCCCGAGGCGATCCACTCGACGGCATTGTCGACACCGATCAGGCGCGGCAGACGCACGGTGCCGCCGAAGCCCGGGTAGATGCCCAGCTTGACTTCCGGCAAACCGATCTTGGCCGCACTGGACATGACGCGGTAGTCAGCCGCCAGGCACATCTCGAAACCGCCACCCAGGGCGATGCCGTTGATGGCGACGACGGTAGGCACGCCCAGGTCTTCGAAATCGCTGAAGATCTTGTTCGCTTCGAGGTTGCCGGCGACCAGTTCCTCGTCCGGGAGCTTGAAGTTATCGACGAATTCGGTGATGTCGGCGCCGACGATGAAGACGTCCTTGCCGCTGCTGACGATAACGCCCTTGACCGAAGCGTCGGCCTTGATGGCGTCGACGGCCTGGCGCAGTTCGTTGAGGGTGAGGCGATTGAACTTGTTGACGGACTCACCCTTGAGGTCGAAATTCAATTCGACGATGCCACTCTCAAGAGCCTTAACCGTGATGGCTTTACCTTCGTAAATCATCAACTGATCTCCAGATATGGAAGCTGAACGTTACGTGTCGCACGTCGTCGGTCTTCATGACCGTCATCGAAACCGATGACCCGACACCCACCGACACGATAATCAGGGTAGACGGCATTTGCATGGCAAACGCTCGATTCATACGCCCGTTTGATTGGGTGGACACACCTTCATGGAAAAGCACCCGCTTGTCAATCGGCGATCAAGCCAGAAGCTCACTCGGGCCATCGTTCTGCAGATCAATGACCGCAGGACCGTAGGGCCGAACTTGTTCGGCCAGCAAGCCCTGCAAAAGGCCGAACAAGTATTCCGCGCATCGCCATGGACGGATGCCCCCTCACAAGCACACGAACGCCTTGTACACTGCAAACCCTTCCAGCCGCCCCGTCTCGTCAGGAGTTTCCCATGCCCGCCCCCATTGCCCGCATCGATCACGGTCAGGACCCTTACAAGTGGCTGGAGAACCGCGACGCACCCGAGGTGCTCGACTACCTCAAGGCGGAAAATGCCTGGCTGGAGGAACAGCTGCTCGATCAGAGCACATTGCGCGAAACGCTGTTCCAGGAGATCAAGGGCCGCATCCGCGAGACCGACCTGTCACTACCCTCGCCTTGGGGGCCATGGCTGTATTACCAGCGCACCACAGCCGGCGATGAGTACCCGCGCCATTACCGCTGCCCGCGCCCTATCGACGGCTCGTTCAGCGTAGACGAAAACACCGAACAGCTATTGCTCGATCCCAATGAACTGGCCGGCGGGGGCTTCCTGTCGCTGGGCGCCTTCAGCATCAGCCAGGATCACAGCAAGCTGGCCTACAGCCTCGACACCCAGGGCGACGAGATCTACCGGCTGTTCGTCAAGGATCTGGCCAGCGGCGAAGTCAGCGCCCTGCCCTTCGACAATTGCGACGGCAGCATGGTCTGGGCCAACGACAACCAGACACTGTTCTTCGGCGAACTCGACGACACCCATCGCCCGCACAAGATCCATCGCCACCGCCTGGGCAGCGAAGGCCGCAGCGAGGTCTATCACGATCCGGATGGTCGCTATTTCGTGCATTGCTACCGCGCCAGTTCCGAACGCCAGCTGGTGATCCTCTCCAACAGCAAGACCACCAGCGAAGCCTGGGTACTGCCAGCCGACGAGCCCGAAGGCCGCTGGACCTGTCTCGCCCCACGCGAGGAAAACCATGAGTACTACCCCGACCACGGCCTGCAGAATGGCCAGTGGCACTGGTTCGTGCGCAGCAACCAGGCCGGGATCAACTTCGCCCTGTACCTGGCAGCGGAAAGTGCGCCGCAGCGCGAGCACTGGCAGGAGCTGGTCGCCCACCGCGACGAGGTGATGCTCGAGGACATCAGCCTGAATGCCGGCGCCCTCACCCTCAGCCTGCGCGAAGCCGGCCTGCCGATCATCGAAGTACGACCTCAGGACAGTACACCCTATCGCCTGCAACTGCCGGACGCGGCCTACAGCCTGCACGTGCAGAACACCCTGGAGTTCGACAGCCCGGTGATTCGCCTGCGCTACGAAGCGCTGAATCGTCCCGCGCAGATTCGTCAGCTGCAACTGGCCGATGGTGAACAGAAGGTCTTGAAAGAAACCCCTGTGGAAGGCCCCTTCGACGCCGATGCCTACGAGAGCCGGCGCATCTGGGCCACTGCCGCGGACGGCACCCAGGTGCCCATCAGCCTGGTCGGGCGCCGCGAAACCTTCGGCAAGGCCGCACCGCTCTATCTGTATGGCTATGGCGCCTACGGCCACAGCCTCGACCCCTGGTTCTCCCACGCGCGGCTGTCGCTGCTCGACCGAGGCTTCATCTTCGCCATCGCCCACGTGCGCGGCGGCGGCGACCTGGGTGAGGCCTGGTATCGCGCCGGCAAGCTGGAACACAAGACCAACACTTTCAACGACTTCATCGCCTGCGCGGAGAAACTGATCGCCGACGGCTACACCACGCCGCAACGCCTGGCCATCAGCGGCGGCAGTGCCGGCGGCCTGCTGATCGGTGCGGTGCTGAACATGCGCCCGGCCCTGTTCGGTGCCGCCATCGCCGAGGTACCTTTCGTCGATGTGCTGAACACCATGCTCGATGAAGACCTGCCATTGACAGTCACTGAGTACGACGAATGGGGCAACCCCAACGAGCCGAACGTGCATGCCCGGATCAAGGCCTATGCGCCCTACGAGAACGTCCAGGCGCAAGCCTACCCGGCGATTCTTGCCGTGGCTGGCTACAACGACAGCCGGGTTCAATACTGGGAGGCAGCGAAATGGGTCGCCAGGCTGCGCGCCAGCAAGACCGATGACAATCTGCTGCTTCTGAAAACCGAACTCGGCGCCGGCCATGGCGGCATGAGCGGTCGTTATCAGGCGCTCAAGGATGCTGCACTGGAATACGCTTTCGTGCTGAAGGTGTTCGCTCTCGCAGATGTCTGAATTTGCGCTTCCGACCTGTGGCTGGAACGCTCCAGAGCCGCAGCAGTCATCTCATTCAGACCATCGAGCTGGAGCGAGCATCATGAAACAGAATTCTTCACATTCGACCCCCAACGTGCATGGCTGGGAGCGCGGGGCTTCCATTGCCGGCGGGCTTTATTTCATGGGCAAGGGCCTTGGCCGCGGCGGCCTGGGAGGAATCGTGCAGCTGGCCATGGGTGGCATGGCACTGGCTCGGGGCATCAGCGGCCACTGCGAGGCCAAGCGGGTGCTCTGCGAGCTGAACGAGCATGCGCCGAAGGCCGAAGGCACCTCGCGCGGCATGCCCCTGCATGGCGATACCAATCGGCAGCAACTGGAAGCCAATGCCGAGGCTGCAACCGCCACTGCGACGGTGACCGGAAACGATTCGCTGAAGAGTCCGCCGGCAGGCGTTTGAACCTGCCCTGCGAGAAAAATGCGCGGCGGCGCCAGCATGGCCGCCGCCAAACCATCAGTCAGTGATCGTGGCCACAATCAGGCCCGTGCACATGCTCTTCGTCGCCCGCCTCGATGGGCTCCATTTCCAGCTCCAGGCTGACCAGGTTAGTCGCCAGCGGACGCAGCAGCAGGTTGGCGTATTCGGTGTCGCTCTCTTCTACGTCGACGCCAATCATCAGTTGATTATTGCCGACCTGCTGAATCCACACCTCACGGCCCTGCCACATCACGGCAAAACGGGTGCAGGACGTTTCCAGCTGGGTGCCGTCCACGTCTTCGAGAATAAGTTGCAGGGCATCGCTCATATCGGTTCTCTCTGTCTGGGAAATGCAGGGCGGCGCAACCGCCCCGCGAAGGAAAATCAGGCCTGGGTCAGCTTTGCCAGGGCACGCTCGAAACGCGCCAGCCCCTCGACGATGTCCGCCTCCTCGATCACCAGGCTCGGTGCCAGGCGGATCACGTCCGGGCCGGCCTGCAGCAGCATCAGCGCCTCCTGCTCGGCGGCATCGAAAATCTCCCGGGCGCGGCCCTTCCAGGCATCGTTCAGCACGCAGCCGATCAGCAAGCCCATGCCGCGCACCTGACTGAACACGCCGTAACGCTCACCCAGCTCCAGCAAGCCAGTCTTCAGACGCTCATGCCGGTCCCGAACGCCCTGCAGCACTTCCGGCGTGTTGACGATATCGACCACCGTTTCCGCTACCGCACAGGCCAGCGGGTTGCCACCGAAGGTGGTGCCGTGGGTGCCGACGCTGAAGTGCTGGGCGACCTTGTCGGTGGTCAGCATCATGCCGATGGGAAAACCGCCACCGAGGCTTTTGGCGTTAGTCAGGATGTCCGGCGTGACGCCGTAATGCATGTAGGCGAACAGCTCGCCGGTGCGTCCCAGACCGGTCTGCACTTCGTCGAAGATCAGCAGCGCGCCGTGCTCGTCGCAGAGTTTGCGCGCGCCCTCAAGGTAAGCCTGGTCCGCCGGCAGCACGCCGCTCTCGCCCTGGATCGGCTCCAGCACCACGGCACAGGTCTTGTCGGAGATGGCGGCCTTCAGCGCCTCCAGATCGTTGTAAGGCACATGCTTGATGCCCTCGATCTTCGGGCCGAAGCCATCGGAATACTTCGGTTGCCCGCCAACCGTCACGGTGAACAAAGTGCGGCCATGGAAGCTGTTGATCGCCGAAATGATCTCGTACTTCTCCGCGCCGAAGTTGTCGTGGGCATAACGGCGTGCCAGCTTGAACGCCGCCTCGTTGGCCTCGGCGCCGGAGTTGCAGAAGAAGGCGCGGTCGGCAAAGGTCGCGTCCACCAGCTTTTTCGCCAGACGCAGGGCCGGCTCGTTGGTGAAGATATTCGAAATGTGCCAGAGCTTGCCGGCTTGCTCGGTGAGCGTCTGCACCAACGCGGGATGTGCGTGCCCGAGCACATTCACGGCGATGCCGCCGGTGAGGTCGATCAGTTCTCGCCCGCTTTGATCCCATACTCGCGAGCCCTGACCGCGCACCGGAATGAAGGCGGCTGGAGCGAAAGTGGGGACGATGACCTGGTCGAAATCGGAACGTTCTACCGGGGTGTGCGGGGCGGACATCAGGACTCTCCTGCGATGTAGCGAAAATAAGAATGACGTGCTGACAGAGCGACTCTGCTTCCGTGGGAGCGGATTTATCCGCGAAGTTCGCGACTGAAGTCGCTCCCACAAGGGGTTGCACACCTCAAGTGCTCGTAGCAACTGACGGGGAGGCATAGCCAAATGAAACGCCCCACATTGGTGGGGCGTTTCAGACGCAGTTTAAACGCAGGAATGACCGGAATGAGCGTCGGCTGGAAAATTCTCTTCCAGCCTGGCCAATGCCGGCTCAGCCGAAGTGCTGCTGGTCCAGCGCGATCGCCTGATCCAGGGTTTCCAGCAGCGCCTTGCGCACCTTGCGCTTGGTGTTCTTGTGCGCCGTCATGTTGATCTTCTGCAATTGCGCGGCGGCGGCTCGGGCCGTCGTCATCAGTTCTTCAGGTGCGACCACCTTGTCGAGGAAGCCCGCATCCAGCGCGCCCTGCGGATCGAACATCTCGCCGTTGATCACCGAGCGATGGAAGGCGGATTTGCGCAGGCGATCGCGGGCCAACTCGATCCCCGCATGGTGCATGGTCATGCCGATCTGCACTTCGTTGAGGCCGATATTGAACGCGCCCTCGACACCGATGCGGTAATCGACCGACAGCAGCAGGAAGGCACCCTTGGCGATGGCATGGCCTGGGCAGGCAGCGATGATGGGGAAAGGATGCGCGAGCATCCGGCGTGACAACGTGGAACCCGTGGCCACCAGCGCCATGGCGTTTTCGGGGCCGGAGGTCATCACCTTGAGATCGTAACCACCGGATAGAATGCCCGGCTGGCCGGTGAGGATCACCACGGCACGGTCCTGCTCGGCACGATCCAGCGCCGCATTGAGCGCCTCGAAAACCGCCGGCGACAGCGCATTGACCTTGCCATTGTTCAGCGTCAGCGTGGCGATGCCGTCTTCAAGTTGGTAGGCAACCAGATCGCTCATGACTCGATTCCTTGTTTAAGAAGTGGGCCGACGTTACCCAGCGCATTCCACCACGTAAAGCGCCGTGACTGACTGGCAAGTCACGAAACCACAGGGTTCGCGCGGCCAGAAGAAAGCCGGCAGCAGCCCCTAAGCGCATGAAAAACCAAAAAACTTTTGCCATCCGCAAAGTGTTCGGCTACATTAGCGCGCCTCGACGGACAGCATGCCCGTCGAGACCCGGTGAGGTGTCCGAGCGGTTGAAGGAGCACGCCTGGAAAGTGTGTATACGAGAAATCGTATCGTGGGTTCGAATCCCACCCTCACCGCCACTTTCGATATTGAAAAGCCCTGAAAACTGAAGAGTTTTCAGGGCTTTTTGCTTTCTGGGCTTCAAGGTGTCGAAGAACTGTCGAAAAGCGGGTTGAGCCGCCTAGCACATCGATTGCCGAAATAAACCTAATAGGTTATTTTCTTGCTTATGGAAAAGCGCATACCGCACTTCAAGTTGTCCCTGGTGAAGCAGGCTATTGCCGAACAGCGTTATCGCTTCACCCGCGTAGCACTGGAAGGCGGTTCAGAGCTGGGGCTGGACGAGGCCGGCATGCTGGCCGTTATCAATGCCCTGAGCAGTCGCGACTTTTTCAAGAGCATGACCACCTATGCGGATCATACGGCCTGGCAGGATGTTTACCGGCCCTTCACTGAAGTTGGGCAGGTCTACCTGAAGTTTACTCTGGTGGCCGATCTGCTGATCGTTTCCTTCAAGGAGAAGTGACCATGAAATGTCCGGTTTGCGGCCAGGCTGAACTGGTCCACGACACCCGTAACCTGCCCTTTACCTACAAGGGCCAGATAACCGAGATTGCCGACGTAACGGCAGACTGGTGCGATGCCTGCGGCGAGTGCCTGACAGGCCCTGGCGAAAGCGACCGCGTGATGAAGGCAATGACCGAGTTTCGTCAGCAGGTGAATGCCCAGGATGGCAATCAGGAGCTGATTCGCAGTGTGCGCAAGCAGTTGCGGTTGAGCCAGCGTGAAGCGGCTGAGCTGTTCGGCGGTGGCCCGAATGCGTTTTCTCGCTACGAGCGAGGCAGCACGGAAGCACCGCAACCACTGGTGCAATTGTTCAAGATCCTGGGTCGGCACCCTGAATTGATCAACGAGCTTCGTCCAGGCTGAGTGTCGAAACCACTCTGCCGAACTGAAACGAAACGAACCGCCGCGGGGAGCGGAAAGCCCTGTTGAACGGGTTCGGCACGAAGCCACCGGCAAAAGCTTCGCGGGCAAGCCCGCTCCCACAAAAGCACCTGCCTCGTGCAACAGGTTACCGGCGCATGGCCTTTTCACTTGTGCGCCACGCCAGCGCCAAGGGCGGCGGAGTTAGTGCTGCCTGGTATTGACCAGGTCGCTGTGCTGGCGCCACTGGCGAGGACTCACTCCGAACCACCGACGAAACGCACGCGAGAACGCGCTGGTTTCGGAGTAGCCAAGCAACGGAGCCAACTCCGAGATGGGCAACTGCTGCTGACGCATGTAGTAGGTCGCCAGTTCCTGACGTTGTTTGTCCACCAGCGTGGAGAAGCTCAACCCCTGCTCACGCAGGCGGCGCTGCAGCGACCAGCTGCTCATGCCCATCTGCTCGGCGATATCCTCCAGCACCGGCTCGCCCAATAACAGCCGCTGACGAATCTGCGCGCGCGCATCGTCGACGATGTCCGGCTCCGTGCGCCCGGCCATGCTGAGCTGGCGCAGGGAATCCTGCATGACCATCAACAGCACCGGATCGCTTCCCGGCATCGCCCGTGTCAAGCCGACCTTGGGAATCAGTAGCGAATTGCAGGGTTGTTCGAAATACACCGGCGCATCGAAAACCTTGCTGTGCTCGTGCCAGTCCACCGGACGCGGGTGTTCGAAGTGCACCGCACGCGGAGCCCATTGGCTTCCGAGCACATGTCGGATCAGGTTGCGTGCCATGCCCAGGGTCAGTTCGGCATCCTGTCGTCGACAGAGGATGGCGCCGTGCCGAACCTGATAATCGAAACGATAGCATTCCCCATCGTCGACCAGACGAATCAGACTGTTGCGCTGGTGCAGCGGGAATGCGCGGGCGAAGTTGATCAGCGCCTGCTCCACCGTCGCCGAACACAGACCGATGTAACCCAGCAGCCCCAGTGCCTGCGGCTTGAACTGCTGACCATAGTACAGGCCGAAGTTGTCGCAACCCGATTGCCGCGCCGCTTCTTCCAGCACCTGGCAGTAATTCGGCAGCGCCAGGCTGAGGGTGGGATGCTGCAGCAAGTCCGGATCAATTCCGGACACTCCGAGCACACGTTCGGCATCCCCGCCCTGCCGCTCGATGAAACCGCACAGGCCGCTGGCGGCTGCGGCCAGCACGCCGGCATGTTTTTGCCCGCCAGTGACAAGGGCCAGACCAGCCGACGTATCCGTCTGATCGAACAGGGAACTCATCTGCGCCTCCATCGTAACCATCCGCGTCTTGAAGCAAGAACCACGCCGCGCTCCGCGAGCCCCGCCAAACCGCTCAAATAGACAGTGATGGCCCAGCCATCACGCCCCAGCATGGCCCAGAAACGAGTAAACGGGAAACACGGGCACCAGAACCGTGCGCCCGAACTGACACTTCGCGAAACACTCACCAAGTTGACTCTGGACGACAGCGACGCCCTGTCCGGGTCAAGTCTGTCCCATGAATCTGTCTCATGATCAACCTGAGCCGCCTTTGAGAACCGGCCACGTGCAGCAACAACTACAACAACAGTCGTTCGGAGGATTTCCCCATGATTTACGCCCAACCCGGTACCGAAGGCGCCATCGTTTCCCTCAAGCCTCGCTACGGCAACTACATCGCAGGTGAGTTCGTGCCGCCCGTGAAGGGTGAGTACTTCGCCAACACCAGCCCGGTGGATGGCTCCTTGATCGGCGAATTCCCGCGCTCCGGCGCCGAGGATATCGACAAGGCCCTGGATGCCGCCCACGCCGCCGCCGATGCCTGGGGCAAGACGTCCGTTCAGGAGCGTTCGCTGATCCTGCTGAAGATCGCCGACCGCATCGAAGCCAACCTGGAAAAGCTCGCCGTTACCGAGACCTGGGACAACGGCAAGGCCGTGCGTGAAACCCTCAATGCCGACATCCCGCTGGCCGCCGACCATTTCCGCTACTTCGCCGGCTGCCTGCGCGCCCAGGAGGGCAGCGCCGCCGAGATCAACGAGCACACCGCCGCGTACCACTTCCACGAGCCGCTGGGTGTGG
>NZ_JAAMQZ010000016.1 GCF_013522825.1 Stutzerimonas stutzeri
ACCCCGCACCTTGCGATGCCTCGTTCCATTGTCGAAGGCGCTCTTGATTCAGCCTTCTAGATTCACCCGGTGACACGGGTGGTTCCCACCAAGGGGAACAACTTCATTAAGCGACTTCGTGTCGCACCTCGACCTGGTTATTGTCAATGGGCACAGCACCATCCTCGACATAGCGAGTCAGTGCCTGCCAGCGTTTAAGGCTGTAATCCAAGGCTTTCGCCGTGGCCGATCCGTTGGGCACAAGATCACGCTGGGCCAGCATCCAGTCAGCCGTGTATCGAGGATCGGTGAAGCCTTTTCCTGTCGTATTCGCCAGCGTTCTTCATCGCTCATGTCCCGTGCTTGCCGTTCGATTTCGTACAAGCTGCCCATCGCGTGCAGTGCTTGTTCGGCCAACTGGCTTTTGTTTGCAGCGTGCAGATCGAAGAACTTGCGGCGGGCGTGGGCCATGCAGCCAATTTCGGTAATGCCTTGCTCGAAGCTGGCCTTGTAGCCAGCGAAGTCGTCGCAGACCAGCTTGCCATTCCACTGGCCAAGAAAATTGCGCGCATGCTCGCCGGCACGGCTGGGATTGAAGTCGTACACCACGGCCTTCAGATCGGCGAAGGGGGTGGTGCTGTAGGCCCAGACGTAAGCCCGATGGGTTTTCTTCTCGCCTGGGGTGAGCATTTGCACCGGGTTTTCGTCAGCGTGGATCACGCGTTGGGCCAGCACGGCTTCACGCAGGGCATCGACTAGCGGCTGGAGCTGCACGCCGGTTTGTCCGACCCACTGCGCCAGTGTCGAGCGAGCGATGGCCAGGCCGGCACGGCCAAAGATTTTCTCTTGCCGATATAGCGGCAAGTGGTCGGCGAATTTGGCCACCATCACGTGAGCCAGAAGGCCGGCGGTGGGGATGCCCTTGTCGATCACCTGGGCCGGCACGGGGGCCTGGATCAGTGTTTCGCACTGGCGACAGGCCCATTTCCCACGCACATGCTGTTCGACGGTGAACACGCCCGGCGTGTAATCCAGCTTTTCGCTGATGTCTTCACCGATGCGTTGCAGCTGGCAGCCGCAGGCGCATTGGGTGTTCTCCGGTTCGTGGCGGATCACGGTGCGCGGAAATTGTGCCGGCAGCGGTGTGCGCTTGGGCTGTTGGCGGGGTTCGGCTGGAGCAACCGGGGGATTGACGGCTTTCAGCTCCGCCTCGATGGCGGCGATGTCAGTGTCGAGCAGGTCGTCCAGCAAGCTGCCCTGGTCAGGGCTCAGTTGCTCGCTACGCTTAGCAAACTTGTGCCGTTTGTACCAAGCGATTTCGTGTGTGAGCTGCTCAATGATGGTTTGATCACGGTGGATTTTCTTGCCCATCACGTCGACCTGCGTCAGCAACTGCGCGGCCAGTGTGCGCAGTTGCTCAGCTGTCAGTTGGTCGAGATTGGGCGAGGAGTTCATGCTGCTGATTGTGCCAGAGCAGACGCTCTGCGCAGATACACCGTTGGGCTAATGGCCGGTGCTACAGCACTGTGATCGCGCCGCCCGCACCGACCCGCTGCCAGGGCACCCCCAGTACCAACGCCTGAAGTTGCTCTGCGTCGAGTTCAACTTCCGAGCCGTGGCGGATGCCTGGCCAGTGAAACTTGCCTTGGTTCAATCGCCGCGCGGCCAGCCAGATACCCACGCCGTCATGCACCAGGACTTTCATGCGGTTGGCGCGGCGATTTGCGAAGAGATAGGCACAGTGCGGCTTCGCCGCACCGAACACCGCAATCACACGGGCCAACGCGGTCTCGGTGCCGGCGCGCATGTCCATCGGTTCGGTGGCGAGCCAGATACTATCGATACGGATCACTGGGCGAGCCCCCGGACAAAGCGGACGCATCCTTCAGGATCGGAGGCTGGCCATTTCACTGTGATCGATTGCTCGCCCAGCGGTAGCTCGATAATCACAGCTGGTTCAACTGGTCGTTTTGGCGTAACTCTCGCAGGAACGAACGCCGGCAACGCCGCTGGCAGTTGATCTCGATAAAGCGGTAGCCACTTGCGAATGACGTTGGCATTGATGCCGTGGCGGATGGCAACGCTGGAAACGGTCGCACCGGGTTGCAGGCACTCCTGAACAACCTGGGCCTTGAACGGTTTGGGGTAAGAGCTTCGTTGGCGCATGGAAATCCCGGCGATAAGGGCTATCGCGTCCGCTTAAAAATACGCGGACACCATCGTCCTTAATGCTGGAGTTCGGAAGGTGACTTGGCCGGACGCTTACTGTGGCTCAGCGCAACGCTGGCAATCGAGGCCCCGGGCTGGGCGCACTCTTGAATGATCTGGGCCTTGAAGGATTTGGAGTAGGAACGGCGTTGTGGCTGCATGAAAGACCCGCTTAAAAGGCTAGAAATGGTGTCTACTTAAATCAGGTGGACACCATCGCCTTTGGCGTCGGGACCAGGAAGGTGTGTTGGCCGGACGGATACACTAGAACTGAAAATCCTAAGCTCCACGCAGGCATAAAAATGCCGGTCATTTGACCGGCCTCTTTCTATCTCGCTGCAGCGGCGCTGGTTATCCAGTCGTCAACCTCATGCTGAAGCCAGCGGCTTGCTCGGCCTATCTTCACCTGCCTCGGGAAGTCACCCTCTCGGATACGGCAGTAGATAGTTTTACGACTCAATCCGACTTTGCGGCTAACCGCATTGAAGTCCAGAAGGATCATTGTTGGCGCTGATGCCGAATTGACCCAGTTACCGAGATGGCACTGCCCCGTCCGATTTCTTGCGACCCATTGTCTGTGCTTGATTCTTGCCACTCAAAGGTAGGTCAGTCTTGCGTCGGCACGTGGATCTATTCGGCACCAGCGCCTACAAGCCGTCACCCCTTCCGGCCCAATAGCATTTACAGCCTTCTTCTCTACCGCGAACCGCTCTGCCCACATCTCGTATAAATCCTCATGAATGCGAGGATTATGTTGCAGATCAGCACGAAGCATATAAAATCCTTACGAACATGCGGAATTTTATCCTATGGCCTTACACCAGCCATAAAACCGCTCACTTGTGAGGATTTATGAAATTCGACATTGAGTCCCCTGCCGACCTCGGCGAAATCATCCGCGCCAGCCGAAAGGCCATGCGCATGCGCCAGGACGATGCGGCGGGCAGCATCGGCGTAAGCGAAAACTTTCTCGGCAAGGTCGAGCGCGGCGGCGAGACCGTGCAATGGGGAAAACTCTTCCAGGTGATTCAGGAGCTGGGCCTGACCGTCTCGGTAGAGGTGCCGGAACCGTATGCCCAGGACACCCAAGCCACCCTCGCCAAACGCCGCGAGCAGCAGGCGGCACCGTCCGCTACGGCGCAAGTGAAGTCGCCCCAAGGTGAACGCACATGACCCCGCGCACCCTGAACGTCTGGATCAACGACGCACTTGTGGGCTACATCCGCGAGCAGAATGGGCTGTGGGCGTTCGGTTATGCTCCTGCGTGGCTGGCCAGTAACAGTGCCTTCGCGGTGTGCCCGGGCTTGCCCCTGCAACCCGAGGAACACCTCGACGGCGCCTCCCACCGTCCGGTACAGTGGTATTTCGACAACCTCCTACCGGAAGAGGGGCAACGCGCCCTCCTCGCCAAAGCCTCGGCTGCCAACGTAGAAGATGCCTTTGCCTTGCTGCAGGTATACGGGGCCGAGTCCGCCGGTTCACTCACCTTGCTACCGCCCGATACCCGCCCCGCCAACGGCAGCGAAAAACCTCTGCCCTACGAGGAGCTGTCCCAGCGTATCCAGCAGATGCCGCAGGTACCGCTGGCCTATCGCTCGGCAAAAAAGATGTCGCTGGCCGGAGCGCAGCACAAGATGGCGGTCATCTACCGGAACGGCACCTTGTTCGACCCGGAGGGCTCCAGTCCCTCGACGCACATTCTGAAACCCGATCACCCGGACCGGGCCTGGGCCCACTCCGTCATCAACGAATGGTTCGTGATGACCCTAGCCAAACGTGTCGGTCTGGCTGTGCCCGAAGTGACGCGCCTGTATGTCCCGGAACCGGTCTATCTGGTGGCGCGCTTTGACCGCACCCACGATGCCGGGCACTGGCAACGCCAGCACTGCCTGGATACCTGCCAGTTGCTGGGGCTGTCACGGGAGTTCAAGTACAGCGCCGGCAGTGTCACCCGACTGGCCGAGGTGGCCGCACTCTGCGCCCCGGCGGCGGTAGCCCGCTTGGCCCTGTTCGAGTGGCTGGTGTTCAACGTACTGGTCGGCAACGAAGACGCGCACCTGAAAAACCTCAGTTTCCTGACCTACGGTGCCAAAGTCCGCCTGGCACCGTTCTACGACCTGCTGTGCATGTCGGTCTACGGCACCCGCGCGTTCGACAAAGACACCTGGCCACAGGCCGTCACCCTGGCCTGGCCCATCGAGGGCGAAGCGCATCTGAACCAGGTGACCCCGGCCTTGCTGCTGGCCGCTGCCGAGGTGATGGGCATCAAACCCGGAACAGCCCGCACAGCGATCACTCGCTTGGTGAGTAAAGTTTCGACACAGGCAAAGCAGTTGTTGGCAGAAGTGGCGCAGGAAAACAGCGTACTGACCGCACAGCGCCCGACACTGAAAGCGACACTGGCCGGAGAGATGCGCTTGCTGCGCGCCATCGTCAGCATTGTGATCGCGGAGATGACCCGCCAGCTCGGACCGATTGACGCGCGCTAGCCCCCTCCTCAGCGCCATCGCCGTCTGGGCCCGGGATCAGCACGCCCGGGCCCAGAGGCCAATCTCACGCATCGCCCTCCTCGTCTGGCACCTGGGCCTCCATACGCCGCCCGTAGAACTCAACCCAATCCACGTCACCAAACTCCTTCTGCAGCAACCCCTTCAGATAGGTATGCCACCCTTGGAGAGCCACTGCCTTTTCTTCAAAGTAGGCATAGCGGTCATAGATCGCATCCACCGACAAATCTGTGTGGTTGAGGATGCGACTGCGCACCTCCTTACCCAAGCCATGCTTGGACATGTGCGTGGTCGCCGTGCGACGCAAGTCATGCACGGTTGGACGCGGATAGCCATCGGCAACTCGCAGCAGACCCTCTTCTTCGACGCGATCTGAATCCTTCACATAGTCATCGTAGAAACGGCGCATCGCGCGATTGAGCGAAGGCTGCGTCTGCGGCTTAGCAGGCCACCGTCCAGGAAACACATACTGCCCAGGACTGGGCAACGTTTTGCTGTCAGCCCAACGCGCAGGGTCTGCCGCCATCACTTTCTGAATCTGCCGCTCACGCAGGTAATTCAGAATGTTCAACACATCGTCCGAGAGCGGAATGGCAATGGGGTTGTTGTTCTTCTCGAACTTGCCACTGCGATCCCAGATCCGGTCATCGAGGTCAAAGTCGACCCAGCGCATGGCCACGATGCGCCCCGAGCGCTGCGCCAGCATCAGACTCAGCAACAGAGCAAAGCGCGTGTTTTGAGTCAGCGAGGCTCCGGCCAACTGGTGCAGAAACCACACCAGTTCGTGCCGATTGAGACTGCGTTCGCGCGGCGTTTCCTTGGCCACCTTCTTGATCTGCACCAGAGGTGTGGCATCGAGAATCTCGCGTTCGACGCAGAAGTTGAACATTTTGCGGATCACGGCCAGCAGACGGTTGGCCTGCACCGGGGCGGTCTTGGCCTTGTCATCGAGCAACGCCACCACCTGTTTGCGCCTGACATCACCGATTTTGGCCCTGCCCAGGTGGGGTACAAACTCAGTGCGCAGCATGCGCTCATCCTCACGCCACGACTTCTTGTTGGCCCGGGCCCAGTCCAGATAGCTTTCAACGGCCTCCTCAAAAGTCGGGCTCGTACGGTACTCGACCAACTCGACAATCTTCTTCTGCCCGGGATCGATCCCCTGCTTGAGCAGTTCAGCGGCCTGCGCCGCCTTGGCGCGGGCCTCGGCGAGTGACAAATCGGGGTAATTGCCCAGCGTCAGGCGCCGCGGATGGTTATGAAAGCTGTACAGGAAGATGAAACTTTTGCATGTCTTGTTGACCCGCACACCAAAAGTACCGTGCCCTGGCATGGGGGGATCGAGGTATTCTACACGGCCTTTTTGCGGGTCAAATTTAAGCCGTTTGAGGGTGTGCTCATTCATGGCGACGCGCGTGTTCATACCGAAATCCTGACCGTTTTTGGGGTAGGGTTGGGGTAGGGATTATAGTCCTTGGGGTAGGGTTGGGGTAGGGATTTGACTACTTATTGAACAGCGCGTATATTCACCCACGAAAGCCAGTAATTACGCTAATCCCTAGCTAATTCAGGCATTTAAAAGAACTCTTGCATGGAAATATTTTCCACGCAGGCTGTTGATAAAAGGTGTGTAATACTGACTTGTAATCAGTAGGTCCCGAGTTCGACTCTTGGTGCCGGCACCATACAAAACAACGAAAAAGGCTCACCGCAAGGTGGGCCTTTTTCGTTTATGGGGTGGGCCAGCAGCAACTCTGGCCCGGTTGAGGTTTCGATGCGAATTGCAGTGAAACACCAACAGATATTGACCCATACCAGCGCACTTACAGGGCTGGCACCTCACCGCCTGTCGAACCCTGAGATCACACTTTCCTCGTGCTTGGCCAGACACGCCCATTGCGGCAGCCCTTTGCGTGCGCGGCCCGGGCGCTGATGGCCGTTGGACAGCTTAGTTTCAGGCGGACGGCGGAGACACATCCGGTTCGAATGCACGCCGGAACATGCCGTGCTAAAGGGGGTCAGCTGTGCGTCGCCGCCTTTCAGCGCGGAGCCAGCCGTAAGGAGCCGGGCAACCGGATGTCTGTAGTACGAACCCTTTTCAACAAGGTCAGGCTCTACCTGTTCAACGCTTCGTGGATGATGGCGGAGCGGCTGCTGCACATCGGCGTGGGTTTTGTCATGGCCGTATTGCTGGCGCGCTATCTGGGGCCGGAGCAGTTCGGCATGCTTTCCTACGCGATTGCCATGACGGCCATCTTCGCCTCCGCCGGGCACATGGGACTGGCCGGGCTGGTGGTGCGCGAGGTAGTGCGCAAGCCGGACATTATCCCGGAAACCCTGGGTACTACCTTTGTCCTGAAACTATCCGGCATGACCCTCGGCTTCGGCCTGGTTCTGCTCTATGCGCTGCTGTTCGAGGATATCGGCGGGACCGCGTTCTGGATGCTCTTGATCGTCGCCTCGGCGATCTTCTTCCAGACCTTCGACGTGGTGGAGTACTGGTTCCAGTCGCAGGTGCAGGCCAAGTATCCGGCCATCGCCAAGTCCGGCGCGATGCTGCTGGCCGCCGGTATCAAGCTGCTGCTGATCCTCTCCGGTGCCGGTGTCATGGCCTTCGCCTTCGCCCATGCCGCGCAGTTCCTGTTCGCCGCGCTGCTGCTGGCGCTGCTCTACAAGGGCACCACGCGGCTCTCGCTGACGAGCTGGACGGCCAGCTTCGCCAAGGCCAAGGAGCTGCTCAGCCAGGGCTGGATCATTTATCTCGGTTCGATCTTCGCGGTGATCTACATGAAGATCGACCAGGTCATGCTCAAGTGGATGACCGGAGCCGAGGCGGTAGGGGTTTACGCCGTCGCCACACAGCTGTCGGAGGCCTGGTATTTCCTGCCCACGGCCATCGTCGCATCCTTCTTTCCCCGGCTGATCAAGCTGCACGCAAGCGATGCCAAGCGCTTCAACCTGCGTTTCCAGCAGCTGTTCGACATGCTGTTCATCCTCGCCATGGCGGTCGCCATCCTGGTCACGCTGGTGGCCGAGCCGCTGATTTCGCTGCTGTTCGGCGCCGAATACCAACAATCGGCCTCGATACTGGTCATTCATGTCTGGGGCGGCGTGTTCATCTTCATGCGCGCGCTGTTCAGTCGCTGGATTCTGATCGAGGGCGCACTGATGTTTTCTCTGATCACCCAGGGGCTGGGCGCGCTGGCCAATATCGGCCTCAACCTGCTGCTGATTCCACGCTACGGCGGCGAAGGTGCGGCACTGGCGACCGTCATGTCTTACGCCATCGCGTCCTGGATCGCCCTGCTGGCGCATCCGAAGACCCGCCCTGTGTTCTACATGATGACCAAATCATTCTTCAGCCCTTTGCGCTATGCATTCAGTACCGCAGGAGCCATCCGATGAGCCTCAAGTCCCTCGCCCGAATCCTGCCCGAGCCGATCAAATCAGCACTCAAAGCCACCCGCGACAATGTCCGCCTGGGGCTGGTCCGGCTGTGTTCGGGAAATGGCTTTCTGGCTTCGCTGTACTACTGCTTTCTCAGCCGCGAGTTCGATCGCGAGCACCGTGCGGTGCTGCTCGGACGCCTGCAGTACGCCCGGCTGCTGCGCCGTCAGGGTGAGAACGACGCCTTGCTTCGGCGCAATGTGCATCGCCTGGAGAAAGGCCTGATCATGCGTCCACGACGCGGCACGTTCGCCGAGGATTACATCGGCGAAACGGTTCACTGCTACGCCGGGGCCACCCGGAGCGGAACCTTCGATGGCCAGCGCCGCTGGGCCGGGGACGTGCTCGGCGCCTACTTCGCCGCAGTCGAAAGCACGCCGCGCATCGATACGGCAAAGGGTATCTTCGCCCGCGCCCCAAGCCCGGACGAACCCGGCCAGTGCGTGCCCTATCCGCACAACCAGCTGCCGCCCTGCCCGATCAGCTACGAACAGTTGCTGGTGCTGTTCCAGCGGCGGCGCTCGGTGCGCTGGTATCAGGACCGGTTGGTCCCCCAGGAACTGATCGAGCAGGCGGTACGGGCCGCCAGCCTGGCGCCCTCGGCCTGCAACCGCCAGCCGTTTCGCTTCCATGTCAGCAACGATCCGCACAAGGCCGCCGAAGTCGCCCACTGCGCCAGCGGCACCGGCGGCTTTCACCACAATCTGCCCTGCGTGATCGCCGTGGTGGGTGACCTGGGCGCCTATCCCGAAGCACGCGACCGCCATGTCATCTATATCGACGGCTCGCTGGCGGCAATGCAACTGATGCTGGCGTTCGAGACCATCGGCCTGTCCACCTGCCCGATCAACTGGCCGGACATCGAGGAAAAGGAACGACTGCTGGCAGACAAACTCGGCCTGGCCTACCACGAGCGCACCGTGATGCTGCTGGCGGTGGGCTACGCCGACCCCACTGGAGGGATCCCCTATTCGGACAAGAAGACCGAGCAAGACCTGATTGTTTTCAACTGAGGTAAATGATGATTATCGAGATCAGAAAGGCAGGCTTCGTCAATAAAGGCGCCGAGCTGATGCTGCATGCCGCTCAGCAGCAACTCAAGGCCCGTTACCCCGACGCCACTTTCGTCATGGCCCCGACCACCGAGAAATCCGACCACCCGTTCCGCAAGCTGGTGCAGCTAGGTTTCTATCCCAAGGCCTCGCTGTGGCGCTACGGCATCCAGTGGGGCAGCCTGGCAACGCTTGCGCCACGCCCGTTGCGCGAGATGTACGGCGTGGTACTGGACAAGGAAGTCGACGTGGTGATCGACGCTGCCGGCTTCGCCTACAGCGACCAGTGGGGCGACGAGCCGAGCATCGAGCTGGCGCAGTCGGCCAGGCGCTGGGCGAAGCACGGCACCCGCGTGATCCTGCTGCCGCAGGCGCTGGGGCCATTCAGTACGGAGAAGATCCGCACGGCGATGCAGAACGTGGTCGAACATGTCGACCTGCTCTTCCCGCGCGAACGCATTTCCTACGAACACCTGACCCAACTGGTGGGCGAGCGGGACAACATCCGCCTGTACCCCGACTTCACCAACCTGATCAGCGGCGTATTGCCAGCAAACTTCGATGCCGAGCAGAACCGCTTCTGCATCGTTCCCAACTGCCGCATGCTGGACAAGACCGATCAGGCCACACGCGATGCCTACCTGCCGTTCCTGATCGAATGCACCCGCTATCTGCAGGAAAAGGGTGCCCGGCCTTTCGTGCTGGTTCACGAAGGCCAGAACGACCTGCGCCTGGCGGAACAACTGTCGGCGGCGGTGGGTGGCATCAACATCATTCGTGAAAGCGGCGCACTGGAGATCAAGGGCATCCTCGGCGCCTGCAGCGGCACCCTCGGCAGCCGCTTCCACGGCCTGGTCAGCGCACTGTCTCAGGGCGTCCCGGCGCTGGCCACCGGCTGGAGCCACAAGTACCAGATGCTGTTCGAGGACTACGGTTTCCCGGACGGGCTGATCGAGGTCACCAGTGATAGCACGCAGATCAGACGCAAGCTCGATCTGGTGACGGACCAGCATGAGCAGGTCAGAACGCTGATCCAGTCCCGCGCCGGCCAGCTCAAGCAGCAGTCGCGGCAGATGTGGCAAGACGTCTTCGAGGTGATCGACCCCATCGCCCACAGCCGAGGCCAGCAGACACAGCGGAGGGCCGGCGCGGCCTGATGAGCCGTTCGCGGGCTACTCGTAGGGTCGAATGCATTCAGCCACGGATCGGCAAAGGCCGAACGAGTTCGGCCCTACGAGGTATGAGGGCTCACTTTTCAGTGCCGGCTCGCGCCTTGCAAAGGCTCTGCCCGTTCCTGCGCATCCGCATCCGCATCGGTCACGACACCGATACGCTGCAGATACCACTGGTACGCCAGGTGCGAACAGCCCCAGCCCAACAGCACGCCAAGCGTATTGGCCAGCATATCGCCCAACGAAGCCCAGCGATTGGGCAACAGGCTCTGCGCCAGCTCGATCAGTACGGCGGCGGAGAGGCTCGCCGTTATTGCCCAGAGCACCCGCCATTGCGGGAACGCTAGGCGCAGGGTAAACATCAGCGCGGCGAAGCCGAGCAGGTGATGCAGCTTGTCCTGCTGCTCGAATACCTGCGGCACCGGCTCGGGCTTCAGCCCGCTGAACAGAATGACCGCCAGTACGACGAGGAAGGGCACTATACGGAAGAAATACAGGGGCAAAGCGGAGGCTCGCTATGGTTGATGGCTAAAAGTCCGGAAAACAGGACAAGGATACTGACGAGGCCGCCGGCGATCAGCCCCTCGCCCGTCTGCATGTCGATGCTGCCCGCTATTGAGGTCGAATGCCCGCGATAGTTTCATCCCGCGACATGCACTCGACGTGCCGGCAACATCCCGGCGCGCCCTGCCCCCAAGGCTCGGGCGATAATGCCGAGAACAGAAGGGAAAAGGGCTTGGTCAACAGGAAAGGCCATGTCCCAATAGTATTGCCCGAAGTGCAGCTGCGTTCTGCAAGTCCTCAGGAGGGGGAATCCATGCCCGCGCAGTGATTCCGCACCGAAGCGTGAGCTTTGTTCGCGGGCATGGCCCGTTCTTACAGGGGGACGTCCATCCGTAACAGCCAACAGGGACATGGTCATGGTAAACCCGTCCCTTTTTTAAACCGATCAGGACAGCCTCATGCCACTCAGCGCCCTTCTCGCCCCCATCGCTCTGCTGGTGGTGGCCATGGTTTCGATCCAGAGCGGCGCATCCCTGGCCAAGAACCTGTTCGCGCTGGTTGGCGCCGAAGGGGCCACGGCCCTGCGCCTGGTACTCGGGGCAATCATTCTGTCGCTGGTGATGCAACCCTGGCGAGCACGGCTGGACCTGCGCAAATGCCGGCCCCTGCTGGCCTATGGCCTGGCGCTGGGCGGCATGAACCTGATGTTCTACATGTCGCTGCAGAGCATTCCCCTCGGCATCGCGGTCGCCCTGGAGTTCACCGGCCCGCTGGCCCTGGCGCTGTTTTCGTCGCGCCGCCTGCTGGATTTCATTTGGGTCATTCTGGCCATCAGCGGCTTGTGGATGTTGCTGCCAACCGGCGCCACGCAGCATGCCATCGACCCCGGCGGCGCGGCCCTGGCACTCGGCGCTGGCGTGTGCTGGGCGCTGTACATCATCTTCGGGCAGAAGGCAGGCACCGAACATGGTCGCCACACCGTCGCCCTCGGCACCTGGATCGCCGCCCTGCTGGTGCTGCCCATAGGCGTCTGGCATGCCGGTGGCGATCTGCTGTCGGTGGATCTGCTGCCCATCGCACTGGGCGTCGCGGTGCTCTCTTCGGCACTGCCCTATAGCCTGGAAATGATCGCCCTGACCCGCCTGCCGGCACGCACCTTCAGCATCCTGATGAGCCTGGAGCCCGCCGTCGCCGCGCTATGCGGTCTGGCGTTTCTCGGCGAGCGGCTGCTCTGGGGGCAATGGCTGGCAGTGGCCGCCATCATCGTTGCCTCCGCCGGTGCCGCCGCCACCATCAGGCCCAAACGCTGATCGCTACCCTGTCGGCTCACGACACCCTACGCAAACCGCAGACACCGGCAGGCTACAAAGCGCAAAGACTCCCGGTGTGCCAAGCTGCTAGGATCAGCTCGACGCCTTCAGAGACCGCCTTTTCGATGCCGCAACCGCCTTCGCTACCTGGCCAGCTTCAGCGCCAACCTGCAGACCCAGGGCAACCGACGCGACTGTCGATTCTCGGCGACTGGACACTCGCCCACTACGCCGCGCTCAAGCGCGAGATCGAGCGAGCCGCGCCGCCGCTCGATGACGCACAAGCAGTCGATCTCGACGGGCTGGGCGAGCTGGATACCGCCGGCGCCGGGCTGCTGGTGGAGCTGCTCGGCCCGGCGCGCATCGCACAGCTGGATGAATGGGCGCCACAGTTGCCCCTCGAGCGCCAGGCGCTGCTGCGCACCCTGGCCAGCGCCATGGACCAGCCGCCGGCCAGCCTGGCGCCTAAAACCAACGGCCTGGCCGATGTTCTGGCGCATATCGGCGGCACCCTGGCCGGGCTCTGGAACCAGCAACGCGCCCTGCTCGGCTTTATCGGCCTGACCCTGCAGACCCTCTTCAGCAGTTTCTGGAATCCCCGGCGCTGGCGTATCACGGCGCTGGTCGCGCATATCGAGCAGACCGGCCTGGACGCTATCCCCATCGTCGCGCTGCTGACCTTCCTGGTCGGCGCGGTGGTGGCCTTTCTCGGCGCCACGGTGCTGGCCGATTTCGGCGCGACCATCTACACGGTCAACCTGGTAGCCTTTTCCTTCCTGCGCGAGTTCGGCGTGCTGCTCGCGGCGATCCTGCTCGCCGGGCGCACCGCCAGCGCCTTCGCCGCGCAGATCGGCGCGATGAAGGCCAACGAGGAAATCGACGCTATCCGCGCCATCGGCCTGAGCCCCATCGAGCTGCTGGTGCTGCCCAGGGTGCTGGCGATGCTGATCACCCTGCCGATCCTGACCTTCATCGGCATGCTCAGCGGCATCATCGGCGGGCTGGTGGTGTGCTCGCTGGCGCTGGATATCTCGCCGGCGATGTTCTTCAACATCCTGCAGCGCGACATTTCCATCAGCCATTTCCTGGTCGGCCTGGGCAAGGCGCCGGTATTCGCCTTCCTGATCGCCGTGATCGGCTGCCTGGAAGGCTTCAAGGCCAGCGGCAGCGCACAGTCGGTGGGCGAGCACACCACCTCCAGCGTGGTGCAGTCGATCTTCATGGTGATCCTGATCGATGCCGTCGCCGCACTGTTCTTCATGGAGATGGGCTGGTGAAAGCGGACGAACCCGTCATTCAGGTCAGAGGCCTGGTCAACCGTTTCGGCAGTCAGGCGGTGCACGTCAACCTCGACCTGGACATCCGCCGCGGAGAAATCCTCGGTGTGGTCGGCGGCTCCGGCACCGGCAAGTCGGTGTTGCTGCGCAGCATCGTCGGCCTGCGCCAGCCCAACGCCGGCAGCGTCACGGTTTTCGGTGAAAACCTGCTGAAACTGCCTACCCGGCGCCGTTCGCAGATCGAGCGGCGCTTCGGCGTGCTGTTCCAGCGCGGCGCCCTGTTCACCTCGCTGAACCTGCAGGAAAACGTCGCTCTGCCGCTGATCGAGCACGCCGGGCTCAAGCGCGCCGATGCCGAACACCTGGCCCGGCAGAAACTGGCCCTGGCCGGTCTGCCGCCCGACGCCGCCTGCAAATACCCCGACGAGCTGTCCGGCGGCATGGTCAAGCGCGCCGCCCTGGCCCGTGCGCTGGCGCTGGACCCGGAGGTGCTGTTTCTCGACGAGCCCACCGCCGGCCTCGACCCCATCGGCGCGGCGGCCTTCGACCAGCTGATCCTGACCCTGCGCGACGCCCTGGGCCTGAGCGTGTTCCTCGTGACCCACGATCTGGATACGCTCTACACCATCTGCGACCGCGTCGCGGTGCTGTCGCAGAAACGTGTGCTGGTGGTCGATACATTGTCCGCCGTCGCCGCCACCGACGACGCCTGGATTCGCGAATATTTTCACGGCCCACGTGGCCGCGCCGCGCAGGATGCCGCGCAAAAGTTGGAGAGTTGAAATGGAAACCCGTGCCCATCATGTCCTGATCGGACTCTTCACCGTGATCGCGGTCGGTTGCGCGCTGCTCTTCGCCCTCTGGCTGGGCAAGTCGAGCATGGACCGCGAATACAGCTATTACGACGTCGGCTTCAGGCAGGCGGTCAGCGGCCTGTCCACAGGCAACTCGGTTGAATACAGCGGCATCAAGGTCGGTGACGTCACCGAGCTGTGGCTCGACCCCGAGGACCCGCGCAAGGTCCGCGCCCGTATTCGCGTATATGGCGGCACACCGATCAAGACCGACACCCAGGCGCGTCTGGCGCTGGCCAACATCACCGGCAGCATGGTCATCCAGCTGCACGGCGGTACGCCGGAAAGCCCGCGCCTGGAAGGCTCGCGTGACGATCCGCCGCTGATCATCGCCGACCCCTCCTCGCTCAGCGCACTGCTGGAAAACGGTGAAGACCTGATGAGCAACATCAACAACCTGCTGCTCAGCGCCAACCAGATCTTCTCCGAGGAAAACACCACGCGCCTGTCGCGTACCCTGGAACACCTGGAACAGGCCACCAGCGTGCTGTCCGAGCAGCGCGGCGACATTGGCCGCGCACTGGAGCAGTTCGGCCAGCTCAGCCAGCAGGCCAATGGCCTGATGAGCGAGCTTTCCAGCCTGGCGCACAACGCCAACGGCCTGCTCGACGACCAGGGCCGCAGCGTCCTCGACAGCGCCGCGCAATCGATGAATGCCCTGAATCGCAGCACCGCCCGCCTCGACCAGCTCCTGACCGAGAACGAGGGCGCGCTGAACAACGGCCTGCAGGGTTTCAACGAACTGGGGCCGGCGATCAACGAGCTGCGCAGCACCCTCGGCGCCCTGCGCCGCGTCACCCAGCGCCTGGAAGACAACCCGAGCGGCTTCCTGCTCGGACGTGAAAGACTGCAGGAGTTCACCCCATGAGCATTCGACTTCACTCACCTTCTCGCCTCGTCCTGCTGGGCGGATTCCTGGCGTTGCTTTCGGCCTGCTCGATACTGCCTTCGCCCGAACCGCTGCGGATCTTCCTGCTGCCGACCAGCGACCTGGCACCGACGCCGGTCGAGCAACAGGCGCAGCCATACGCACTGCGCATCAATACGCCGCAAGCCAGCCGCATTCTGTCCAGCCCACGCATTGCCGTGGTCCCACAAGGCAACGAGATCAGCGCCTACCAGGGCGCGCGTTGGAGCGATGCCGCGCCCGCGCTGCTGCGCGACCGCCTGATCGAAGCCTTCCAGCATGACGGTCGCATGCCTTCGGTGAGCAACGAGGACGACAACCTGCCCGCCGATCTGGCCCTGCACAGCGACCTGCGCGCCTTCCAGAGCGTCTACGTCGATGGCGCGCCGCAGGTGGTGATCCGCCTCGATGTGCGCCTTGTCAGCCAGCACAACCACCAGACCCTGGGCAACCGTCGCTTCGAGATTCGCCAGCCCAGCGCCGATCCCAGCGTCGAAAGCGTGGTCGAGGCCTTTGGCCGGGCCAGTGACGACCTGAGCCGCGAACTGCTCGACTGGACCTTCGAGCAGGCACGCAAGCTGACCCGATAACGACCGGCGCACCCCGGACCGAGCCGGCTCGCAACCAGGGCTCGCAGAATGTTCATGGAGTGCACCGAAATTGATCCAGATGAACATGCCGCTGTCGGCCCTGCTGCACAATGGGTCCGACCATCAGGCCAAGCGGAGTGATCATGAACCAGGCACGAATCCTCAGGTTTCTGGCCATCGGCGGCGTTATCGCCGTCATCGCCGTGCTGATCTGGAACGAACTGCGCCCCAGCGGCCTGGGCGATAGCTTCGCCAGCGGCAACGGACGCATCGAGGCCACCGAGATCGACGTGGCGACCAAGCTGGCCGGGCGCGTGCTGGAAATCAATGTCGATGAGGGCGACTTCGTCCAGCCGGGCCAGGTGCTCGCACGCATGGATACCGAGGTGCTGCTGGCGCAACTCAACCAGGCCCGCGCCCAGGTGCGCCAGGCCGAGAATGCCATCCTCACTGCGCAGTCCATGGTCGCCATGCGCGAAAGCGAGAAGGCCACCGCCGAGGCTGTGGTGCATCAGCGCCGCGCCGAACTGACCGCCGCGCAGAAGCGCCACCAGCGCACCGAAACCCTGGTGGCGCGCAACGCCATGGCACGCCAGCAGCTCGATGATGATCTGGCGGCGATGCAGAGCGCCCAGGCCGCCCTGGCGGCGGCACGCTCGCAGGTGCTGTCGGCAGAGGCAGGGATTGCCGCGGCGAAATCTCAGGTGATCGAGGCGCAATCGGCGGTCGAAGCGGCCCAGGCCAGCGTCGCCCGGCTGCAGGCGGATATCCGTGACAGCGAGCTGAAGAGCGATCGCGTCGCCCGCGTGCAGTACCGTGTGACCCAGCCCGGCGAGGTGCTGGGTGCCGGCGGCAAGTTGCTCAACCTGGTCGATCTGGCCGATGTCTACATGACCTTCTTTCTGCCAGAGCGACAAGCGGGCCGCGTCGCCATCGGCGCCGACGTGCATCTGGTGATCGATGCGGCGCCGCAATACGTAATCCCGGCCAAGGTCAGCTACGTGGCCAGCGTCGCGCAGTTCACGCCCAAGACCGTCGAGACCGAGAGCGAGCGCGAGAAGCTGATGTTCCGGGTCAAGGCACGGCTCGATCCCGAACTGCTGAGCAAGCACATGGACCAGGTCAAGACCGGCCTGCCCGGCATGGCCTACCTCAAGCTCGACGCCGATGCCGAATGGCCCGAACACCTGCGCGTCAACGTAGCGCCATGACGCCGGACGCAACGCCAGTGGCGCAGGTCGCAAACCTGACCCTGCGCTACGGCAGAACCCTTGCTCTCGACGACCTGAGCCTGGCGTTGCCGGCAGGCTGCATGGTCGGCCTGATCGGCCCGGATGGCGTCGGCAAGTCCAGCCTGCTGGCGCTGATCGCCGGTGCGCGACGGCTGCAGCAGGGCCGGGTGCAGGTGCTGGACGGCGACATGGCCGATGCCGCGCATCGCCGCCGGGTCTGTCCGCGCATCGCCTACATGCCGCAGGGCCTGGGCAAGAATCTCTACCCGACCCTCACCGTATTCGAGAACCTGGACTTCTTCGGCCGGCTGTTCGGCCAGGATGCCGAGGAGCGCCAGCGGCGCATCGCCGACCTCACCCACAGTACCGGCCTGGCCGCCTTCACCGAACGCCCGGCGGGCAAGCTCTCCGGCGGCATGAAACAGAAGCTCGGCCTGTGCTGCGCGCTGATCCACGACCCCGACCTGCTGATCCTCGATGAGCCCACCACTGGCGTCGACCCGCTGGCGCGCAACCAGTTCTGGGAACTGATCGCCCGCATTCGCCAGAATCGCCCACAGATGAGCGTGCTGGTAGCCACCGCCTACATGGACGAGGCGCAACGCTTCGACTGGCTGGTGGCCATGGACGAAGGTCGCATGCTGGCCACCGGCACTCCCGCCGAACTGCTGAACCGTACCGGCAGCGATGATCTGGAAGCCGCCTTCATCGCCCTGCTGCCGGAAGAAAAGCGCCGCGACCACCGCGCGCTGGTGATTCCGCCGCGCCAGCAGGCCGGCGGCGAGCCGGAAAGCGCCATCGAGGCCCACGACCTGACCCTGCGTTTCGGCGATTTCGTCGCGGTGGACAAGGTGAGCTTTCGCATCGAGCGCGGGGAAATCTTCGGCTTTCTCGGCTCCAACGGCTGCGGCAAGACCACCACCATGAAGATGCTCACCGGTCTGTTGCCCGCCAGCGAGGGCGAGGCCTTCCTGTTCGGCCAGCCGGTGGACCCGCGCGATATCGACACCCGCCGCCGGGTCGGCTACATGTCGCAGGCCTTCTCGCTGTATGGCGAGTTGAGCGTCGTGCAGAACCTTGAACTGCACGCACGGCTGTTCCACATCCCCAGAAACCAGCATGCCGAGCGGATACGCGAGATGCTGACGCGTTTCGGCCTGGAGTCGGTCGCCGACAGCCTGCCCAACGATCTGCCGCTGGGTGTCCGTCAGCGTCTGTCATTGGCGGTGGCGGTGATCCACAAACCGGAAATCCTGATCCTCGACGAGCCTACTTCCGGCGTCGATCCGGTGGCACGCGACGGTTTCTGGGCGCTGCTGATCCGGCTGTCACGCGATGATGGCGTGACCATCTTCATCTCCACCCACTTCATGAACGAGGCGCTGCGCTGCGACCGCATGTCGATGATGCATGCCGGGCGCGTACTCGACAGCGACTCGCCCCGCGCGCTGATGGCCAAGCGCGGCCTGCCGACGCTGGAACAGACCTTTATCGCCTATCTGGAAGACGCCACCGGCGAAGGGCCAGCCACCAATGCCACGCCGCAGACGCTCCAGGCCGAACCGATCGCCAGCGATGCCGCCGCACGGCAATCACGCTTCAGCCTGCAACGCCTGCTCAGCTACAGCGGACGCGAAGCGATGGAGCTGCGCCGCGACCCGATTCGCGCCACCCTGGCCATGCTGGGCACCCTGATGCTGATGTTCATCATGGGCTACGGCATCAACATGGACGTGGAAAACCTCAGCTTCGCGGTGCTCGACCGCGACCAGACCACCACCAGCCAGGCCTATGTGCAGAACATCGCCGGCTCACGTTACTTCAGCGAACGCGCGCCGCTGCACGACTATGGCGAACTGGAGCAGCGCATGCGTAGCGGCCAGATCAGCCTGGCGGTGGAAATCCCACCGAATTTCGGACGCGACCTGAAACGCGGCAACCCGCCTGAAGTGGGCTTCTGGATCGACGGCGCAATGCCCATGCGCGCCGACACCATCAAGGGCTACGTACAGGGCATCCACCTGAGCTACCTGCAGCAACTGGCGCGCGAGGCCGGCCACGAGGCTGGCAGCCCGGTGGATATCGCCCTGCGCTACCGCTACAACCCGGACGTACAGAGCCTGCCAGCGATGGTGCCGGCGGTGATTCCGCTGCTGCTGATGCTGATCCCGGCGATGCTCACCGCCCTCGGCGTGGTGCGTGAGAAGGAGCTGGGGTCGATCACCAACCTCTACGTCACACCGGTGACGCGCCTGGAATTCCTGCTCGGCAAGCAACTGCCCTATATCGCCCTGGGCATGATCAATTTCTTCATGCTGGTGGCGCTGGCGGTGCTGGTCTTCGGCGTGCCGGTCAAGGGCAGCCTGCTGACGCTGACGCTCGGTGCGCTGCTCTATGTCATCTGCGCCACTGCGCTGGGCCTGCTGATGTCGTCAATCCTCAACAGCCAGATCGCAGCCATCTTCGGCACCGCCATCGCCACCCTGGTGCCGGCGGTACAGTTTTCCGGCCTGATGCATCCGATCTCTGCCATGGAGGGCGCTAGCGCCTTCATCGGCAATATCTACCCCACCAGTCACTTCCTGATCATCAGCCGCGGCGTGTTCTCCAAATCCCTTGGGCTGGCGGAGCTGTATCCCTATTTCATTCCCCTGCTGCTGGCGATTCCGCTGCTGACCCTGTTCAGCGTCGCCGGCCTGAAAAAGCAGGAGAAGTGAAATGAGGAAGCTTTCCAACATCCTGCAACTGGGCATCAAGGAGCTGCGCAGCCTGTACCGCGACCCGGCGCTGCTGTTGCTGATCGTCTACGCCTTCACGCTGGGTATCTACTCCAGCGCCACCGGCGTGCCCGAGGCACCGCACCGCGCCACCATCGGCATCATCGACGAAGACCAGTCGCAGGCTTCGACGCGTATCGTCAACGCCTTCCAGCTGCCCTATTTCCTGCCACCCAAAGCCATTGACCTGGCCGCGATGGACAGCGGCATGGACGCCGCGCGCTACACCTTCACGCTGAATATCCCGCCGAACTTCCAGCAGGACCTGCTCGCCGGGCGCCAGCCGAGTATCCAGCTCAATGTCGACGCCACCCAGATCAGCCAGGCCTTCACCGGCGCCGGGCACATCCAGCAGATCATCACGGCCGAAGTCGCGGAATTTCTCAGCCGCTACCGCCAGGTCGATGCCTATCCCGTGCGGGCGGTGGTGCACACGGCCTTCAACCCGAACCTGCTGCGCGCCTGGTTCGGCGCGGTGAACGAAGTGATCAACCAGATCACCATGCTCTCGATCATCCTCACCGGCGCCGCGCTGATCCGCGAGCGCGAGCACGGCACCATCGAACACCTGCTGGTGATGCCGGTGACGCCCTTCGAGATCATGTCGGCCAAGGTCTGGTCGATGGGGCTGGTGGTGCTGCTGGCCTCAGCCTTCGCCCTGCGCCTCGTCGTCGAAGGCTGGCTGCAGGTGCCGATCCAGGGTTCGATCCTGCTGTTCATGGGCGGCGCCGCTTTGCACCTGTTCGCCACCACCTCCATCGGCATCTTCTTCGGCACCCTGGCGCGCTCGATGCCGCAGCTGGGCCTGCTGATCATCCTGGTGCTGATTCCGCTGCAGATCCTTTCCGGCGGCATGACCCCGCGCGAAAGCATGCCGGAGGCAGTGCAGCACATCATGCTGGCGGCACCGACCACACACTTCGTCGAACTGGCCCAGGCGATCCTGTTTCGCGGCGCCGGGATCAACATCGTCTGGCCGCAGCTGCTGGCGCTGGCAGTGATTGGCAGCGCCTTCTTCGTCGGCGCCCTGTCGCGGCTGCGCAAGTCGCTGCGCTAAGAAGGCTCCGCACAAGCCGCCGTCTGGATACGATTGCGCCCGGAGCGCTTGGCCTGCAACAGCGCCTGGTCGGCCTCGCCCAGCAACGTATCGAGGCAGACCGCCTCATGCTCGTGCACCGCCACGCCAAAGCTTGCGGTGCAGCCAAGCGAGCGCCCCTCGCACTCGACCACCAGCGATTCGATATCGGCGCGCAGGCGCTCGGCAATCGCCCAGGCCTGCTGCATGCGCGTATCCGGCAGCAGCACCGCGAACTCCTCGCCACCCATGCGACCCAAGACATCCCCCGGGCGCAGCAGGGGCGGCAACCGCTGACCAATGGCGCGCAGCAAGGCATCGCCGGCAGCATGGCCGTGGGTGTCATTGATATGTTTGAAATGATCGACATCGAACATCAGCACAGCGACCGGATAACCGGCACGCGCACGCCGGCAGAAGCGCTCGCCCAGGTCGAAGAAGGCTCGACGGTTGTTCAGCCCGGTCAGCTCGTCGGTTCGTGCCAGCGCCTCGGCACGAGCAACCGCCTTTTCCAGCGCCTGCTCCATGCGCTTGCGATCAGTGATGTCGGCGGCGATCTCCAGCCGCACGATGCGCCCGTCAGTCCATTCGATGGCCTGGTCACGACATTGATACCAGTGGCCATTGCGGGTGTTCTGAAATTCCCAGACATGCACGCCGGAAGGCTTGCCATCGACATCCAGCAGCCGGGAATTGCTGCAGAAGCCGCAGGGGCCATCCTGGTTGTCCTGCAGCACCTGCCAGCACCTGCGCCCATGGAAATCACCCCATTTCTGGCGACCGTAAGCGTTGACGTACAGCAGCTCGTGGCTGTCCATGTCCGCCACGTACACCAACGCATCGAGGCGGTCGAGGATGGTCGCCAGGCTGGCCTCGGCCACCCCGAGGCCGGGCGGGGGCGCAACGCCCTGAAAATCCGAATCGAGTGGCAGGGTATGCACTCCTTTGTTTTTCTTGCCGACAATCAAAGCCGCTTCGCTCAAATACCAGACAGCTTGCCGTCGCCGACACACCGATGCAAGTTCGCCATCATTGCGGAGGATTGGCGCCTGTTATGCTAAATACGTCGCGCGCAGAGCGCCGCCATCTGCAGTTTCGGAATTTTTGCCTGCTCAACCGGTCTATCAGCCGACATGCTAGAACCTGCCGCCCTGCAACACGCCAAGGAAGTCCACCCATCATGCGTATTCTCGTCACCGGCGGAGCCGGTTTCATCGGTTCGGCCCTGATCCGTCATCTCATTCGCGACACCGGGCACAGCGTGCTCAACCTGGACAAACTCACCTACGCCGGCAATCTCGAATCCCTGGCGCACGTGGATGGCGATACGCGCTATCAGTTCCTGCAGGCCGACATCGCCGACCGCGAGCGGGTCAGCGAAGCGCTGCTGGAGTTCCAGCCGGACGCCATCATGCACCTGGCCGCCGAATCCCATGTCGATCGCTCCATCGACGGTCCGGCCGAGTTCATCCAGACCAACATCGTCGGCACCTACCAGTTGCTGGAAGCTGCCCGCGCCTACTGGCAGAGCCTGCCGGAAGGCCGTCGTGAAGCCTTCCGCTTCCATCACATTTCCACCGACGAGGTGTACGGCGACCTGCACGGCGTCGACGACCTGTTCACCGAGACCACGCCCTACGCGCCCAGCTCGCCCTATTCTGCGAGCAAGGCTTCGTCCGACCATCTGGTCCGTGCCTGGCAGCGCACCTACGGCCTGCCGGTGCTGATCACCAACTGCTCGAACAACTACGGCCCCTATCACTTCCCCGAGAAGCTGATCCCGCTGGTGATCCTCAACGCGCTGGATGGCAAGCCGCTGCCGGTCTACGGCGACGGCGCCCAGGTGCGTGACTGGCTCTACGTCGAGGATCACGCCCGTGCGCTGTTCAAGGTGGTCAGTGAAGGGAAGGTCGGCGAGACCTACAACATCGGCGGCCACAACGAGCAGAAGAACATCGACGTGGTGCGCGGCATCTGCGCGCTGCTGGAAGAGCTGGCGCCGAGCAAGCCCGAAGGCGTGGCGCGCTATGAAGACCTGATCACCTTCGTCAAGGATCGCCCCGGCCACGACCTGCGCTACGCCATCGATGCCGGCAAGATCGAGCGCGAGCTGGGCTGGGTCCCGCAGGAAACCTTCCAGACCGGCCTGCGCAAGACCGTGCAGTGGTATCTGGACAACCTCGAATGGTGCCGTCGCGTACAGGATGGCAGCTATCAACGTGAGCGCCTCGGCGCCCTGGAGAACATCGCATGAAGGGAATCATCCTCGCCGGCGGCTCCGGCACCCGGCTGCACCCGATCACCCTCGGGGTATCCAAGCAGCTGCTGCCGATCTACGACAAACCCATGGCCTACTATCCGATCTCGGTGCTGATGCTCGCCGGCATCCGCGAGATCCTGGTCATCTCCACACCACAGGACCTGCCGCAGTACCGCAACCTGCTGGGCGACGGCAGCCAGTTCGGGGTCAGCTTCAGCTATGCCGAGCAGCCCTCGCCGGACGGCCTGGCCCAGGCCTTCCTGATCGGCGAGCAATTCATCGGCGACGATTCGGTGTGCCTGATCCTCGGCGACAACATCTTCCACGGCCAGCATTTCACCGAGAAGCTGCAGCGCGCCTCGGCGCAGAAAAGCGGCGCCACGGTGTTCGGCTACTGGGTCAAGGACCCCGAGCGCTTCGGCGTGATCGACTTCGACGAGAACGGCAAGGCGCTGTCCATCGAGGAAAAGCCGCAGCAGCCCAAGTCCAGCTATGCGGTCACCGGTCTGTACTTCTACGACAACGACGTGATCGAGATCGCCAAGTCGATCAAGCCCTCGCCGCGCGGCGAGCTGGAGATTACCGACGTCAACAATGCCTACCTCAGGCGTGGCGACCTCAACGTCGAGCGTTTCGGTCGCGGCTTCGCCTGGCTCGACACCGGCACCCACGACAGCCTGCTGGAAGCCTCGCAGTATGTGCAGACCATCGAGCATCGCCAGGGCCTGAAGGTCGCCTGCCTGGAGGAAATCGCCTACCAGCACAAGTGGATCGACCGCGAGCAGCTGCTGCGCCGCGCCGATGCGCTGGGCAAGACCGGCTATGGCCAGTACCTGTTCAAGATCGCCGGGGAACACCCATGAAGGTCATCGAAACCAGCATTCCCGATGTGCTGATCATCGAGCCGAAGGTCTTCGGCGACGAGCGCGGATTCTTCTACGAGAGCTTCAACGCCGCAGCCTTCGAGGCGGCGACCGGGCTCACGCGCAGTTTCGTCCAGGACAACCATTCCAAGTCCCAGCGCGGCGTGCTGCGCGGCCTGCATTACCAGATCCAGCAACCCCAGGGGAAACTGGTGCGGGTGGTGGCCGGCGAGGTGTTCGACGTGGCCGTGGACCTGCGCCGCAGCTCGCCGAGCTTCGGGCGCTGGACCGGCACCCGCCTGAGCGCCGAGAACCAGCGCCAGCTGTGGATTCCCGAAGGCTTCGCGCATGGCTTCGTGGTCCTCAGCGAGAGTGCCGAGTTTCTCTACAAGACCACCGACTACTATGCGCCGGAGCATGAGCGCAGCCTGCTGTGGAACGACCCCGAACTGGGTATCGAATGGCCCATCGACGAATCGCCGCAGTTGTCCGCCAAGGACATCGCAGGCAAACGCCTGAGTGAGGTTGAACTTTTTCCATGAAGATCCTGGTCACCGGCAGCAAGGGGCAACTGTCGCAAGAGCTGCAGCTGGCACTCGCCGGTGAAGGAAAGGTGCTTGCACTCGGTCATCAGGCCCTGAACCTGGCCGAACCGGAGCAGATTCGCCAGCAGGTGCGCCTGCTGCGTCCCGACCTGATCATCAACGCGGCGGCCTATACCGCCGTCGATTCCGCGCAGAGCGACCGCCAACAGGCTTTCGCGGTCAACGCCACAGGACCCGGCGTGCTGGCGGAAGAAGCAGCACGCCTCGATGTCCCGCTGATTCACTATTCCACCGACTACGTATTCGATGGGCGCAAGCCCGCGCCTTATCAGGAACATGATCAGACTGCGCCGCTGAGCGTCTATGGCGAGAGCAAGCTGGCCGGCGAACAGGCCATCCAGGCTGTCGCTGGCGAGCATCTGATCCTGCGCACCAGCTGGGTCTATTCGCTGTACGGGCGCAACTTCCTGCTGACCATGCAACGCTTGATGCAGGAGCGTGACGCGCTGTCGATCGTCGACGACGAGATCGGCGCGCCGACCTGGGCCGGCAGCATCGCCACGGCCACTGCCGGGATCGTGCAGCAGTGGCGCACCGGCAAGGGCAGTCTCAGCGGCCTGTATCACCTGTCCGCCACCGGCGAAACCTCCTGGTACGGCTTCGCCTGCAGCATTGCCGAACACCTCAAGCAACAGGACCGGTTACGCGCCAGGCTCGAACCGATTGCCTCCAAGGACTACCCGACCGCCGCCCAGCGCCCACTCAATTCACGCCTGGACTGCGCTCAGCTGCAACACGACTGGAACCTCCAGCTCCCCGACTGGGAAGCGGCGCTACAGGACTGCCTGTCCAGCCCACGCAGCCCCCAGGCCGCCGCACACGGCATGCAGGCTATCCAGAACGCCTGACAAGTCGTGGCTCCCATGCAGCCCTGAGTGTGCATAATGTGCGCGAATCCCAGGCGCATCCGCATGACTCCACCCGAATCCCTCCGTCGCCCACGCTGGCGCAACCTGGCGTTGCTGACGCTGCTGCTCGCGCCGCTGCTGTGGCCGTTGCAACAGCTGGCCGAGCGCTATTACCGCAACGAACGGATCGAACAGAACCGCCAGACCCTGGACCTCTACGTCGCCAACCTGCTCGGCACCCTGCGCCAATACGAGGTGCTGCCGCGCATTCTCGGCGACCTGCCGGACCTGCGCAGCCTGTTGCGTGACAGCCAAAGCCCCGCCCTGACCGATCAGGCCAATCGCCTGCTGAACCGGCTGCGCCAGCAGACGGGTGCCGACGTCATCTATCTGATGGATACCAACGGGCTGACCCTGGCCACCTCCAACTGGGATGCCGAAGACAGCTTCATTGGCCGCAACTTCGCCTTCCGCCCCTATTTCCGCCAGGCGATGGAGGGCCAGCTCGGGCGCTTCTACGGTCTGGGCAACACTTCCGGCAAGCGCGGCTACTATTTCGGTGCGGCGGTACGCGACGATGAGGGCACTCTCGGCGTACTGGTGGTCAAGGTCGATCTGGACCACACCGAAACGCTCTGGGGCAATGCCCCCGAGCAACTGCTGGTTACCGACAGTTTCGGCGTGGTGATTCTCACCTCCCGCCCCGACTGGCGCTTCCGTGCCAGCCGCGCCCTGGATGCCGAAGAACGCGAGCAGATCGCCTTCGACCAGCCCTACCCGACAATCACGCCACAGCCCCTGACGCTGGATATCGAACGTTGGCTGATCCAGAGCCGCGAACTGAAGGAAACCGGCTGGACGGTACGCATCCTCGCCCCCATCACCCTGCTCGAACGCCCGGTACGCACCGTGGTGGCCATCGGCGGCGCCACCCTCGCCGCACTGTTGCTGCTGGTCGGCCTGTGGATGCAGCGGCGGCGACATTACCTTGAACGCATCGCCCTGGATGCCAGAGCACGACAGCAGCTGGAACGCCGCGTGCAGGAGCGCACCCAGGACCTGGAGGCACTCAACAGCCGTCTCAAGCAGGAAGTCCTGGAACGTGAGCAGGCCCAGCAGGAACTGGTCCGCGCCCAGGACGAACTGCTGCAGGCCGGCAAGCTGTCGGCGCTGGGTACCATGAGCGCCAGCATCAGCCACGAGCTCAACCAGCCGCTGGGCGCCATCCGCAGCTATGCCGACAATGCCGGGGTACTGCTCGACCAGCAGCGCAACGACGAGGCGCGTGACAACCTCCGGCTGATCAGCGAACTCACCGCGCGCATGGCCTCGATCATTGCCCACCTGCGCGCCTTCGCCCGCCGCGACCGCCATGCGCCCGAGCGGGTAGCGCTGCAGCCGGCGCTGGACGATGCCCTGGCGCTGCTGGCCAAGCGCCGCCAAGGCATGGGGGTCGAGCTGATCCGCGATCTGCCGGAGGCGACCCTCTGGGTCCAGGCCGGCGAGACACGGCTGCGGCAGATTCTGTCCAATCTGCTGGCCAATGCCCTCGATGCACTGAACGAGCGACCACCGGGGCGACGTATCTGGCTGCGTGCCGAGCGACACGAAGAAGGCATCCTGCTGACCCTGCGCGACAACGGTCCCGGCTTCAGCGCCGAGGCCCTGCAACGCGCCCGCGAGCCCTTCTTCACCACCAAGACCAGCACCCAGGGCCTGGGCCTGGGTCTGGCCATCTGCGATACCCTTGCCCGCGCCCTGGATGGCGAGCTGACCCTGGCCAACCATCCCGAAGGCGGCGCCCAGTTATGTCTTTACCTGCGCAGCGCCGATCCGGGCGTGACCTTTCCGAGCGAGGACTGAACCGCATGAGCCAGATCGATTCCCGGACCCAGGTGCTGCTGATCGACGACGACCCCTATCTGCGCAAGGCACTCAGCCAGACCCTCGATCTGGCCGGCCTGCGCGTGCTCGATCTGGACGACGCACGCAACCTGACGGCGCGACTGCCGGCGGACTGGCCGGGCGTGGTGGTCAGCGATATCCGCATGCCGGGCATCGATGGCCTGCAACTGCTGCAACAACTGCAAAGCCACGACGCCGAGCTGCCGGTGCTGCTGATCACCGGCCACGGCGATATCCAGCTGGCGGTGCAGGCCATGCGTGCCGGCGCCTATGACTTTCTGGAAAAACCCTTCCCCAGCGAAGCCCTGCTCGACAGCGTGCGCCGCGCCCTGGCCCTGCGCCAGCTGGTGCTGGACAACCGCAGCCTGCGTCTGGCCCTGGCCGACCGCCAGCAATTGTCGGCGCGCCTGCTCGGTCAGTCAGCGGCGATGCAGCGACTGCGTGAACAGATCGGCGCGCTGGCCGGCACTCAGGCCGACGTGCTGATCCTTGGTGAAACGGGCGCAGGCAAAGAGGTCGTCGCCCGCGCGCTGCATGACCTGTCGAGCCGGCGCAACGGCCCCTTCGTCGCCATCAACGCCGGTGCGCTGGCCGAGTCGGTGGTGGAAAGCGAGCTGTTCGGCCACGAGGCCGGCGCCTTCACCGGCGCGCAGAAACGCCGCATCGGCAAGTTCGAATTCGCCAACGGCGGCACCCTGTTCCTCGACGAGATCGAGAGCATGAGCCTCGACGTGCAGGTCAAGCTGCTGCGCATGTTGCAGGAACGTGTGGTCGAGCGGCTGGGCGGCAACCAGACCATCAGCCTGGATATCCGCGTGATCGCCGCCACCAAGGAGGATCTGCGCCTGGCTGCCGATCAGGGCCGCTTCCGCGCCGACCTCTATTACCGGCTGAACGTCGCACCGCTGCGTATTCCGCCCCTGCGCGAGCGCAGCGAGGACCTGCTGCTGCTGTTCCGGCACTTCGGCGAAACCGCCGCCGAGCGCCACGGGTTGCCGGTTCGCGAGCTGCGCCCGCAGCAGCGTGCGCAATTGCTGCGTCATGCCTGGCCGGGCAACGTGCGTGAGCTGCAGAACACCGCCGAACGTTTCGCGCTGGGGCTTGATCTGGGACTGGATGAGTCTGGCCAATTCGCCGAAGCCGTGCCGCCTATCGGCCTTGCTCTCGGCGAGCAGGTCGATGCCTTCGAGCGCGCCCTGATCGCGGCGGAACTGGCGCGCCCGCATAGCTCGCTACGCAGTGTCGCCGAAGCACTGGGGCTGCCACGCAAGACCCTGCACGACAAGTTGCGCAAACACGGTCTAAGCTTCGCCGATGCTGGCGGAAGCTCGCCGGATGATGGCGAATAGCTGGCGGTTTTCCGCCACGACGCTCCTCGCAGATATCTTTCTTCTGTAGGAGTGCCGGCTTCACGGTAAACAACGCCTCGGAACAGGCGACGACAGCCACCCAGGCATTCGACTAAAGTTTTAGAGCCTGTAAGCTGAAAAATCCTGCACGAGGCATTTATCGGCATTTCGCTATCACAGCACAGACTACCTGCACGTATCGCTCATATCTGGCACAGTGCTTGCTCTTATCAACCCCATGAGTCGCAAGGCACGGTCGTCGTTGACGCAACGGCTTCTTCCAAGCGCCTGAACCTGCCTTGTCGACTACAGCCGAGCCGTCTCCTTCCATGGGGCGGCTCACTTTCACAACAAGAGGAAAACAACAATGTTCAAGTTGACTGCCACGGCGCTCGCCTGCGCTCTGTCCCTGGGTATTGCCGGTCTGGCGAACGCCAACCCGATCTCCATCAAGTTCTCCCACGTCGTTGCCGAGAACACGCCGAAAGGCCAGGGCGCACTGCTGTTCAAGAAGCTGGCCGAAGAGCGCCTGCCGGGCAAGGTCGAGGTTCAGGTCTACCCGAACTCCTCGCTGTTCGGTGACGGCAAGGAAATGGAAGCACTGCTGCTGGGCGACGTTCAGCTGATCGCCCCCTCGCTGGCCAAGTTCGAGCACTACTCCAAGGGAGTTCAGGTGTTCGACCTGCCCTTCCTGTTCAATGACATCGAGGCGGTAGACCGCTTCCAGAAAGGCGAAGCCGGCCAGAGCCTGCTGCGCTCCATGGAAGACAAGAACATTACCGGCCTGGGCTACTGGCACAACGGCATGAAGCAGCTGTCGGCCAACAAGAAGCTGGTCGAACCCAAGGACGCACGCGGCCTGAAGTTCCGCGTACAGGCTTCCGCCGTACTCGACGAGCAGTTCAAGGCCGTACGCGCCAACCCGCGCAAGATGAGCTTCGCCGAGGTTTACCAGGGCCTGCAGACCGGCGTGGTCAACGGTGCCGAGAACCCCTACTCGAACATCTACTCGCAGAAAATGCACGAAGTGCAGAAGTACATCACCGAGTCCAACCACGGCCTGCTGGACTACATGCTGATCACCAACACCAAGTTCTGGGACGGCCTGCCGGCTGATGTCCGCAGCGAACTGGAAAACATCGTGGTCGAGGTCACCGCCGAGGTGAACAAGCTGGCCGACGAGCTGAACAAGGCTGACAAGCAGCGCATCCTCGATGCCGGTACCACCGAAATCGTCAACCTGACTCCGGAGCAGCGTGAAATGTGGCGCGATGCCATGAAGCCTGTCTGGAAGAAGTTCGAAGGCGAAATCGGTGCCGACCTGATCCAGGCTGCCGAAGCTGCCAACAAGGCCGAGTAAGCCTTACAGGGAAGGCAGACAGAACCTGCCTTCCCTGCCCCTGGCATCGACAGATCAGTAAAAAGCGGAACATTCACGAAGGCCAGGCCCGACCCAGGTAGCGCCTGATGCGGCGCCCCGTGTCGGACTTCGCAAGTAATGGCTGGCGCTTTTTATTGCTCTGTCATACCGGTCGCCACGACCGGTTTACGGCGAACACTCAAGTCCGCTCACATCGGTACATACTGTCAATCCATACGGGAGATGTCATCCATGAACGCCCTGCGGCGCGTCTGGGACCACTTCGAGGAAGGTTTTATCGCCTTCTTGCTGGCCGCCATGACCCTGGTGACCTTCATCTACGTCATCCTCAACAACCTCTACACACTGTTCTACAACCTGGGCGACCGGTTCGAGGGCAGCGCCGACTTCTGGTTCGCTATCGGTGACTTCATCATCGGTCTGGCCCAGTCCATGACCTGGAGCACCGCGCTGACCAAGGCCCTGTTCGCCTGGCTGATTTTCACCGGCCTGTCCTATGGCGTGCGCACCGCCGGCCATATCGGCGTCGACGCGCTGGTCAAGCTTGCTCCGCGGCATATCCAGCGGCTCATCGGCATCATCGCCTGCCTGGTGTGCCTGGGTTATTCCGGGCTGCTGAGCGTAGCCAGCTTCGAATGGATCCAGGCCCTGTTCGTCGCCAATATCGGCGCCGAGGATCTGGGCCATATCGGCGTCAAGCAGTGGCATGTCGGCATGATCGTGCCCATCGGGTTCGCCATGATGTTCATCCGTTTCGTTGAAATATTCGTGCGCATCCTGCGTGGCCAGCAGACCGGCCTGGGGCTGGCTGACGAAGCCGCAGAAGCGGTCAAGCTGACCGAGCACGAGGAGCACAAGTAATGACCATCCTGTTCCTGTTCGTCGTTCTTTTCCTGCTGATGTTCATCGGCGTACCGATTGCCGTCTCCCTGGGTCTCGCCGGCTCGCTGACCATCATGATCTTCAGTGAAGACTCGGTGCGCTCGCTGGCGATCAAGCTGTTCGAAACTTCCGAGCACTACACGCTATTGGCGATTCCGTTCTTCCTGCTGGCGGGCGCCTTCATGACCACTGGCGGCGTGGCCCGTCGCCTGATCGACTTCGCCAACGCCTGCGTCGGCCATATCCGTGGCGGCCTGGCCATCGGCGCGGTACTGGCGTGTATGCTGTTTGCCGCACTGTCCGGCTCCTCACCGGCTACCGTGGCTGCGGTCGGCTCCATCGCCATCGCCGGCATGGTGCGTTCCGGTTACCCGCAGGCGTTCGGTGCCGGCATCGTGTGTAACGCCGGTACCCTGGGCATCCTGATTCCGCCGTCGGTGGTGATGGTGGTCTATGCCGCCGCTACCGAGCAATCGGTGGGCAAGCTGTTCATGGCCGGGGTGATTCCGGGCCTGATGCTCGGCTGCGCACTGATGGTGGCCATCTACATCATCGCGGTGAAGAAGAACCTGCCGGCGCTGCCGCGCGCCACCGTCCGCGAGTGGTTCTCCGCCGCGCGCAAGGCACTCTGGGGCCTGCTGCTGATGGTGATCATCCTCGGCGGCATCTATTCGGGCATGTTCACGCCCACCGAAGCCGCCGCCGTAGCTGCCGTGTATTCGGCCTTTATCGCGCTGTTCGTGTACAAGGACATGTCCATCCGCGAGTGCCCGAAGGTGATCCTGGAGTCGGGCAAGCTGAGCATCATGCTGATGTTCATCATCGCCAACGCCATGCTCTTCGCCCACGTGCTGACCACCGAGCAGATCCCGCAGGCGATCACCGCCTGGGTGATCGAGGCTGGCCTGCAACCCTGGATGTTCCTGCTGGTGGTGAACATCGTGCTGCTGGTGGCCGGGGCCTTCATGGAGCCTTCGGCGATCATCCTGATCCTGGCGCCGATTCTCTTCCCCATCGCCGTACAGCTGGGCATCGACCCCATCCATCTGGGCATCATCATGGTGGTGAACATGGAGATCGGCCTGATCACGCCGCCGGTGGGGCTGAACCTGTTCGTGGCCTCGGCGGTAACGGGCATGCCGGTCACCTCGGTAGTTCGTGCAGTCCTGCCGTGGCTGGCCTTGATGTTGAGCTTTCTGGTGGTCATCACCTACGTGCCGTGGATTTCCCTGGCACTGCCGAACTGGTTGGGCATGTAGCGACATCCACCTGCCCGCTTCCCTTTTGCCCGGCCTTGCGCCGGGCTTTTTTTCGCCCGTTTCAAAGCCCCAGGACATCCTCCGGGCGACGACGGAACCAGCCGGTAAGGGACAGACGCTCAGCTTCGGTGACCAGTACTTCATGGGGGAAATCACCCGACATGAACACCACCAGGTTGCCGGCCAACGGCGCGATATCCCGCTGCGAGCCATCGGCGAAATGCATGCGCAGCTCACCGGCATGGGCAGGCTGCCAGTCAGGATTGAGATAGAGCACGGCGGTGACGCAGCGACTGTCGTCATCGCGGAAGCGGTCCAGATGGGTCTGGTAAAAGGCGCCGGGCGGATAGAAGGCGAAATGGCATTCGAACTCCTCCAGCCCAAGGAAGAGTTCGCGGTTGAGCGTCTGGCGCAACTCGTCCATCAATTCGAGGTAGGCATCGCAGACTTCGGACTGCCCCGGCTCCAGCCACTGGATCTGGTCGCCCCGGATGCCTTCGCGCACCGCCTGCGCCTCACCACGCCCGACCCCGGCCGGTGCCAGCGCACCTTCGGCCTCGCGTCTGCGGCACTCGTCGGCCAGCTTGTGGGTCACAGCACTGGAAAGAAAGGAACTCTGCAGCGACCAGCCGCGTTCAGCCAGGTCATCGATGATGGTTGAGAACTGCAAGAAAGTGACTCCGAAGGGATACTGAAAGAGTCTAGCAGCGCCTCGACAAGCATGCTTCAGGCGCCGAAAATAAACCGCCCGCCAGACAGGAGCTTCCATGCGCGCCCTTATTGCCTGTGTATTACTCGCCTTCAGCCTGAACAGCCTGGCCGACAACTATGACGAGCTCTACGAAACTGCCGGCTGGACCGAGCAGCGGGGCAACTTCAGCGATGCCCTGATCGCCGCCCAGCAGCGCTACAAGAACAGCCTGCCACCGGCGGTCTACCAGGCGCTGGTAACCAACAGCAATAAACGCTTCGCCGCCGATGCCATCGACCGACGCGCCAAGCAGGCGCTGCGCCATTCTCTACAGGACCCGCAACCCGCCCTGGAGTTCTTCCAGTCGCCGCTGGGCCACAAGATCGTCGCTGCCGAAACCCTGGCCGCCCGCAAGGAACAGCTGGCCCGCTATGAAAACGGCCTGCCACGCATGGAAGCCGGCAGCAATCGGCAACTGCTGATTCGCCATCTGGCCCAGGCGCTGCCCGCCGCACAGGCCGGCGCGGAGGTCAGCCTGGCACTGGCCGGTGTCGCCGCGGACAGCCTCAGCCAGATGATTCCCGGCCTGCTCGGCGGCAATCAGGCCCAGGGGTTGCTGGACAGCCAGCGCGCGCGCCTGCAGCAGCAGATCGAGGCCGACCTGGACAACACCCTGCTGTATGTCTATCGCGGCCTGTCGGATGTGGAACTGGACGAATTCGTCACCTTCACCCAGTCATCCGCCGGCAGGGATTATTACCAGGCGGCGCTGGAAACCCTGCGCGCCGGACTGGCCGTTGGCCTCAGCGGCACGGATATCCAGGCGCAAGCCCGGTAGCCCGTAGGGCCGAACGAGTTATATCCAGGCGCAGCCGGGCAGCCGAACCTGTAGGGCCGAATTCATTCGGCCACACCACAAGGCCGAACGAGTTCGGCCCTACGAGACGCTCATTTCAGCCGTTCGCTGAGAAACTCGAAATACTGTCGGCGCAGCGCTTCGCTTTCGTTGACCAGGTGATGCCGCGCTTCGGGCAGGCGCAGGATTTCCGGGGCGGCGAACTTGTTTTCCAGCACCGGCAGGTTGTGCTGCCAATCGACGGTCATATCGGCTTCGCCCTGAACGATGATCGGGCTGTGGCTGCTCGGCGTGGCGCCTTCGATACGCGGTATCCAGCGCGACAGCGCACCGACCCAGGCCGTGGGCAGGATATCCGGTTGCAACGGGTCGCTGCGCTGGACGAAATCGAGAAAGGCCGGATCGCCGGAATTGTCGGAAAACGTCCGGGGAATCTGTTTGACGAACCGCCGCATCACTTCGTAACTCAGCCGCGACCAGCCCCAGGCACGCGGTCGCACCAGTGGCGCAAGCAGGATGCTGCGGCCCAGGTTAGGCTCCTGCGGCTGGCTCAGCAGATGTTCGAGAACAATCGCCGCCCCGGTACTCTGCCCCAGCAGGTGCCAGGGTCGCGGCAACTCCAGTTTCGCCGCCTCGCGCAGCAAGCCCTGCAGCACCGCCTGGTATTCATCGAATTCGTTGATGCTGGCGCGCGGCCCGCTGGACAATCCATGCCCCGGCAGATCGCAGGCCAGCACGGCAAAACCCATCTGCAACCCCCACTCCACCACATGCCGGTACAGGCCCATGTGATCGTAATAGCCATGCAGGATCAGCAGGCTCGCCACCGGCTGCGCGGGGCGCCAGAGCTGGGCCACCACCTCGTAGTCATGCACGCGAAAACGTCCCAGCCGGCGCTGCACATCACCCAGGCCGGGCATGTCCAGGCCGTAGTAGGACTGGTAGAACAGCGCGTCCGCGGTGAGGAAGGAGCCATCACCAAGGGGGCTCAGTTGGGCGCGCAGTGAGTCGGGATCGATTCGCGAAGGCATAGCGGGGTTCTGGCTCGGATTGCATGGAATATTCAGCTCTGCGGTGCAACATGGCAAGCTAGGCGGGCTTTTCCCGCCGAGCGCCAACATGCCCATACGCAGCAAATACCTTATCGTCAGCCTGGCCCTGTTGCTGGGAACCGGCGCCATGCTGTCCGCCTACCTGTGGTTCGAGGCGCGCTACCTGCGTACCTTCGACGGTGAGCGCAGTGAACTCTTCAATGGCGATGCGCTGCAGCTTCCCGCCGAGCTGCAAGAGCCGGGGCCGGTGCGCTTCGTGCATTTCTGGGACCCCGGCTGCCCGTGCAACGTCGGCAACCAGCAGCATCTGCAGGAGTTGCTGCAGCACTTCGCCGGCCAGCCGGTGGCATTCTTCGAGGTCCGCAAACCCGGCAGCAAGGGCCGTCTGCCCCAGCAACTGGCAGCGCTGCAACCCCTCTCCGGGCTGACAGGCTCCGAGCACCTGCCGGCCAGCCCGGCGGTCGGCATCTGGGATCGCAATGGCGAACTGGCCTATATCGGCCCTTACAGCGAAGGCGCGGTATGCAGCTCGGACAATAGTTTCGTCGAGCCCATTCTCGAAGCCCTGCTGGCCGGGCGCAAGGTCCGCGCCACCCATTCGCTGGCGGTGGCCTGTTTCTGCGACTGGTAGCGATAACAGGCCGTTGAAAACGACCTGATAACCGCGACGGAGCATGACATCGATCAAACTTGATCGCAATCAAATGATAACTATTTTCATCTAAAGGAAAATCGACCCCATCCACCGGCACCTCATCGCCGGCATCCATTCAGGGAGTCGCTCAATGATTTTCCGTCTTCACCCTCTGGCCCTGGCCTGTCTCGCCCTCGGCACCACCTCCGCCCTCGCCGCCCCGCTGGAGCTGCAGGAAACTGTGATCACGGCCAAGGGTTACCAGGCCGCGACCCAGGACATCCCACAAGCCATCGAAGTGCTGGAACCGAGCGCGACCCACGGCACCGAGCCCCTGGGCAGCCTGTTCCGTGGCAAGCCGGGCCTGGCCGTGCACAGCGATGGCGCCTGGGGCCAGAATCCGGTGCTGCGCGGCATGAAGAAGGAAAGCACCGTGCTGATGGTCGATGGCGTGCGCGTCAACTCGGCGCAGCCACAGGGTTCGCTGGCCTCCTTCCTCGACCTCGGCCTGCTGGAGCGCGCCGAGGTGGTCAAGGGACCAAGCTCGGTGCTCTACGGCAGCGGCGCCATGGGCGGCGTGGTCAACCTGATCACGCCCGAGGCGCGCTTTACCGAGCAGGCGCAACAGGGCGGGCGCTTCGGCCTGTCCGCCAGCAGTGTCGATGAAGGCTTCAACGGCGCCGTGCTGCTGCGCGATTCCAGCAGCGATCACGCACTGGTGCTGGGCGCCGCCGGACGCAAGGCCAACGATTACGACAGCCCCAGCGGCACCGAGCAGCGCACCGGCTACAGCTCCGACAGCCTGCTGCTCAAATACAAGCAACGCCTGAGCGACGACGTCAATGTCAGCCTCAACGTGCAGCGCCATACCGACCGCGACGTCTGGTATCCCGGATCGACGCGCCCCGCCCCCTCGGCGCTGATCGGCCAGACCACCATCCACTCGCCGGAGCAGCGCCGCGAGCTGTATCAGCTGGGGCTGGAGAACCGCCTCGGCGAAGGCACGCTGAACACCGAGGTCTACCGCCAGGAGGTCTACCGGGAAATCCGCGCCTACTCGTCGAACCTCGACCGCAACCAGGTGCGCAACGACGTCAGCTTCATCACCCACGGGCTGCGCACCTCCTATCTGGTGCCGGTCGGTTCGCATCTGCTCACCGTCGGCGGCGAAGGCTGGAAGATGACCGGCGATCCGGAGCGGCACATGCACAACAACCCGCCGCTGTTCAACAACGACCTGCGCAACGACCCCTTCAAGGATGGCGAAGTCAGCTCCTACGGTCTGTTCGTGCAGGACGAGTTCGAGCTGGGCCGCACTGCCATCGTCGCCGGCGCCCGCCTTGATCGCGTCAGTGGCGACGCCAAGCAGAAGGGCGCCACACAGACCAGTGGCCTCAGCAGCAGCGACAACAACCTGTCCTGGTCGCTGGGCGCCACCCATCCGCTGTCCGATGCCCTCAACCTCTACGCCAACGTCGGCCAGGCCTACCGCGCGCCCGACCTGCGCGAACGCTTCGAGGATGCCGCGCGCGGCGATGGCTACTACCACATCGGCAATCCCAAGCTGGATCCCGAACGCTCCACCAGTTTCGAGATCGGCCTCAAGGGCCACGGCAGCGACTTCGACTATCGCCTGGCGGCCTTCCATACCCGCATCGATGACTACATCGCGGGTCGGGTGACCAACGAGCCTCCGCAAAGCGGCCTGCCGGTCAAGCGCACCGGCAACCTCGACGAAGTGGTGATCTACGGCCTCGAAGGCGGCGCCAGCAAGGCCGTCGGCGCCTTCGTGGTGGACGGCAGCTTCACCTGGCTGCGCGGCAAGAACAAGCAGGACAACGAACCGCTGTACCAGATGCCCGCCCACGAGCTGACGCTGGGCATCGGCCAGCCCGCCGAGCGTGGTTTCTACTGGCATGCCCAGTTGCGCGCCGTGGCCGAGCAGGACCGTGTCGCCACGCGCTTCTCCAACGGCACCGAGGATGAAACCTCCGGCTTCGTCACCGCCGATGCCAGCCTCGGCTGGGGTTTTGGCAAGGTCGGCGTATTGCAGACGGTCAATCTTGACGCCAGGCTGAGCAACCTCTTCGACAAGGCGTACCATGAGCACCTCGCCGACGGCGTCAGCGGCAACGAACTGGAAGCGCCGGGCCGTGGCATCACCCTGGCATTGAGTGGGAGTTTCTAAATCATGCATATCGCCATCCGCCTGTTGCTGACCTTCCTGCTGCTCGTCAGCGGGCCGGTCATGGCGGAGAAACTGCCGCGCCTGGTGCTGGCCGGCCCCTCGTCCTCGGTGTCCAACCCGCTGATCCACATGGTCGAATCCGGCGCGCTGGACGATCTCGCCGACAAGGTCGAATTCGTCAGCTGGCGCGACCCGGACCAGTTGCGGCTGATGGCGCTCAATGGCCAGGCCGACGTGCTGGCCATGCCGGTCAACGTCGCCGCCAACCTCTACAACCGCGGCGCCAAACTGCGCCTGCTCAACGTCTCGACCTGGGGCCTGCTCTGGCTGGTGTCCCGCGATCTCGGCCTGACGCGCATGGCCGATCTGCGCGGCAAGGAAATCACCATGCCGTTTCGCGGCGACATGCCGGACATCCTCTTCGGCCTGCTGGCCGAGCGTGAAGGCCTGGACGTGCGCAAGGACCTGCGCCTGCGCTACGTCGCCACCCCCATCGACGCCATGCAGCTCTTGCTGATGCGCCGCACCGACCATGCGCTGCTGGCCGAGCCGGCCATCTCCATGGCGCTGCGCAAGGCCGATTCGGGACCGCTGAGCCTGGTCGCGCCACAGCTGCACCGCAGCATCGACCTGCAACAGGAATGGGGCCGGCTGCTGCAACGCGAGGCGCGCATTCCCCAGGCCGGCATCGCCCTGATGGCCAGCGTCAAGGACAACCCGGCCATCGCCACCCGCATCGCCAGCGCCTATGCCGAATCCCTGCAATGGTGCGGCGAACAGGCCCAGGCCTGCGGAGAAATGGTGGCCAGACACCTGACCATGCTCAGCGCCGAAGCCATCACCGACTCGCTGGGCGTGGCGCAGATGCAGGCCGTACCTGCCGTGCAGGCGCAGGCAGAGGTCGAGTTCTTCTTCGAGCAGTTGCTGCAGAAGAACCCGGCCCTGATCGGCGGCAAGCTGCCGCCAGAGGACTTCTATACCCCCGCGGCGACGCCATGAACCTGCTGCGCAGCTGGCTGCGAGGGCTGCCGGGCTATCTCTGGAGCGGCTGGGGCGCACTGTCCAGCCTGTTCCTGCTGCTCGCCCTGTGGGACGCCGGGGCGCTCTACTACGGATCACTGGTGCTGCCCTCGCCGCTGGAAACCTTCGCCCGTCTGCAACAGCTGATCGCCGAAGGCAGTGCCTGGCCGGAACTGCTGGCCACCGGACGCCGCGCCCTGCTCGGCTTCGTGCTGTCGGTGATCGTCGGCAGCGCGCTGGGCCTGGCTGCCGGCGTGTCGATGACCGCCTCGATGATGTCGCGCCCCCTGGTCACGGTGCTGATGGGCATGCCGCCGATCGCCTGGCTGGTGCTGGCGATGCTCTGGTTCGGCGCCAGCGACGGCACGCCGGTGTTCACCGTGTTCATCGCCAGCTTTCCGCTGATCTTCGTCGGCGCGCTGCAGGGCACCCGCACCCTGGACAACCAGCTCAAGGACATGGCCCGCGCCTTTCGCCTGCCACGGCGCATGCTGTTCTTCGATGTCTACCTGCCGCATGTGGTGTCCTACCTGTTCCCGGCGTGGATCACCGCGCTGGGCATGTCCTGGAAGGTGGTGGTGATGGCCGAGCTGCTGGCCACCCAGGACGGCGTCGGCGCCGCCCTGGCGGTATCCCGTTCTCACCTGGACACCAGCGCCACCATGGCCTGGATCATCGCCGTGGTGGGCCTGCTGCTGGCGGTGGAATACCTGCTGCTGGAGCCGATCAAGCGTGAAGTGGAACGCTGGCGCGAGGTGTCGGTATGACGCAACTGACCATCAGCGGTCTGGCCCATGCATTTGGCCGCGACGAAATTCTGCAGGGCATCGGTCTCGACCTGGCGGCGGGCGAAGTCGTCGCCCTGGTCGGCCCTTCCGGCTGCGGCAAGACCACGCTGCTGCACCTGTGCGCCGGCCTGCTCGATGTGCAGGAAGGTCGCATCGACAACAGCTTCCAGAACCCCGCCTGCATGTTCCAGCAACCGCGCCTGCTGCCGTGGAAAACCACCATCGACAATATCGCCCTGGGCCTCAAGGCTCATGGCATGCCGGGTGGCGAACGCCTGCGCCAGGCCGAAGCGCTGGCCTTGCGCCTGGGCCTGGCCCGTGGCGATCTGGGCAAGTTTCCGCACCAGTTGTCCGGCGGCATGCAGAGCCGGGTGTCGCTGGCCCGCGCGCTGGTGCTGCAACCGGACCTGCTGCTGCTCGACGAGCCCTTCGCCGCGCTGGATATCGGCTTGAAGGAAGAACTCTACGCGCTGCTGCTGGCCGAGCAGGCCGCCAGAGGCATGGGTGTGCTGATGATCACCCACGATCTGATGGAAGCCGTGCGCCTGGCCGACCGCATTCTGGTCATGGCCGCCGAACCGGGGCGCATCGTCAGTCATCTGGCGCTGCAACTGCCCGCGTTGCAGCGCAGCGATGCCTGGATCTACCAGCACACCGCCGAGCTGCTGCAGCTGCCCGCCGTGCGCCAGAGCTTCGGCCTGATCACGCGAGCGCAAGCGCCGGAGGCGCCGGCAACAGCGACCATTCACGAAATGGCCCCCGCCTCCACCTCCGCCAGAGTGCGCTCACGATGCTGACTCCTTCCGCCAATCGCCTCGCGGCCTGGCCGCTGCTGCTGTGCAGCTTCCGCCCGCTGTTTCTGGTGACCGCGCTGCTGGCGGTGCTGAGCATCGCCTTGTGGCTGGGTTTTCTCGGTTTCGGCCTGGCGCTGCCGGCGGTGCCGGGTGGGCCGCTGGTGTGGCACGCCCACGAACTGCTGTTCGGCTTCGGTCTGGCGGCGGTGGCCGGTTTCGTACTGACCGCCGTCCCGGAATTCACCGCCACCGCCGCCTTTGGCCGGCGCGTCGGGCTGGCCTTCGTGCTGCTGTGGCTATTGGCGCGCCTGAGCTTCTGGCTGTCCGGCCTGCTCGGCCCCTGGCCAGCGGCGCTGTGCAACGTCGCCTTCGCCCTGGCCCTGCCGGTATTGCTGACGCCACGCCTGCTGGGCGATCCGCTGCGACGCCAGTGGGGCTTTTTCGGCGGCCTGAGCGCGCTGGCGCTGGTGGTGATCGGCTTCCAGCTCGACGTGCTGCGCGGCCTCTACCCGATGCGCTGGCTGCATGCGGCGGTCGGCGTGATGATGGTGCTGATCGTGGTGGCCATGAGCCGTATCTCCATGCGCATCGTCAACGATGCCATCCAGGCCCGCCGCGATGCCGGCCACGAAGTGGATGAGGATTATCGTGCCCGCCCGCCCCGGCGCAACCTGGCGATCTTCTGCATCACCCTGTTCAGCCTCGGCGAATGGCTGGCCCTGCCCGGTGCGCTCAATGGCTGGCTGGCCTTGGCCGCCGCGGCAGCGGTGTTCAACCTGCTCAATGACTGGCATGTCGGGCGCGCCCTGCTGGAGCGCTGGTCGCTGATGCTCTACAGCGTCTACGGGCTGATGGCGCTGGGTTATGCGCTGCTCGGCATCGCGCAGCTGTCCGGGGATTTCGGCGCCAGCGCCGGGCGCCACCTGCTGACGCTGGGCGCGATGGGCATCTCGATTCTCGCGGTGCTGTGCATCGCCGGTCGTACCCACAGCGGCTATGCGCTGGATCAGCGGCGCTGGGTGCCGTTGGCGACCCTGGTGCTGGTGCTGGCGGCATTGCTGCGTGCCGCTGCCGGTATGCCCGGCATGCCAAGCACGGCGCTGAACCTGCTGGCCGGCCTCGGCTGGCTGATCGCCTTCGCCCTCGCCTGCCGCTATCTCGGGCCGATCTGGCTAAGCCCACGCCCGGATGGCGGGCAAGGGTGCGAGGAACCGCTGGAAAGCGAAGGCACAGGCGGCTGCAGGGTGTAGGAAGGGCGGGACGCCGAGTCCATGCCCGCGAAGGGCTGTTGTAGGTCGGATCACGCTTCACCGACCCGACGGGCGAGCGGCCAGGCGCGTTGAAGGCTGAGCGGTCAGGCATGGATGGCCGCATCACATCGTCGGATTACGCCTTCGGCTAATCCGACCTACAAAGGCCGGCTCTGCGCTGGTGTAGGTCGGGTCACGCTTCACCGACCCGACAGGCGAGCGGCCAGGCGCGTTGAAGGCTGAGCGGTCAGGCATGGAGGATCGCATCACACCGTCGGATCATCGGATTACCCCTTCGGCTAATCCGACCTACAACAGCCTTCACCTCAGATGCTTTCCGCTCAGCTATGCGCCGGTGGTGGCATCATCACTTTGCGTTCGGCACCCTGGTCGACATCCAGCTCCAGCGCCTGCTGCATCGCTCGCACGCGGCGCTTCTCCGCGCGCCGGGTGAGATACCAGGCGATAAAGGTGAACAGCGACACGGTGAGCAGGATCAGGCTGGCGACGGCGTTGATCTCCGGCTTCACGCCCAGGCGCACGGCGGAGAAGATTTCCATCGGCAACGTGGTCGAGCCCGGTCCGGAGACGAAGCTGGCCAGCACCAGGTCGTCCAGCGACAGGGCGAAGGACAGCATGCCACCAGCGGCCAGCGAGGGCGCGATCATCGGCATGGTGATCAGGAAGAACACCTTCCACGGGCGCGCACCGAGATCCATCGCGGCTTCCTCGATGGACAGGTCCAGCTCGCGCAGGCGCGCCATCACCACCACCGCCACGTAGGCCGAGCAAAAGGTGGTGTGGGCGATCCAGATGGTCACCAGCCCGCGCTGCGCCGGCCAGCCCACCAGCTGCGCCATGGCCACGAAGAGCAGCAGCAGAGACAGGCCGGTAATTACCTCGGGCATCACCAGCGGCGCCGTGACCAGCCCGCCGAACAGGGTGCGGCCACGGAATACCGGGATGCGCGTCAGCACGAAGGCAGCCATGGTGCCCAGCGCCACCGCGGCGATGGCGGTGTAGAAGGCCACTTCCAGCGAGCGCATCACCGCGCCCATCAGCTGCGTGTTGTCCAGCAGGCCGATATACCACTTCAGCGACCAGCCGCCCCACACCGTCACCAGCCGCGAAGCGTTGAACGAGTAGATGACCAGAATCACCATCGGCAGGTAGATGAACAGCAGCCCCAGCACCAGGATCAGATTGGAGAAGCTCCAGCGCTTCATAGCGTGCCCTCCAGCTGTTTGGCCATGCTTCTGGATGAAAAGACTGTTGAACAGGACGGGCCACCGCTCGGGTAGGTCATAGCTTGCCCTCCAGTTCCTTCGCCTGGTTCCTGTTGAACAGAATGATCGGCACGATCAGGATCGCCAGCATCACCACCGCCAGTGCCGAAGCCACCGGCCAGTCGCGGTTGTTGAAGAACTCCTGCCAGAGCACCTTGCCGATCATCAGCGTCTCGGGGCCACCGAGCAGTTCGGGGATGACGAACTCGCCCACCACGGGAATGAACACCAGCATGCAGCCGGCGACGATGCCGTTCTTCGACAGCGGCACGGTGATTTTCCAGAAGCTGGTCAGCCGCCGGGCGCCCAGATCGGACGCGGCTTCCAGCAGGCTCAGATCGTGCTTCACCAGATTGGCGTAGAGCGGCAGGATCATGAACGGCAGGTAGGAGTAGACCACGCCGATATACACCGCAAGATCGGTGTTGAGGATCTGCAACGGCATATCGATCAGGCCCATGCCCAGCAGCAGGCTGTTGAGCAGGCCGTTGCTGCTGAGGATGCCCATCCAGGCGTAGACGCGGATCAGGATCGCGGTCCAGGTTGGCATCATGATCAGCAGCAGCAGCACCGTCTGCAGGTCCTTGCGGGCGCGGGCGATGGCATAGGCCATGGGATAGCCGACCAGCAGGCACAGCAGGGTGCTGAAGAAGGCGATTTTCAGCGAGCCGGCATAGGCGGCCAGATAGAGATCATCCTCGCTGAGGAAGATGTAATTGCCGAGGTTGATCAGCATCTGCAGCTGTTGATCGGCGTAGGCGAAGATATCCGTGTACGGCGGGATCGCCACGTCCGCTTCGGCGAAGCTGATCTTCAGCACGATGGCGAACGGCAGCAGGAAGAACAGCATCAGCCACAGGAAGGGGACGCCGATGACCAGTCGGCGCCCGGTGTTCAGCCGCACCCGACTCATGCCTGCAGCACCACGCCGCTGTCGCTGAGCCAGTGCAGATACACCTGCTCATCCCAGGTCGGCCATTTTACGTGGCGCTCGGCGTTGGCAACGAAGGCCTGCAGCAGCAGCCCGGATTCCAGCTTGATGTAGTACACCGAATGCCCGCCCAGATAGGCGATGTCATGCACGATACCCTGCACCCAGTTGTAGTCGGGCAGCTCCAGCTCCGGCTTCTCGATGCTCATCAGCAGTTTCTCGGGACGCAGGGCGAAGGTCACGCGCTTGTCCTGGGCGCGGGTGCTGATGCCATGGCCGACATAGATCGGTCGTTCCAGCTGCGGACAGGCGATCACCGCGTGGTCTTCGGCATCCTCGATCAGCTCACCGTCGAACAGGTTGACGTTGCCGATGAACTCGCAGACCAGCCGGCTGGCGGGGGTTTCGTAGATATCCATCGGGCTGCCGACCTGGGCGATCCAGCCGATATGCATGATGGCGATGCGTTCGGCCATGGTCATGGCCTCTTCCTGGTCATGGGTGACCATCACGCAGGTCACGCCGACGCGCTCGATGATCTGCACCAGCTCCAGTTGCATTCGCGAGCGCAGCTTCTTGTCCAGCGCGCCCATGGGCTCATCGAGCAGCAACAGCTTGGGCCTTTTCGCCAGCGAGCGAGCCAGGGCCACGCGCTGACGCTGGCCGCCGGACAGCTGGTGCGGTTTGCGCTTGGCGTACTGGGTCATCTGTACCAGACCCAGCATCTCTTTGACGCGTTCGTCGATCTCCGCCTTCGACAGACGATCCTGCTTGAGACCGAAGGCGATGTTCTGCTCCACGCTCATGTGCGGGAACAGCGCATAGGACTGGAACATCATGTTGATGGGCCGCTCGTAGGGCGGCATGTCGGTGATGTCCTGGCCATCGAGGAAAATGCGGCCTTCGGTCGGTCGCTCGAAACCGGCCAACATGCGCAAAAGTGTCGACTTGCCCGAACCGGAGCCACCGAGCAAGGCGAAGATCTCACCCTGATGGATGTTCAGTGAGACATCATCGACCGCTACCGTTTCGTCGAATTTCTTCGTGACGCGGTCGATCTTCAGCAGCACCTGCTTGTTCTGGCTCTCACCGGTGAGGGCCTTTTTGTAGGCGCTGGAGGCAACGGCCATGCGCGAACTCCCGATTGAAAGAAATGAGCCCGGACGCCGCCGGATCTATCGTCTTGAAAAGGCCGGGCAGCGCCCGGCCACGTCGTCACTGGCCAGACTTGAGCTTGGTCCAGGTACGTGTCATCAGCCGCTGGATTTTCGGCGGCAGCTCGTTGTTGACGAACAGGCGATCCAGCACGTTCTGCGGCGGATAGATGGACTGGTCCTGGCGAACCTCGGGGTCCATCAGCTCGCCGGCCTTCGAGTTGGGATTGGCATAACCGACGTAGTCACTGACCGAGGCGATCACCTCGGGCCTGAGCAGGAAATCGATAAAGGCATGAGCCTGCTCGGCATTCCGCGCATCGGCAGGGATGGCCAGCATGTCGAACCAGAGGTTGCCGCCTTCCTTGGGAATGGCATAGGCAATATCGATGCCCTTGCCGGCTTCATCGGCGCGAGCCGCAGCCTGGAAGGCGTCCCCGGAGAACCCGGCGGCAATGCAGATATTGCCGTTGGCCAGGTCGGAAACATATTTGGACGAATGGAAATAACGCACGTATGGCCGAACTTCCTGCAATTTGGCTGCAGCCTTGGCGTAGTCGTCCGGATCTTCGCTGTTGGGGTCCAGCCCCAGGTAGTTGAGCACTGCCGGGATCATTTCATCGGCCGAATCGAGAAAGGCGATGCCACAACCGGCAAGCTTCTTGGCATTCTCCGGCTCGAAGATCACAGCCCAGGAATCGACCTTCTCGATACCCAGCGCGGTAGACACCATCTCGACGTTGTAGCCAATGCCGTTTGTGCCCCACAGGTAAGGCACCGCATAGGCGTTGCCGGGATCGTTTTTCTGCAGTTGCTTGAGCAGCGCCGGATCTAGATTGTCCCAGTTCGACAGCTTGCTGCGGTCCAGCTTCTGGAAGGCGCCGGCGCGGATCTGCTTGCCGAGGAAGTGATTGGAAGGCACCACCACGTCATAGCCGCTGCGACCGGCGAGCAGCTTGGCCTCAAGGGTTTCGTTGGCATCGAAGACATCGTAGACGGGCTTGATACCGGTCTCTTTTTCGAACACCTCAAGCGTTGTTTCGCCAATGTAATCCGACCAGTTGTAGATATGCACACTAGCGGCCTGGGCAGAAACGGTGCCGCTGATGGCGGCAACGGCGATAAGAAGCGACTTCAGCGTGAAACGCATGGAATTGTCCTCTTGTTACAGGCCGCGCGTGCACAGCGGACGAAAGGCGGGCTATTTATTGGAAAAACCTCGGGAAATCAACTGGTCTGATACAAAAAGCCATACTTCGTGCCCGTACAGGCTGCCGCCCCCTTTGCCAGCGGTGAGGAAGCAGCCTGCCGGCTCGCACAGGTCGCAGACCCGGCGAGCCTGGTCGGGTATCAACGACCGGATTTGATTCGCGTCCAGCTGCGGGTCATGGTGCGCTGGGTCTTGGCGTCGAGGTCAGTGAAGGTATAGAGCTTCTGCAGTACGTCCTGACTCGGATAGATACCCGGATCGGTACGGATCGCCTCGGCCACCAACGGGGTAGAGGCCGCATTGGCGCTGGGGAACTGCACGTAGTCGACGATGGGCGCCATGACTTCCGGCTTCATCAGGTAGTCGAGAAACACATGGGCGTTCTCGACGTTCCTGGCATCGGTCGGAATCGCCAGCATGTCGAAGAAGCTGCCCGCGCCTTCCTTGGGAATGTTGTAACTGACGTTGACGCCGTTCTGGGCGTCCTCGGCACGCGACTTGGCCTGGTAGATGTCACCCGAATAGCCGATGGCCACGCAGATGTTGCCGTTGGCCAGGTCGGAAATGTATTTCGAAGAATGGAAGTAGGCCACATGCGGACGGATCTGCAGGAACAGTTCCTCGGCCTTCTTCAGCTCGTCGGCCTTGCTGCTGTCCGGTGCGAGCCCCAGGTAATGCAGGGCCGCCGGCAGCATTTCGGTGGGCGAGTCGAGAAAGGCGACGCCGCAGGATTTCAGTTTCTCGATATTTTCCGGCTTGAACACCAGATCCCAGGAATCCACCGGCGCGTCTTCGCCCAGAGCGGCCTTGACCTTCTCGGCGTTGTAGCCGATACCGATGGTGCCCCACATGTAGGGAACCGAATACTGGTTGTCCGGATCGCTGGTCTGCAGCGCCTTGAGCAGATCCTTGTCGAGGTTGTCCCAGTTCGACAGTTTGCTGCGGTCCAGTTTCTGGAACACGCCAGCCTTGATCTGCTTGGCCAGGAAGGGGTTGGACGGCACCACCACGTCATAGCCGGAGCTGCCGGCCAGCAGCTTGGCTTCCAGCACTTCGTTGCTGTCGAAAACGTCGTAGACCACCTTGATGCCGGTTTCCTGGGTGAAGTTGCTCAGGGTGTCTTCGGCAATGTAATCAGACCAGTTGAATACGTGCAGCACCTTCTCCTGGGCCTGGGCAGCACCGGCTACCGCGCCGGCCAGCGTCATCGCTAAGAGGGTCTTGGCAAAGGGTTTCATCCGTGTGGCTCCTGTTGTAATCGTTTGTTTTTGGCTTACAAGTCAGCAGAAGGCGAATCGCATCGCTTCCCTCGGCTTAACCGAGCAGCGAACAGGCTGTGCCGATTCGACACAGCCTCGGGAAGCCTGGCAAAAGCACGCGCGCAGTCTGGCAAGGTCGATGACGGTTTTTCAATAACCCGAGCGCAGTTCTCATGCATTCGTAACGATAGTAGCTCCTCAGCCAAGCGCTTCCCTGGCGGTTGCATCCAGACACAGCCGGGCCTTGTCGATCAGCTCGTCGATCTGCGCCTCGTTTATCACCAGCGGCGGCGAAATGATCATGGTGTCGCCTACCGCACGCATTACCAGGCCATTGCTGAAACAGTGCTCGCGACAGAGCATGCCCACGCCCGGCGCAGCGAAACGCTCGCGGGTTTTCTTGTTCTTCACCAGCTCCAGCGCGCCGAGCATGCCGACGCCCCGCGCCTCGCCCACCAGCGGATGCTCGGCCAGCTCCCGCCAGCGGGACTGCAAGTAGGGTGCCGTTTTCGCCTTGACCTGCTCGACGATCTTCTCTTCGCGCAGAATACGGATGTTCTCCAGCGCCACCGCGGCAGCCACCGGATGCCCCGAGTAGGTGAAGCCGTGGTAGAACTCGCCGCCGTCGTTGAGGGTCTGCACCACTTCGTCGCGCACCACCACGCCGCCCATGGGGATGTAGCCCGAGGTCAGACCCTTGGCGATGGGCATCAGATCCGGTGCGAGGCCGTAGTAATCGCTGCCGAACCATTCGCCGGTACGGCCGAAGCCGCAGATGACCTCGTCGGCAACCAGCAGAATCTCGTAGCGTGCGAGGATTTCCTTGAGCTTCGGCCAGTAACTGTCCGGCGGGATGATCACGCCACCGGCGCCCTGGATCGGCTCGGCGATAAAAGCGGCAATCCTGTCCTCGCCCACCTCGAGAATCTTGCGTTCCAGCTGTTCGGCGACGCGCACGCCGAATTCCTCCGGCTCCAGCTCGCCGCCCTCGCCGTACCAGTAGGGCTGGTCGATATGCTCGATACCGGGAATCGGCCCGTCGCTCTGATCGTGCATGGCCTTCATGCCGCCGAGGCTGGCGCCAGCGATGGTCGACCCGTGATAGCCGTTCCAGCGACCGATGACCACCTTCTTCCCGGGTTTGCCCTTGATCGCCCAATAATGGCGCACCATGCGCAACACGGTGTCGTTGGCCTCCGACCCCGAGCCGGTGAAGAACACATGGTTCATCCCCTCGGGGGCGATATCGGCAATCGCCTTGGCCAGGGCGATGGCCGGCGGGTGGGCGGTCTGGAAGAACAGGTTGTAGTAGGGCAGTTCACGCATCTGCCGGGTCGCGGCCTCGACCAGCTCCTCGCGCCCGTAACCGAGGTTGACGCACCAGAGCCCGGCCATGGCATCGAGAATCCTGTGGCCCTCGCTGTCCTGCAGATAGACGCCCTCGGCGCGCGTGATCACCCGCGTACCCTTGGCATTGAGCGCCTTGAAATCGGTGAACGGCGGCAGATGATGGTCGCGGCTCAAGGCTTGCCAGTGCAGGGTTTGCGAATCGCTCATCAGTCACCTCTTGGTTGGATTTGCGTGTGTTATCGGTGGATGAAAAAAGCGTCATCCACCCTACGACTGCTTTACACCGAGAGCATCAGGAATTCCCGCTCCCAGGAGCTGATCACCCGATGGTAATTCTCCTGTTCGGTGCGTTTGACCGCGACGTAGCCGGTGATGAATTTCGGGCTCAGGTACTTGCGCAGCTCGCGGCAGCTTTCCATGCGCTCCAGCGCGGCCTCCAGGGTCAGCGGCAGGCGCAGGTTGCGCCGTTCGTAGCCACGGCCCTTGACCGGCGGGCTGGGGTTCAGCTCCTCGATCATGCCGATGTAGCCGCACAGCAGGCTCGCGGCGATGGCCAGATACGGGTTGGCGTCGGCGCCCGGCAGGCGGTTCTCCAGTCGGCGGTTCTGCGGGTCGGAATCCGGCACGCGCAGCCCCACGGTGCGGTTTTCCTCGCCCCACTCGACATTCACCGGCGCCGAGGTATCGGGCAGGAAACGGCGGAACGAATTGACGTTGGGGGCGAACATCGGCAGCAGCTCGGGAATGTACTTCTGCAGGCCGCCGACGTGGTGCAGGAACAGCTGGCTCATGGAACCATCGGGGTTGGAGAAGATATTCCGCCCGGTCTCGATATCCACCACGCTCTGGTGCAGGTGCATGGCGCTGCCCGGCTCGCCGGTCATCGGCTTGGCCATGAAGGTGGCGGCGACGTTGTGCTTGAGCGCGGCCTCGCGCATGGTGCGCTTGAACACCAGGATCTGGTCGGCCAGGTGCAGCGCTTCGCCGTGACGGAAGTTGATTTCCATCTGTGCGGTGCCCTCCTCGTGGATCAGCGTATCCAGATCCAGGCCCTGGGCCTCGCACCAGTCGTACATGTCCTCGAACAGCGGATCGAACTCGTTCGCGGCATCGATCGAGAACGACTGCCGGCCCGTCTCCTGCCGGCCCGAACGCCCGATCGGCGGCTGGAACGGCAGGTCCGGGTCCTCGCAGCGCTGGGTCAGGTAGAACTCCATTTCCGGCGCGACGATGGGCTGCCAGCCACGGTCGGCATACATCTTCAGTACGCGCTTCAAGATATTGCGCGGCGATATCTCGATGGGGTTGCCCATCTTGTCGTAGGTGTCGTGAATCACCTGCGCGGTCGGCTCGATGGCCCAGGGCACGAGGAACATCGCATCGGGGTCGGGCCGGCAGAACATGTCGATGTCCGCCGGGTCGAGCAGCTCGTAGTAGATGTCGTCCTCGACATAGTCGCCGGTGACCGTCTGCAACAGCACACTTTCGGGCAGGCGCATGCCCTTTTCGCCGAGAAATTTGCTGGTCGGCGAGATCTTGCCCCTGGCAATACCGGTCAGGTCGCTGATCAGGCACTCCACTTCGGTGATCTTGTGTTCTTTCAGCCAGCCGGTGAGCTGGTCGAGCTTGCTAGTCATGATGACCTCTGATTGCGATTATGCGCGGTGGGTCCGTTCAACGCTGTGCAGCATGCGCCCGGCAGGCTTCGGCGAAGCCCTGGAACAGCGCCAGGTAAGCCGGGTGTTCATGTACTTTCCATTCCGGGTGCCATTGCACACCGAGGGCGAAGCTCGGCGCCGCCTCGACGGAGAAGGCCTCGATCAGCCCGTCAGGCGCCAGCGCCTCGATACGCAGCCCTTCGCCCAGCCGTTCGACACCCTGCCCGTGCACCGAATTGACCCGGATCTCGGCGGGCAGGCCAAGGCGCGCCAACATGCCATCCGGCTGCACATGCAGTGTGTGACTCAGGCCATATTGCACCTCGACGGGGTCCTCGGGACGCTCGCGGTGATCCTGATAAGGCCCCGCTTCATGCACTTTCTGGTGCAGGCTGCCGCCAAAGGCCACGTTCATCTCCTGGAATCCGCGACAGATGCCGAACACCGGAATGCCGGCATCCACCGCCTCGCGAATCAACGGCAGCGTCAGCTGATCACGCGAAGGGTCGTGCGGCGTATCCGGCTCGCTGGCCGGCCCCTGATAATGATGGGGCTCGACGTTGGACGGCGAGCCGGTGAACAGCAGGCCGTCGAGACTTTTCAGCAGGGTCTGCCGGTCGATCAAGTCGCCCAGCGCCGGTATCACCAGCGGCATGCCGGCAATCGCCGCAGCACGCAGGTATTTGTCGCCGGCGATATGAAATCCGTGGTGGCCGATCTGCCGGGTACAGGCGCAAACGCCGATCAGTGGCATGCGAGACATGGAATACTCGTCTTGTCAGTTGGGGCCCATCGAAGAGTAGTCTTGTTCATTTTTATAGACAATAGATTGCAAGACGACCTTCGTCAGGGTCTGCAAGCGAAGATTCCCGCGCCCCATAAATGCCCGCTGCAGCCCAGAATGAGGCACTCTCGCGCTGCTATTGACAGCCGCAAGGCTTTTCGATTGACTCCAATCAAGCCGATTTGATGATTGAAATTTTTAACAATATTTAAGGTATCTCATCATGCAACCGCCGCCGCGTGCCGTTCAGCTCAATGAAGCTAACGCATTTCTCAAGGAACACCCGGAGGTCCAGTACGTCGACCTGCTGATCGCAGACATGAATGGTGTGGTGCGCGGCAAGCGCATCGAACGCGCCAGCCTGCACAAGGTATACGAGAAAGGCATCAACCTGCCGGCCTCGCTGTTCGCCCTCGACATCAATGGCATCACTGTGGAAAGCAGCGGGCTGGGCATGGATATCGGTGATTCGGACCGCATCTGCTTCCCCATCCCCAACACCCTGAGCAACGAACCCTGGCAGAAACGCCCCACCGCGCAGTTGCTGATGACCATGCACGAACGCGACGGCGTGCCTTTCTTCGCCGATCCGCGCGAAGTGCTGCGCCAGGTGGTGAGCCGCTTCGACGAGCTGGGTCTGACCATCTGCGCGGCCTTCGAGCTGGAGTTCTATCTGATCGACCAGGAGAACATCAATGGCCGCCCACAGCCGCCGCGCTCGCCGATTTCAGGCAAGCGACCGCACTCGACCCAGGTCTACCTGATCGATGACCTCGACGAGTATGTCGACTGCCTCCAGGACATCCTCGAAGGTGCCAAGGAGCAGGGCATACCCGCCGATGCCATCGTCAAGGAAAGTGCGCCAGCGCAGTTCGAGGTCAACCTTCACCACGTCGCCGACCCGATCAAGGCCTGCGACTATGCCGTACTGCTCAAGCGGCTGATCAAGAACATCGCCTACGACCATGAGATGGACACCACCTTCATGGCCAAGCCCTATCCGGGCCAGGCCGGCAACGGGCTGCACGTGCACATCTCGCTGCTCGACAAGCAGGGCAACAATATCTTCGCCACTGACAACCCGCTGGAAAGTGAAACCTTGCGTCACGCTATCGGCGGTATCCAGCAGACCATGGCCGCATCGATGGCCTTCCTCTGCCCCAACGTCAACTCCTATCGCCGCTTCGGTGCCCAGTTCTACGTACCCAATGCGCCGTGCTGGGGGCTGGACAACCGCACCGTGGCGCTGCGCGTGCCGACCGACAGTCCGGACGGGGTGCGCATCGAGCACCGTGTCGCCGGCGCCGACGCCAACCCCTATCTGCTGCTGGCCAGTGTCCTCGCCGGAATTCACCACGGTCTGACGAATAGAATCGATCCGGACGCACCCATCGAGGGCAACTCCTACGAGCAGGTCGAACCGAGCCTGCCGTCCAACCTGCGCGATGCCCTGCGCGAGCTGGACGACAACGAGATCATGGCGCGCTACATCAGCCCGGATTACATCGACATCTTCGTTGCCTGCAAGGAAAGCGAACTGGCCGAGTTCGAGCACTCGATCTCCGATCTCGAATACAACTGGTATCTGCATACGGTTTAAAGCCGAAAGCCGACAAACAACGCTGAAGGCTGAACGAAAGGCACGCAACGGCTCTGCTTTTCGTCCAGCCCTCCAGCCTCCAGCGCTTTTATCGGCTTCAATCGCCTTTATCGTCTTTTCCAAACTTCCCGCCTAAAATCCACTCCATTTCCAAACGCCCCAATTCAACGAGGCCGTCATGACCCGTACCGTTACTGTCGCCGCCACCCAGATGGCGTGCTCCTGGGACCGCCAAGCGAACATCGCCAAGGCCGAGAAGCTGGTTCGCGAAGCGGCCGCCAAGGGCGCCCAGGTGATCCTGATCCAGGAGCTGTTCGAAACCCCTTACTTCTGCCAGAAGCCCAACCCCGAGTATCTGCAGCTGGCCACCGGCGTGGAGGACAACCCCGCGATCCAGCATTTCCAGAAGATCGCCAAGGAGCTGGCGGTGGTGCTGCCGATCAGCTTCTTCGAACTGGCCGGGCGCGCGCGCTTCAACTCCATCGCCATCATCGATGCCGACGGCACGCTGCTGGGCGTCTACCGCAAGAGCCATATTCCGGACGGCCCGGGCTACCACGAGAAGTACTACTTCAATCCCGGCGACACCGGCTTCAAGGTCTGGAACACCCGCTACGCCAGGATCGGCGTGGCCATCTGCTGGGACCAGTGGTTCCCCGAGACCGCGCGCAGCATGGCGCTGATGGGCGCCGAACTGCTGTTCTACCCGACCGCCATCGGCAGCGAGCCGCATGACCCCAACATCACCTCGCGCGACCATTGGCAGCGCGTCCAGCAGGGCCACGCCGGCGCCAACCTGATGCCGCTGATCGCCAGCAACCGCGTAGGCACCGAGGAGCAGGACGGCTACGACATCACCTTCTACGGCTCCTCGTTCATCGCCGACCAGTTCGGCGAGAAGGTCGAGGAAATGGACCGGACCAGCGAAGGCGTGCTGGTGCATGAGTTCGATCTCGATCAGCTGGAACACATCCGCAGCGCCTGGGGCGTGTTCCGTGATCGCCGCCCCAATCTCTACGGCCCGATCAGGACCCTGGACGGCTCGCAGCCTTCGGAATAGCCATGACTACCTTGAGCCGCACCCCGCGCACCGACGGTTACTTCATGCCCGCCGAATGGGCGCCGCACAGCCAGACCTGGATGGTCTGGCCGCAGCGCCCCGACAACTGGCGCGAACAGGGCGCCCCGGCACAAGCGGCGTTTGCCGCGGTAGCCAGGGCCATCGCCCGCTTCGAGCCGGTCACGGTCTGCGCCAGCGCCGGGCAGTACCTCAACGCCTGTCAGCAACTCGACGACCCGCGTATCCGGGTGGTGGAAATGAGCACTGACGACGCCTGGGTCCGCGACACCGGGCCGACCTTCGTCATCGATGGCCGGGGCGGTCTGCGCGGCGTCGACTGGACCTTCAATGCCTGGGGCGGCCTGGATGGCGGGCTTTACGCCGACTGGCAATGCGACGACGAGGTGGCGCAGAAAATCCTGCAGATCGAGCGCTGCGCGCGCTACCGCACCGAAGGCTTCGTGCTCGAAGGCGGCGCGATCCACGTCGATGGCGAAGGCACCCTGATCACCACCGAGGAATGCCTGCTCAATCGCAACCGCAACCCGCAGTTGTCCCGCGAGCAGATCGAGAACGTGCTCGCTGAGCATCTGGCCATCGACAAGGTGATCTGGCTGCCCCACGGCCTGTACAACGACGAGACCGACGGCCACGTCGACAACTTCTGCTGCTTCGTGCGCCCCGGCGAGGTGCTGCTGGCCTGGACCGACGACCCGACCGATCCCAACTTCGGGCGCTGCCAGGCGGCACTGCGCGCGCTGGAGCAGGCGCGCGACGCGCGTGGGCGAGCGCTCACCGTACACCGCATACCGATTCCCGGACCGCTGCATGCGAGCGATGAAGAGTGCGCCGGCGTGCTCATGCTGGAAGGCAGCCAGCCGCGCGATCCGTCGATCCGCCTGGCCGGCAGCTATGTGAACTTCCTCATCGTCAACGGCGGCATCATCGCACCAAGCTTCGACGATCCATTCGATGCCGAAGCCGAAGCCATCCTGCGCCGGCTGTTTCCCAAGCATGAGGTGGTGATGGTGCCGGGCCGGGAAATCCTGCTGGGCGGCGGTAATATTCATTGCATCACCCAGCAGCAGCCGCTGCCGTAGGGCCTGGCGATAGCGAGGGATTGTGCCTTCAAACCCGGATTACGCCTTCGGCTAATCCAGGCTACGGTCTGCACATGGCTTTTGTAGGAGGGGCCTTGGCCGCGAACGGAGCCGCGCCGATGGTTCGGGTATTGATTCGCGGGCATGGCCCGCTCCTACGGAAGGATTCAGCCACCTCAGGCACTCGCAACAGCCAACCGGGGCATAGCCCTATCAAAAGCCCCCCTCGTTCGCCGTTGCGTCGCTAGCCGACGATCACCTGATTCTTGCCCAGCCGCTTGGCGGTATACATCGCCGCATCGGCGCGGGCGAACAGCGCGCTGAGGTCCGGGTCGTCAGCCTTGAGGTAGGTCACGCCAAGGCTGATGGTCACGCCGAAACGCTTGCCGCCGCGAGCGGAGAACAGCAGACGCTGGATTTCCCGCTGCAGACGCGCGGCAATCTGTTCGGCGAGGCCAGGCTGGCAACCCGGCAACAGCAGCGCGAATTCTTCACCGCCGATACGCCCGAACAGATCGCCACGACGCAACACCGACGCACCGCACTGGGCAACGCGCTGCAGCACCTGATCGCCCATCTGATGGCCGTAGGTATCGTTGATCCGCTTGAAGTCATCGATATCCAGCAGCTGGAACGCCAGCGGCGTAGCGTATTGCCTGGCCAGCTCGAATTCGCGCTGGGCGCACTCGAAGAAATGCCGGCGGTTGCTGCTCTGGGTCAGCACGTCAGTGGTTGCCAGGCGCTGCAACTCACCTTCGAGCTGCTTTTTATCCGTAATGTCTTCGGCGATACCCACGATGATCGGCCCATGAGCGCTGTCGGCGCCGCGTGCGACAAAGCATTTGTCGCTGATCCAGCGCAACTGACCATCACCACGAATGATGCGATACTCGCGTTCTTCGATAGCCCCCTTGCCGAGCACATCGTTCAGGGTTTTCTGCGCGTACTCCAAGTCATCGGGATAGACGCTGTTGCGCCACTCATCGAAATCCGCCAGCAGCAAGGCAGCCGAACGACCGAATATCCGTTCGTAAGCCGGACTGACATATACCATCTGTCGGGATTGCCAGTCGAAGGCCCAGAGCACCGCATTGACGGCACCCACCAGCGTACTGAACAGCTGCTCACGCTCGCTCAGCCGCGCGACCTCGGCACGGGCATGCATCAGGCCCAGAAGGGTCTGCGTCTCGGTCGCCGGTTCGGCTTCGGTCGCCATCTCGCTTTGCTGCTTCAACGGGCTCATACCTGCCATCCAAACAGGCGCCAGGCACCGATGAACATTCATCGGGCTGTCACGCAATGCAGTTCAGAGAGTGTCGAAGATTCAAAGTTCCGGTGGCCGCCAGCTTCCCGACAGGAGCCTTGCGCAGGACTTCTATCGCGTGCCTGGAGCGCTACAATTCTGTCACGCTTGACGCTACCAGGCCGCAAAGCTGACGCGCCAGCGCACGGCATGCGAGAATCCACTCAGATAGCATTTAGCCATTAGCGCGCAAGTGTTTATCTTCTTAATACCCCGACCGCCGATGCCATGCCCATCACCCGTACTTCCCGTTCCGCCGATCCACGCTGGCTGCTTGGCGTTGGCAGCCTGCTGCTGGCCTTGCTGTTCGGCGGCCTCGCGCTGAACGACTATCGCGCCCGTGACGCGGTCCTGAAACTGCAAAACGAGAATCAGGGCAAGCTGCAGGCGCTGGCTGTACAGAGTGCGCAACAACACCTGCTGCAGCAAGGCAAACTCTTTGCCACAACGCTCGCGACAGCCCCTCAAGTGCTGCGCCTGGTACGTCAGGCCGACCAGAAGCTGCGCCAGGGAGCTTCGATTGACGGGACGGAGCTGCAGCTTATCCGCGAGCGTCTGGCCCAGGAGCTGGCTCCAGCCTGGCAGGCGCTGCAAAGCCATCAAGCGCTGCAGCTGCAGATATACTGGAGCGAGGCCGGCGTAGCACTGCTACGCATGCAGGAGCCCGAGACCTTCGGCGATGCAGTCGCCGATCACCGGCAATTGCTCTATGCCGCCCTGCACAAGGGGCAGATGACATTCGGCCTGGATATTGGCCGGCACAGCATCGGCAATCGTGCCATCGCTCCGCTGCGCGCCGACGACAGTCCGGAGAGCCCGGTCATCGGTGCACTGGAAGTCGGCTTCGGCATCCTTCCGGAGCTTTCCGTGCTGGGCGACCAGCTCGATGCGGGACTGGGCATTCTGGTCAATCAGGCCGAACTGGAAGAAGTATTCTGGACACGCCCCGTGGGCGTGCACCTCGACGGCCTGAATGGCTGGCTGCTGCAGGCCCACTCGACGCCGCAGATTCTTCACTGGGCAGCCCAGCGCGCTCTGCTCGCGCCAGAGTCGAGCCACACGCTGCAACTGCTGGAATCCGAAGGCCGGCGTTTTCTGCTCAACCAGATTCCACTGCACGACGCCCGAGCGCAGGGTGATCCGTCACGCCCGGCGATGGCCGTGGCGCTGGTCTGGCGGGACATCACCATGACGCTTGAAGAGCATCAGCAAACCGAGCGGCGACTGCTGGTGAAATGGGGGCTGGCCTGGCTGATCACCGAAGCGCTGCTGTTGGTTCTCGGCTGGCTGCTGCATCGACGCGCCATCGTCCAGCGCCAGCACGACAGCGCCTTGCGCGCCAGCCAGGAGCACCTGGCCTCGCTGTACCGCCTGGCGCCGGTGGGCATCATGCTCAGCCGCCTGGAGGATGGTGCGCTGCTGGAGTGGAATCCCGAACTGCAGCGCGTCAGCGGCTACTCCGACACGCAATTGACAGGGTGCAACGTGCGCAGCCTGCTGCCTGGCCCACGCAACGGCGTGACCGCTGTCAAACAGTTGCTGCAAAAGGGCTGCTACGGCCCGCACGAGACAGAGCTGCGCAGACAGGACGGAAAACGGGTGCCGGTACTGCTCAACGGCACGCTGATCAGCGGAGCCGATGGTCGTCTGCTGGTCTGGTCCATCGTTCAGGACATCACCGCACGGGTCACAGCCGAGCAAGAAACCAACGAGCGCGAACGCTATTTGCGCCTGCTGATCGCCAATGTGGTCGATGCCATCATCATCATCGACGCACGCGGCATCATCGAGACGTTCAACCACGCCGCCGAAGACATCTTCGGCTACGGCGAACAGGAAGTGCTGGGCCACAACCTGTCGATGCTGATGCCCGAGCCGCACCGCGCCGCCCATGACGGCTATCTGCGCGACTACGAAAAACGCGGCGAGGGCCGCGTCCTCGAGCAGAATCGCGAACTGGTGGCGGTGCGGCGCAATGGCGAAACCTTCACCATCGAACTGCGCGTCTCGGAAATCAGCCATCGCGGCGAACGCAAGTTCATCGGCCTGGTACGCGACATCACCGAGCGCAAGCGCATCGAACGCATGAAAAGCGACTTCGTCTCTATCGTCAGTCACGAGTTGCGCACACCGTTGACCTCGATTTCCGGCGCTCTGGGGCTGATAACCAGCGGCGCCCTGGGCGAAGTGCCGGTGCCCATCCGGCAGATGCTCGACATCGCGCAACAGAACAGTTTCAGGCTCGGAATGCTGATCGACGACTTGCTGGACATGGACAAGCTGATCGCCGGAAAAATGCAGCTGCGGCTGCGCATCCAGCCGTTGACGCCCCTGCTGCAAGAGGCGCTGTGCACCAATCAGGGCTATTTCGAGCAGTACAGTGTGCGTTGCGAACTGGGCGAGCTGGAAACGGCGCAGGTATCGGTAGACGAACACCGCCTGCAGCAGGTACTGGCGAACTTCCTCTCCAATGCCGCGAAATTCTCGCCGACAGGTGAAGTCGTAACCTTGAGCAGCAAGCGCCTGGGTGATCACATTCGTGTCAGTGTCACGGACCGGGGGCCGGGGATTCCGCAGATGTTCAGGGAGCGCATCTTCCAGAAGTTTTCCCAGGCCGACTCCTCCGACACACGCCAGAAAGGCGGCACAGGCCTGGGCCTGGCGATCAGCAAGGAGCTGATCGAGCATATGCACGGACGCATCGGTTTCGACGCCGAACGCAGCCAGGGCGCCTGTTTCTGGTTCGAACTGCCCGTTCACGACGCTTCATGATGGATATTTTCTACCAGGTCGTTTTTCAACAGACTGCTACTGGCAAATTGCGCACTGTTCGCTTACACAAGGTGCCAGGCCCTATGGAGGTAACCGCATGACCGAGCTGAAACGGATTTTGCACGTCGAGGATGACCCGTCCATCCAGGCCGTGGCCAAGGTGGCGCTGGAAGTGATCGGCGGCTTCGAGGTGCTCAGCTGCGCGTCCGGGCAGCAGGCGGTGGAAGCCGTCGAGCAATTCGCGCCGCAGTTCATCCTGCTCGATGTGATGATGCCCGGCATGGGTGGTCCGGAGACGCTCGCCAGACTGGGCCAGCGTGTGGACCTGAGCACGATTGCGGTCGCGTTCATGACCGCCAAGGTTCAGCCGGGGGAGATCGAGCATCTACGCAAACTGGGTGCGCAGGAGGTAATCATCAAGCCGTTCGATCCGATGCGACTGGCCAGCCAGATCCAGGCCATCTGGGAAGCCCGCCATCCATAAGCCCACCTTTCAGCCCAGCAAGACGGAACAGCACATGGAGTCACCGAAAGCCAATCCGACCCCTTCGCGCGAACTGTCCCGTCTCGCCGCGCTGCTGCGCTATGAAATCCTCGACACCCCGAACGAAGACGCTTTCGACGATTTCACCTATCTGGCGGCGCAGATCTGCGATGCTCCCATCGCATTGATTTCACTGGTCGATGATCATCGCCAGTGGTTCAAGAGCCGTCTCGGCCTGGATGTCAGCCAGACCCCGCGCGAGATTTCCTTCTGCACCCATACCATCGAAGGCCAGGGCATATTCGAGATCAGCGACGCTCTGCAGGACCCGCGTTTTCAGCAGAATCCGCTGGTGACCGATAGCCCACACATACGCTTCTACGCCGGCACCCCACTGACCTCCCCGGACGGCTACAACCTCGGCACCCTGTGCGTGATCGATCGCCAGCCACGACAACTCGATGCCGCCCAGCGCGAAGCACTGATCCGCCTCGCTCGGCAGGTCATGCGGCTGTTCGAGGAGCGCCTGCAGGCCCAGCGCTACGCCGAGCAGGCGGCCATGCAGCAGGCACTGCTCAATAGCGCCGCAAGCGCCATGCTGGTGACCACCGCCGATGGCCATATTTCAGCCGTCAACCCCACTGCCGAGCGCCTGTTCGGCTACAGCGAAGCGATGCTGATCGATCATCCACTGACTTCCGCGCTGTTCCCCAAGGAAGCCCTGGAACGCCGCGCCGCCATTCTCAGCGACGCCCTGGGCGAAACCATCACGGCGGATTTCGCCGTCCTCACCGCGCCGCTGTTCGAAGGCCGGCGTGAAATGCGCGAATGGCGTCTGCGCCACCGCAACGGCACGGAGGTACCGGTGCAGGTGAGCGTCTCGGCGATCCATGACGAGCACGAACTGCTGCGCGGCTATATCGTCAGCGCCTACGACCTGGCCCATCAGGAACATCTGCAGTTGCGCCTGCAACAGATTGCGGCGCAGGTGCCGGGCTTGCTGTTCCAGTTCTGCTGGCATCCCGATGGCAGGAGTTCGTTTCCCTACGTCAGCCAAGGCATCGAGGCCATCTATGGGCTGAGCGCTGCCGAGATGGAGTCGAGCATCAGCCCGATCTACAGCAGAATCCATCCCGATGACCGCACACGGGTGCTGACGAGTATCCGCCATGCCGCCAGCACCCTCACACGCTGGCATTTCGAGCACCGCATCGAGCATCCGCGCAAGGGCCTGATCTGGGTCGAGGCGCGCGCCACGCCGATGCGCCAGGCCGACGGCTCGGTGCTCTGGCACGGCCTGGTGACCGACATCACCGAGCGCAAGGCCGAACAGCTGGAACTGGACAAGCAGCAGGAAATGAACCGGCGCCTGCTCGAAGCGCTGTCCGAAGCCGTGGTCGCCTGCGATGCCGAGGCCAATCTGACCCTGTTCAACAACACCGCCCGTCTCTGGCACGGCCTCGATGCGCAGCAACTGCCGCCGCATAAATGGCCCGAGTACTACCACCTCTATCGGGCCGATGGCGTGACGCCGCTGCCTCTGGACGAAGTTCCCCTCATGCGCGCCCTGCGTGGCGAGCATATCCGCAACGTCGAGATGACCATCGTCCTGCACGGCAACGTCCGCCACGTGCTGGCCAATGCCGACCCGATGTTCGCCTCCGATGGCCAGCAGAACGGTGCGGTGGTGGTCCTGCACGACATCACCGAACGCAAGCACGTCGAGAAACTGCAGCGCGAATTCGTCTCTACGGTCAGTCACGAACTGCGTACCCCGCTGACCTCCATCACTGCTTCGCTGGGGCTGATCTGCGGCCAGGTGATGGGCGAGGTGCCCGAGCATCTGCAGGAACTGCTGGACATCGCCAACCAGAACAGCAAGCACCTGAGCGCCCTGATCGACGACCTGCTGGATATCGACAAGCTGTACGCCGGCAAGATGCGCTTCAGGCTCGAACTGCAGCCGCTGCAGCCCCTGCTTGAGCAGGCCATGCGCAACAACCAGGGCTACGCCAGTAGCTACACTGTGACCATCAGGCTTGGCGAATGCCCGCCGGCACAGGTCAGGGTCGATACGATGCGGCTGGTACAGGTATTGAGTAATCTGCTGTCCAACGCGGCCAAATTTTCCCCGGCGGGGGAAAGCATCGACCTGTTCGCCGAAAGCGTTGCCGAGGACCGTGTGCGCATCAGCGTCCGTGACCGAGGGCCGGGAATCGCCGACAGTTTTCGCGAACGGATCTTCAGCAAGTTCGCCCAGGCGGACTCATCCGATACGCGCCAGCAGGGTGGAACCGGCCTTGGCCTGGCCATCAGCAAGGAGCTTATAGAACACATGGACGGCCAGATAGGTTTCGACTCATCTCCTGGCGCGGGCGCCTGTTTCTGGCTCGAACTGCCCTGCTATCCCACCGATGACCAGCCCTCATGAGGCCGCTGCAACGTATCCTGCATGTCGATGACGTGCCTTCGATCCAGGTGGTGACACGTATCGCCCTGGAGAAACTCGGCGGCTTCCAGATCCTCAGCTGTGCCAGTGGCGCCGAAGCGCTGGCGCAGGTCCGCCAATTCGCTCCGGACATGATTCTGCTGGACCTCGAACTGCCACAGATGGACGGCATCGCACTGTTGCATCAGCTCTCGCGGCTGGTCGACCTGCAACGCACGCCGGTGGTGCTCCTGACCGGCCACAATGAACCAGGCGACCTGGCCGAACTGCGCCACCTGGGGGTCCGCCAGCTGTTGCTCAAACCCTTCGATCCACTGCAACTGGCGACACAGCTCAACGCAATATGGGAAGCCGAACATGAGTAACGCCGAAGCGCTGCACAGCCAGCTGCAGGCCTTGACCGACAGGTTCGCCGAACGCCTGCAGCAGGAACTGCCGGAGCTCGATCAGCTCGCCGAAGCCCTGCAACAGGCCCGCGAGGGCGAGCAGCGTCGACAGCTGATGCTCGTCATCCACGAGCGCCTGCACCGCCTCGCGGGCACGGCCGGCACTTTCGGCTTTACCACCCTCGGTCAGCAGGCACGCCTGCTGGAACAGCGCGCCGACCGCTGGCTGGAAGCCACCAAGCCCAGCGGCCAGGCCCTCACCGCCTTCGTCCGCGCAGTCCGCCTGTGGACCGCCGAGACCCAGACCCGCGCACCCGAAAACCTGCCCGATGCCCCCCTGGAAAGCCACGAACAGCTGCAGGCCGGCTGTCGCATCTTCCTGCTCGAAAGCGATCCCGATGCCGGCCATGAAATGTGCCAGACGCTGGGCAACTTCGGCTACGACGTGTTGCGCTTTACCCAGCCGGAACAATTGCAGGCCGCCATCGAAGGACAATTACCCGATGCCCTGATCGTCAGCCAGCACGATGGCGAGCTGGCCGCGGTCAGCGCCCTGCAACAGCGCCTCGACACCCCGCTGCCGCTGCTGGTGATCAGCCAGCGCAGCGACTTCGACAGCCAGCTGGCCGCCGTGCGAGCCGGGGCGCAGGGCTATTTCACCCGGCCCGTGGACACCACCCAGCTGGAAAACAGTCTTGAACAGTGCCTCAACCTGCAGCAGAGCGAGCCCTATCGCATCCTCATCGTCGATGACGATGCCGACCTTGCCGCGCGCTACAGCCTGGTGCTGCGCAATTCGCAGATGCTGGTACAGACCCTGAGCGATCCCAGCCAGCTGTTCGACACCCTGTATGCATTCAACCCGGAAGTACTGCTGCTGGATGTCAACATGCCGCTGTGTTCCGGCCCCGAGCTGGCGCAGATGATTCGCCTCAACGACGAATGGCTGCGCCTGACCATCATCTACCTGTCCGCCGAAACCGACATCAACCGGCAGATGGCCGCGCTGCTCAAGGCTGGCGACGACTTCATCACCAAGCCCATCAGCGACAACGCCCTGATCGCCGCAGTGTTCTCCCACGCCCAGCGCGCCCGCTCGCTGAGCACCGCACTCGCGCGCGATAGCCTCACCGGTCTGCTCAAACATGCCGACATCAAGGAACAGGTGACACTCGAAGCGCAGCGAGCGCAACGCAGCGGCAAACCGACCAGCGTGGTCATGCTCGACCTCGACCACTTCAAGCAGGTCAATGACCGATACGGCCACGCGGCGGGCGACAACGTCATCCGTTCTCTGGCCAACTTGTTGCGCCAGCGTCTGCGGCGTATCGACAGCCTGGGCCGCTACGGTGGGGAAGAGTTCGTTGCCGTGCTGCCCGAATGCAGCGCCGAGCAGGCCAAGGTCGTTTTCGACGAAATTCGCCAGCGCTTTGCGGCGCTGACTTTTCATGCCGGCCCACGCACCTTCAATGTCTCGCTCAGCGCCGGCATCAGCGAAACCAGCGACGAGTCCCAATCCGGAACCCTGCTCGAACGCGCTGATCAGGCACTCTATACCGCCAAGCACAATGGTCGTAATCAGGTTCAGATAGCGCAGTAAGCAGCTGAAGGCTGAAACCTTGCGGGTTGGCGAGCCTGCAAGGTCTTGTTGAAGTCGCTTTGCTTCACAGGGTTGAGGCACCCCTGCTGATCCTGAAATTTCACACCTGTCCCAGGATCAGCGCAGCGTTATTGCCGAATCAGCCGTCACAGATCGTGGCGGAACGACTCGAACAGTGCCGGAATACCCGGAAACATACCGATACCCAGCATCACGCCGCAGAGTACGATGAACACCACCAGCGGAATGATCCAGCGGTGCAGGCGGCTCAGCGACTGGCTGTGCTCCTTGTCACCGATCAGCCCCATGTTGTCCAGCAGCACGGTCAGTGACCAGCCGAACACCGGGTTCACCAGCGCCGAGGAGAACACCACGATGGCGGCCGACTGCGACGTCTTGCCCTCGCGGGTCATCTGCATGCCCGCCTCCAGCAGCGGCAGAAACACCCCTACCAGCAACGCCACACTGAGCACCGGTGGCCAGATCGCCAGGTCCATCGGATAACCCCAGAGCGCGGCGATCACGCAGAGCAGGCCGGTCAGCAGCGCACCCGCCGGAATGGGTCGTTTGGCGATGGCTGCCGGCACCAGGAAGGTGCCCCAGGAAGATGCCAGGTTACCGCCGCCCAACGCAGTGCCGACCACCTGCCGCGCCGCCGCCACGCACATGGTGTCATCGATGTTCATCAGCACTTTCTGCGCCTTCGGCGGGTAGTTGAGCTGCTGGAAGATACGATGACCGAGGAAGTCCGGCGACCACATCGCCACAGCAAGCACAGCGAAGGGGAAGACCGCGACGAAGTGATGCAGCTCCGGCAGACCCAGTTGCCAGCCGGTGTTTTCACCCCACCAGTAGGCAGGGTTGAGATTGGGAATACCCGGCTCGGTCTGGAACTCGAAAGGCGCGCCCAGCGCCAAAGCAATTACCGCAGCCAGTGCACAACCGAGGGGAATCGCCAGCCAGCGCAGACGAATGTGCTCCAGATAGGCATACATCACGATGGTCGCGAATACCACGACGAAGGCGATGTAGCCCATATCGAAGCCATTGGCCCAGTTGAACAGCACCTTGATCTGCGACGTCATGCCGATAAAGCCCAGATACAGCAGCAGACCGCCGCAAACCCCATCGCTGGTCAGGCGCGCCAGCAGGCTGCCGCCCTTGAAGGCGCCAAGCGTGAAACCCAGCACGCCGACCATGATCCCCAGCGCCATCGGATGGCCGCCCGAGGCAACGATCAGTGGAATCATCGGAATCAACGGGCCGTGGGTACCAGCCAGATTGCTCGTCGGATTGAGGAAGCCGGAGAACACCACCACGAACAGAATCGCAGCGATCAGCATCTCGAAGCGGACATTTTCAATGATGAAATCATTGGACAGTCCCAGCGGCCCGGCAAAGGCTGCGACGATGGCCGCCACCATGACGATCTTGCCGATGGTCGCCGCCATCGCCGGGACCCAATCCTCGTATTCGAAACGGTAATCACGAAACGGCAGGTTAATCCCCCAGCGTTTCGGCGCCATGATCTCCAGTTCATGCTCGAGATATTCCGAGCGCGTGGCGAAATTTTCCTTTGGTTTGTGGAGCTCCTGGTAACTGCTTAGGTCCCTATCATTCATGCCAATCAGCTCTACCAAAAAATTGTCGCAACACTACAGACAGACCTGCGGCAACTCACCACGACCTTGAAAGTATTGAGCTAGAGCGGCTGATATGATAGCAAGCAAGCTATGCATTTAAGCGATCATGGTTTTGAAAGCCTCGCCGCATGAATGTGACGAGGAAGATGCGGCATCAGATCACGCCGCGAAAGGAACAGGAAATGGGCGCTTACTGCGCTTGGCCGAGCAATTCGGCAATGCGCTGACGATCACCGGCGAAACTGGCCTGCGCCTCGGCCCGCACCGTCTCGTATCGCTTCAGGTCACGCTGCAGGCTGGCCTGCTCCTTGACCAGATTGGCAATCTGCGCCAGCAGGTTTTCCGGGACATCGCGCCCCGCTCGCTCGTGATTGGCTGCCTGTTGCTGCAGATTGCCCTGCTGGTTGCGCAACGCCTGCAGATTGCCCTGGGTCAGGCCGATCACACTGTCCAGCTCGGCCAGCCGTCGCGCCTCGGCCCGCTGCACATCCTCGACACTGGCGTACAGGCGCAGCAATCGCGCATCCGCAGCGGCACGCGCCTTGTCCGTCTGCAGCCGCTCGAACTCTTCAGCAGTGGGCGCCGGCGGGATTTCCCGGATGACGCGCCCCTGCTCGTTGAGCACCTGATAACCGCGACCGATATGCTGCGGCGGAACACCATGACGATCGAGCACCACCACACCGCGATCATCCACATAGCGATAGAGTTCGGCAGACGCAGCCAGTGCCGGGGCCAGCAGGCCCAGCATCAACATCAAGCGAATGACTGGCGGTTTGCGCATGCCGGAAACTCCAGGGTCAGATCCCGTATCGCTCGCGATAGGCCTGTACCGCAGGCAGATGCTGCTTCAGTTGAGCGTCGTCGGACAGATATTCCAGCACTTGCGCCAGGGACACAATACTGATCACCGGCATTCGATAATCACGTTCCACTTCCTGGATCGCCGACAGCTCGCCCTGCCCACGCTCCTGTCGGTCGAGGGCGATCAGCACGCCGGCGGCCTGGGCATGCTGGCCCTGGATGATCTGCATCACTTCGCGAATGGCGGTGCCGGCAGTGATCACGTCATCGACGATCAGAACGCGCCCGGTCAGTGGCGAGCCCACCAGGGTGCCGCCTTCGCCATGATCCTTGGCCTCCTTGCGGTTGAAGCACCAGGGCAGGTCGCGCTGATGATGCTCGGCCAGGGAGATCGCCGTGGCCGCTGCCAGCGGAATACCTTTGTAGGCCGGACCGAAAACCACATCGAAATCGATACCGCTATCGACGATGGCCGCCGCATAGAAACGGCCCAGCTGAGCCAGGGCCGAGCCACTGTTGAACAGACCGGCATTGAAGAAATAGGGGCTGGTACGCCCGGACTTCAGAGTGAACTCACCAAAGCGCAGAACCCCGCGCTCGATGGCGAAGCGGATGAACTCGCGCTGATATGCCTGCATGAAGAAATTCCCGGAAGACACTGATTTCGCTAATTGCGAAGAGCTTGGGTTATCATACACACACGAGTTTTCAGGGGCCATTTATGCGGATTATCAGCGTCAACGTGAATGGCATTCAGGCGGCGGCACAGCGGGGTCTGCTCAGCTGGCTGCAAGCACAGAATGCCGATGTCATCTGCCTGCAGGATACCCGCGCCTCCGTAGTAGAACTTGACGATCCGGCCTATCAGCTCGACGGCTACTTTCTCTATGCCTGCGATGCCGAAATCCCCGAGCAGGGTGGTGTCGCGCTGTATTCCCGACTGCAGCCCAAGGCCATCATCATGGGCCTGGGCTTCGAAACGGCTGACCGCTATGGCCGTTATCTGCAAGCCGATTTCGACAAGGTCAGCATCGCCAGCCTGCTGCTGCCCACAGGCCGTGGCGGCGACGAGGACCTGAACCAGAAATTCAAGTTCATGGACGACTTCGCCCACTACCTCGACAAGCAGCGCCGCAAGCGCCGCGAATACCTGTATTGCGGCTCCCTGCATGTGGCGCACCAGAAGCTGGACGTGAAGAACTGGCGCGACTGCCAGCAGGACGTAGGCTTTCTGGCGCCGGAGCGTGCCTGGCTCGACGAGATTTTCGGCAACATGGGCTATATCGATGCCCTGCGGGAAGTCAGTCGCGAAGGCGACCTGTACAGCTGGTGGCCCGACACCGAACAGGCGCAGATGCTCAACCTCGGCTGGCGCTTCGACTACCAGATCCTCACCTCGGGCCTGCGTCGCTTCGTGCGCAACGCCCGTCTGCCGCGCCAGCCACGCTTCTCCCAGCACGCCTCGCTGATCGTCGATTACGACTGGACGCTGAGCCTCTAGCCTGTTCCGCAGGGCCGAATTCATTCGGCTGCAGGTGTGCAAGGTCGAACGAGTTCGACCCTACGTCCCTCGACCTTCGCCATTCAGCCGGACACGCGAAAGGCGCCAACAGACCCCGGCCAAGACACACCGCTATTTGACGATCCGCCAGCAGAACGGATAACGGTAGGGCTTGCCCTCGTTGGCGCGGATGCCGGCGATTACCACCAGCACCAGCGCCACCACGCTTATCAGCACCATCAGCGGAAAGCCGATGAGAATCCAGGCGAGTACGCCACAGATCATCAGCAGGATGCTGAAGGTGAGCTGGAAGTTGAGCGCCTCCTTGCCCTGCGCATCGACGAAGGGGTCCATGTCCTTCTTCAACTGCCAGATAATCAGCGGCCCCAGCACGTTGCCGATCATCGGCACCAGGAACCAGCAGAACGCCGAGTAATGGCAAAGCATCGCCCAGCGTCGAGCCTGCGGCGAAGGCTGTGGAATCGGCAGCTGATCAGTCATGGTCGTCTCCGTTTCAGTCGGCCAGCGCGGCCTGCTGCAGGGCGAACAGCTCCTGCATACCGGCTTGCGCCAGCGCCAGCATGGCATTTAGCTCTTCAGGTTGGAACGGCGCGCCTTCGGCGGTGCCCTGCACTTCGATGAAGCCGCCGGCGTCGGTCATCACCACGTTCAGGTCGGTTTCGGCGGCGGAATCTTCCAGATAGTCCAGATCCAGCACGGCTTCGCCCTGATACATGCCCACGGAAACGGCTGCGACCATCTGCTTGAGCGGATTGCCGCCCTTCAGTGCGCCACGCTTCTTCAATGCAGCCAGCGCGTCCACCAGCGCCACCATGGCGCCAGTGATGGAGGCGGTACGGGTGCCGCCATCGGCCTGGATCACGTCGCAGTCGATGTAGATGGTGTTCTCGCCCAGCTTGCTCATGTCCAGCGCGGCGCGCAGCGAACGACCGATCAGACGCTGGATCTCCAGGGTCCGCCCCCCCTGCTTGCCCCGACTGGCCTCACGCTGGTTCCGCGAACCGGTGGCGCGCGGCAGCATGCCGTATTCGGCGGTCAGCCAACCCTGGCCCTGGCCCTTGAGGAAGCGCGGTACACCGGTTTCGATACTGGCGGTGCAGATCACCCTGGTCTCACCGAACTCCACCAGCACCGAGCCTTCGGCATGCATGGTGTAGTTGCGGGTGATACGGATCGAACGCAGCTGGTCGGCGGCGCGGCCACTGGGACGCTTCATGGACATTTCCTGTTTCTATGGATTCGAGTGACGGCATTATAGAGGCAGGACTCGATCAAAAGCGCCGAAGGCCGGAAAGCTGGACGAGAAATGACCAAAGCCAAGCCGCTTTTCGTCCAGCCTTCAGCCTCCAGCGCCGTTATCGGTTTTTCCGCTACAATCGCCCACCCTTCGAGCAGACTTCCACGAGGTATCCATGGTTCACAGCATGACGGCCTTTGCCCGTGCCGAGCAGGCCGGCGACCACGGCACCCTCAGCTGGGAAATCCGCTCGGTCAACCATCGCTATCTGGAACCGCACCTGCGCCTGCCGGAAGCCTTCCGCGACCTCGAAGGTGCGGTACGCGAAGCGCTGCGCAAGGGCCTGTCACGCGGCAAGGTCGAATGCACCCTGCGTTTCAGCGAAGACAGCAGCGGTCGCTCGATGCAGGTCGACAGCCAGCGCGCCAGCCAGTTGATCGCCGCCGCCGAGAGCGTGGCGGCACTGATCAGGCAGCCCGCCCCGCTCAATCCGCTGGAAGTGCTGGGCTGGCCGGGTGTGCTGGTGGGCGATGCCAGCGATCCGCAGGCGCTCAACAGTGCGGCCCTGGCGCTGTTCCACGAAGCCCTTGCCGAGCTCAGGAAAGGCCGTCAGCGCGAAGGCGAAGAGCTGGCCCGGCTGATCGACGAGCGCCTCGACGCGATCACCCAGGAGACCGCCACGCTGCGCGAGCAGGTGCCGCAGATGCTCGCCCTGCAACGGCAGAAACTGCTCGACCGCTGCGCCGAGATGCGCGCCGAACTGGACCCGCAACGCCTCGAACAGGAAATGGTCCTGCTGGCGCAGAAAAGCGACGTCGCCGAGGAACTCGACCGGCTGGCCACCCATGTCGGCGAAGTGCGTCGGGTGCTCAAGTCCGGTGGCGCCGCGGGCCGGCGGCTGGACTTCCTCATGCAGGAACTCAATCGCGAAGCCAATACCCTCGGCTCCAAGGCCTTCGATCCGCGCAGCACCCAGGCGGCGGTCAATCTCAAGGTCCTGATCGAACAGATGCGCGAACAGGTGCAGAACATCGAATAACACCGGGCCTTGCCCTGAACCGCCTGATTCGCTCAGGCGCCCCATCAGCCACCGCTTGCAGAGAACGCCATGTCCGCCTCCACCGGTACGCTCTATATCGTTTCCGCGCCTTCCGGGGCCGGCAAGACCAGCCTGGTCAAGGCCCTGCTCGATGCGCAGCCGCAGGTTCGGGTTTCCGTTTCCCACACCACCCGCGGCATCCGCCCCGGCGAGGTGGACGGCGTCAACTACCACTTCGTCAGTCGCGAGGAATTTCTCCAGCGCCTGGAACACAACGAGTTCCTGGAGCACGCCGAAGTCTTCGGCAACCTCTACGGCACCTCCCAGCGCTGGCTCGAACAGACCCTCGAAGAAGGTTACGACCTGATCCTCGAAATCGACTGGCAAGGCGCCCAGCAGGTGCGCCGGCTGATGCCCCAGGCCAGGTCCATCTTCATCCTGCCGCCAAGTGCGCAGGCCCTGCGCCAGCGCCTGACCCATCGCGGCCAGGACAGCGAAGAGGTGATCGACACACGCATGCGCGAAGCGGTCAGTGAAATGACCCATTACGTCGAATACGACTACCTGGTGATCAACGACGACTTCACCCATGCCCTGGGCGACCTGCAAGCCATCTTCCGCGCCAATCGGCTGCTCCAACCGACCCAGCAGCAGCGCTTCGAGGGGTTGCTGGAGCAGTTGCTGATCTGAAGGCTGCTTTTATAGCTTCCCTAACCGCTGGTGATTTTTTAAACTATCCCGTCCGCTCGCCCATTTGGGCACGCTTTACCGAATCTGATGAGGAACACCATGGCCCGCGTTACCGTTGAAGACTGCCTGGACAACGTAGATAACCGCTTCGAGCTGGTCATGCTCGCCACCAAGCGTTCGCGCCAGCTGGCCACCGGCGGCAAGGAGCCCAAGGTAGCCTGGGAAAACGACAAGCCCACCGTGGTCGCCCTGCGCGAAATCGCCTCCGGCCTGGTGGACTATGACGTCATCGCCCAGGACGAAATCGTCGACGACGAGCCGCTCTTCGCCCAGTACGAGGAAGAGCCCAACGAGGCCATCTGATCGATGCCTGGCCGAAGTCGAACCGCAGACACAGCAGCCTGCCGGCAAGGAGCAGAGACTTGCCAGCCATAGATACGCTTGCCGACCGCCTGTCGTCCTACCTCGGCCCCGACCAGGTCAACCTGGTCCGCCGTGCCTATTTCTATGCCGAGCAGGCCCACGATGGCCAGCGCCGGCGTAGCGGTGAAGCCTACGTCACCCATCCCCTGGCGGTAGCCAACATCCTCGCCGACATGCACATGGATCATCAGAGCCTGATGGCCGCCATGCTGCACGACGTCATCGAGGACACCGGCATTCCCAAGGAAGCGCTGATCGCGCAGTTCGGCGAAACCGTCGCCGAGCTGGTCGATGGGGTCAGCAAGCTGACCCAGATGAACTTCGAGACCAAGGCCGAAGCCCAGGCCGAGAACTTCCAGAAGATGGCCATGGCCATGGCGCGCGATATCCGCGTGATCCTGGTCAAGCTCGCCGACCGCCTGCACAACATGCGTACCCTGGAAGTGCTGGCGGGCGAAAAGCGCCGCCGTATCGCCAAGGAAACCCTGGAAATCTACGCGCCCATCGCCAATCGCCTGGGCATGCAGTCCATGCGCGTGGAGTTCGAGGACCTGGGTTTCAAGGCCATGCACCCGATGCGCTCCGAACGCATCCGCGCCGCCGTGCGCCGGGCGCGCGGCAATCGCAACGAGATCGTCGAAAAGATCGAGCAATCGCTGATCCACTGCCTCGAACGCGAAGGCCTCGAAGGCGAGGTGATGGGCCGCGAGAAGCATCTGTTCAGCATCTACAAGAAGATGCGCGGCAAGCGCAAGGCGTTCAACGAGATCATGGACGTCTATGCCTTCCGCATCGTGGTGGACAAGGTCGATACCTGCTACCGCGTGCTGGGCGCCGTGCACAGCCTGTACAAGCCGCTGCCCGGTCGCTTCAAGGACTACATCGCGATTCCCAAGGCCAACGGCTACCAGTCGCTGCACACCACGCTGTTCGGCATGCACGGCGTGCCCATCGAGATCCAGATCCGCACCCGCGAGATGGAAGAGATGGCCAACAACGGCATCGCCGCCCACTGGCTGTACAAGTCCAGTGACGACGACTCGCCCAAGGGCACCCACGCCCGCGCCCGGCAGTGGGTCAAGGGCGTGCTGGAAATGCAGCAACGCGCCGGCAACTCGCTGGAATTCATCGAAAGCGTCAAGATCGACCTGTTCCCCGACGAGGTCTACGTCTTCACGCCCAAGGGCCGCATCATGGAGCTGCCCAAGGGTTCCACGGCGGTGGACTTCGCCTACGCGGTGCATACCGACGTCGGCAATACCTGCATCGCCTGCCGGGTCAACCGGCGCCTGGCGCCGCTGTCGCAGGCGCTGGAAAGCGGCTCGACGGTGGAAATCGTCACCGCCCCCGGCGCGCGTCCCAATCCTGCCTGGCTGAACTTCGTCGTCACCGGCAAGGCGCGCACGCATATCCGCCATGCGCTCAAGCTGCAGCGCCGCTCGGAGTCGATCAATCTGGGCGAGCGCCTGCTGAACAAGGCGCTCACCGGCTTCGAATCCAGCCTGGAGGCGATCTCGCCCGAGCGCATCAGGGTGGTGCTGGGCGAATACCAGATGGAAGTCATCGAGGACCTGCTCGAAGACATCGGCCTGGGCAACCGCATGGCCTATGTCATCGCCCGCCGCCTGCTGGCCAGCGACAACGAAGAGCTGCCGAGCGACGAAGGGCCGCTGGCGATCCGTGGCACCGAGGGCCTGGTGCTCAACTACGCCAAGTGCTGCACGCCGATACCGGGCGATCCCATCGTCGGTCATCTGTCCGCCGGCAAGGGCATGGTCGTGCACATGGATACCTGCCGCAATATCAGCGAAGTGCGACACAACCCGGACAAGTGCATCCAGCTGTCCTGGTCAAAGGATGTCACGGGCGAATTCAACGTCGAGTTGCGCGTCGAACTGGAACACCAGCGCGGCCTGATCGCTCTGCTGGCCGGCAGCGTCAATGCCGCTGACGGCAATATCGAGAAGATCGGCATGGACGAGCGCGACGGTCGCATCAGTGTGGTCCAACTGGTGGTCAGTGTGCATGACCGCGTGCACCTGGCCCGCGTCATCAAGAAACTGCGTACCATCCAGGGTGTGATACGGATTACCCGGGTCAAGGCCTGACTGACAACCGAGAAGAGCGCTGGAGGCTGAACGCTGGACGGGCATGCGGCTGCTGAGCACTCTTTCGTTCAGCCTCCAGCGCTTTTATCGTCTTTTCCCCCACGGGCTGTTTTATCCTTCGTGCCCCCAGTCAATCCCGAGGAATGCAGAATGAGCAAGACCGTCATTTCCACCGACAACGCCCCCGCCGCCATCGGTACCTACTCCCAGGCCATCAAGGCCGGCAACACCGTCTACATGTCCGGGCAGATTCCGCTGGACCCCAGGAGCATGGAGCTGGTCGAGGGCTTCGAGGCGCAGACCGTGCAGGTCTTCGAGAACCTCAAGGCGGTGGCCGAAGCGGCTGGCGGCTCGTTCAAGGACATCGTCAAGCTGAACATCTTCCTTACCGATCTGGCCAACTTCGCCACCGTCAACGAAGTGATGAGCCGCTACTTCCAGCAGCCCTACCCGGCCCGTGCCGCTATCGGCATCAGCGCATTGCCCAAGGGCGCGCAGGTGGAAATGGACGCGATCATGGTGCTCGACTGACCGCCAGTTGGCCCCGCCGCCATCAGCGAACCTCTATCACCACCCGGCGATTACGCTCCTCGGGCGTGGCGTCCGCCGTCCTGACCAGCAGATCGAGCTCGCCCAGGGATTCGATCTGCATTCTCGCCTGCAACCCTCGCGCCCTGAGCCGTTCGGCCAGGGCTTGCGCGCGCTGCAGGCCAAGCTGCAGATTGACGTCCTTGCGGCCCAGGCTGTCGGTATGACCGGTCACGACCACCAACGGATGCTCGCGCTGGCGCGCCGCATGCAGCACATGGTCCAGCACCTGCTCGGACAGCATGCCCGGCAGGCCATCGGCTTGCAGGTAGACTACAAACCGCTCAGGCGGCGCCGGCTGCACAGCCAGCGCGCCAGCGAAGTCCCGCTGCAGTCGTAAAGCACCGAGCGCGAAGGGCCGCGCGCCAGCGGCAAGAGGCACTCCCAGCCGGGCCTGCTCCAGCGTTAGGCTCTGGGTTCCCTTGACCACGGTCACGGCGCTCCCGGCGGGATGCTCCTGTAACGCCACATACGATTGTGCGGCACAGCCCGACAACAGCACAGCCAGCAGCAACAGCGCGACGGTCCTTGTCATATGCTCACTCCACCACTTTCACCAGCACATGCCCTGCATGCACCCGCACACGCCCCTGCGGAGTTTCCAGGCTGAGCGCCTCGGGGTCGAGCCGGGAAATCGCGCCGGTCACCAGGCTCAGCGTGCCCCGCTTGAAGCGTACCGCCAGGCGAAAGGCTTCACTGGCCGGCACGAAGCGGTAGCGTTCAAGCTCAAGTTCGCTGTTCGGCCCGAACGACATGACCGTTCCGTCATCGAGAATCACCGCCAGGCCGCCCTTTTCGCCGGTATGCAGCGTCATACCCTCGATGATTGCCTGTCCGAGAACCACCTCGATGAACTTGCCCCGGTGGGAGAGGAAGGCCTCACCGGCAACGCTGGCAACGTATCCAGCCGAAGCAGGTAGCGCCTGTGCCACAGTGGCGCTCGCCCACAGGCAGATCCCTGCCACCAGATGAAGCGGGAAACGCATACGGAACATCCATTAACTCCGACATAGAAAACAGTGGGAACCTGCATCCCGCTTCACTGGGTTCCGCTAAAGGACCAGAATCATGACAAGTTCGCTTCGCGGAGGTGACGTTCGTCTAAAAAGACTCGCCATTCGTCGCTTGCCGACTCACTCGCAGTCGCTTGCCGTATCCTCGTTCGCGGTCGGTTCCTCCTATCCGACCAGCGGTCGGCATCAGAATTCACATTGCATAAGCCGCGCCGTAGCGCCTGCCTTGGTGCCTTGCGGGCTACTCGCCCGAAAACTGTGGTCCGTCCGCAAGGGCGGTTGTTTTATGACGCCTCGGGCTCGCCCCGCCTGGATCTGAAATGAAGAAACCCCGCTTGTTGCAAGGCCGCCGCAGCCTGTTGCTCTCCATCGCGTTGGCGCTTCTGCTCGCCGCCACGCTGGGCTACTGGCAATTCAAAGCCGAGGGGCCTGCCGCTTCCACGCCTGCCGATGCCAGCGCCAGCATGCTGCAGGAGCTGGACGCCTCCAAGGAGCCCTGGCTGGACAACCGTCGCGATCTCTCGACCCTGCTGGGCGACCTGCGCGGCCAGGCCATCGCCAGCGCCGCGCTGAGCAAGGATGCCGTCTACATCAACCGCCAGGATGGTCTGCGCTACTGGGTGCCCGACCAGTCCGGCCATGTGGCGCGGCTGCTGCTGGAGCAGTACGCAGCGGCTGCCGAGCCCTTCCCGCTGATGCTGTTCGAGACCGACGGCGAAGCACCCTGGTACAAGGCGGTGTTGCCCTACACACCCTTTATCCTGGCCCTGATCGGGGTACTGCTGTATCTGGTCATGAAAAGTCAGTCGTTCACTGTACAGCGCAAGGGCAGCGGCATCGGCTTTGCCGACGTCATCGGCGCGCGCGAGGCCAAGCAGGCGCTCAGTGACGTCACTGCCTATCTGCGCGATCCCGCCGCCTATGCCGCGCTGGGTGCGCGACCACCCAAGGGCGTGCTGCTGACCGGCGAGCCCGGCACCGGCAAGACCCAGCTGGCCAAAGCGCTGGCCAGCGAATCCAACGCCAGCTTCATTCAGGTCACCGGCAGCGATTTTTCCTCGATGTACTTCGGCGTCGGCATCCAGAAGGTCAAGGCGCTGTTCCGCACCGCGCGCAAGCAGGCGCCGTGCATCATTTTCATCGACGAGATCGACGGCATCGGCAAGCGCGCCGAGCAGCAGCGCTCCAGCGACGCCGAAAGCAACCGGATCATCAACCAGTTTCTCGCTGAAATGGACGGCTTCGACGCCGCCGCCGGCGTGCTGGTGCTGGGCGCGACCAACTTTCCCAATTCCCTCGACCCGGCACTGGTGCGCGAAGGCCGCTTCGACCGCTCCATCGCCGTCGGCCTGCCGGGCCTGGACGACCGCGAGGCGCTGTTCCGCCTCTATGCCGGCAAGGTTCGCACTGGCGACGAACTGGATTATGCGCAGCTGGCGCGCAATACCGTGGGGCTGACGCCCGCCGCTATCGCCCATATCGTCAATCACGCCGCGTTGCTGGCGGCACGCGCCGGCGACAGCCAGGTCGACATGCTCCGCTTCGTCGAGGCCATCGAAACCTGCCGCATCGGCGAGCAGCCTAGCGGTGTCACCCCGCTGTCGCCCACTGACCGCAAGCGCATCGCCGTGCACGAGGCCGGCCACGCGCTGGTCGCCGCCGCGCTCAAGGTGGGCCGGGTGGAGAAGGTCACCATCCTGCCGCGCGGCCAGGCGCTGGGCGTCACCCTGGTCACGCCGGTGGAGGACAAGCGCCTGCACATGACCTCCGAACTGCGCAACCGGATCCAGATGCTGCTGGCCGGGCGCGGCGCCGAGCTGCTGTATTTCCGCGAAGCCTCGTCCGGCGCCGGGCAGGACCTGCAGGAAGCCTCGAAGATCGCGCTGTCGATGGTCGGTGCGCTGGGCATGGGGCCGAACGGCTCGCTGCTGAGCCTGCAGGCGGTGCGCGACGCCCACATCGAGTTCGACTCGGGCGAGTCCATTCGTGCCGCCGACGAGCTGTTGAAACAGCTGGACCGCGAATGCCAGGCGCTGCTGCAGCGCATGAAACCGGCACTGGACGCGATCACCGAACGCCTGCTGGCCGAGGAAACCGTGCCCGGCGAAGAGGTGCTGGCCGCCATCGAGCGCCTGCCCGAGCATCATCACGAGGCCAGCGTCAGTTCCATCATCGGCCACGCCATGAGCAGCATCGACCGTGTCGCCGCCAGCGCCCTGGGAGACACCCAGTACCTTGAACTGGCACCCGTGGAACAACCCGGGGACGACGGTCCGGGGATGGTTTGACGGGGCCAAGGCCAGCGTCCTCGCGCTGGCTTTGCCGCACCGTGCGCAGGGCCGAACCTGTTCGGCCTCGATCCTGACCAATGGCCGAATGAGTTCGGCCCTACATCCCGGGCAGCTGGCTTCTTCTAGTCAATCACCACCAAGCGGTTCGGCAACTCGTTGCGCTCATGGGTCGACGGCACATGCTCCTTGAGCAGCGCACCACAGGCCTCGATGCAGATCAGGAAGCCTTCCAGCACCTGGCCCTGGCGCACCTGCCCGGTAAAGGTTTCGATGATGGATTCCCAGGCGCTGTTGTCGATGCGGCTGGCGATGCCGCGATCCACCAGAATCTCGACATAGCGCTCGGCGACCGAGACGAAGATCAGGATGCCGGTGTCGCCCTCGGTGTGGTGCAGGTTGCACTCGACGAACTGCCGCCGGGCAAGATTGCACGCGCGCCAGTGGCGGACCTGACGCGGGATCAGGCGCGTGGTCAGGCCGGGAAGGCGAAACACCAGCGCCAGCACGATAAAGGTCGCCCACTGCACCAGCAGCAGCTGCCAGGCGCTCATCGCAGCCGTGAAGAACAGCAGACCGCCCGGCACCACCAGCGCGATCAGCCCGGCCCATAGCAGCGGAATGTAGTGATAGTCGTCAGCCTGTTCGGCCAGCACCGTCACCAGTTCGGCATCGGTGTCGCGTTCGATCCGTTCGATGGCCTCGGCCACCTGCTGCTGCTCGCTTAGGGTAAGTAGAGTCATTGAAAATCCATGGATAATTCACCAGCCACCCGAGGCGCCGCCGCCGCCGAAGCCGCCGCCTCCGCCACCGAAACCGCCACCGCCGAAGCCACCTCCGCCAAAACCGCCGCCGCGGCCCATGCCGCCCAGCAGGGCGCCGAGCAGCAATGTCCGACGACCACCGCCACGGCCACCACGACCGCCGCCGATCAGGAAAATGGCCACCAGCATCAGGAAGAAACCCAGAATGCCCAGCCCACCCGGCTGCTCGGCGCCCAGCGGCATCGCCGGACGCATCGCCGCGCTCTGCAGCGGATCACCGCCGAGCACCTGCACCATGGCCGCCGCGCCTTCGCTGATGCCCCGGGCGAAATCGCCCTGCTGGAAGGCCGGGGCAATGATGCCGTTGATGATCATCGAAGACTGCGCATCGGTCAGGCGACCTTCCAGGCCATAGCCGACTTCGATGCGAATCCTGCGCTCGTCACGGGCGACGATCAGCAGCGCACCGTTGTCCTCGCCGCGCTGGCCGATACCCCATTCGCGACCAAGCTGCACGCCGAATTCCTCGATACTGTGGCCTTGCAGGTCAGGTACCGTGACCACCACCACTTGCTCGTTAGTGGCCTGCTCGTGAGCAGCAAGCATGCTGCTCAGCCGTGCTTCGGTCTGGGTATCCAGCAGCTCGGCCTGATCCACCACCCGACCGGTCAGCGCCGGCAGCTCCGCCTCCTGGGCGAAGGCAGCGCTGGCGCAGGCCAGCAACAGCGGAAACAGCAGCAGCCTGACGATCATTGAAACTGCACTTGTGGCGCCTGTTCGGCGTTCTCGGCGGTGGCCTCGAAGTTCTCGCGAAGCGGCATGTCGCTGTACATCAGGGTGTGCCAGATGCGCCCGGGGAAGGTGCGGATCTCGGTGTTGTAGCGCTCTACCGCCGCGATGAAGTCGCGTCGCGCCACGGCGATGCGGTTTTCCGTGCCTTCGAGTTGCGATTGCAGGGCAAGGAAGTTCTGGTTGGATTTCAGCTCGGGATAGCGCTCGGAGACCATCATCAGTCGGCTCAGGGCACCGGTCAGCTGGTTCTGCGCCTGCTGGAACTGCTGCAGCTGTTCGGGATTGTCCAGCGTATTGGCATCGACCTGGATGGAGGTCGCCCTGGACCGCGCCTCGATCACGGCAGTGAGTGTTTCCTGCTCCTGGCGGGCGAAGCCCTTGACCGTCTCGACCAGGTTGGGGATCAGATCGGCGCGGCGCTGGTACTGGTTTTCCACCTGGGACCAGGCGGATTTGACCTGTTCGTCGTACTGCGGAATGTTGTTGATGCCGCAACCGGCCAGCAGCCAGGACATGAGAATGACAATCGCCAGCTGCCAGGTGAATCGGGAATGCTGCCTTTGCATGATGCGTTCGTCCGCTAAAGAATTACCTCCATAAGAATCCCGGGGCGGCCCGAGAGTTCAGCGCGCTTGCCGGGAAGCCTCCGCTCAGATCACCCCGGCCTGCCGCAGGGCGGCTATCCGCTGCGCACTCAACCCCAGCAACCGCTGCAACAGCGCCTCGCTGTGCTCACCCAGCAGCGGCGGCGCATTGCGGTAGCTGACCGGCGAGGCCGACAGGCGCAGCGGGCTGGCCACCTGGGGCACGCTGCCAGCCTGAGGATGCGGCATCTCGACCTTCAGGCCACGATGACGGACCTGCGGGTCGTCGAACACCTGCGCCACATCGTTGATCGGCCCGCAGGGCACGCCGGCGCGCTCCAGCGCGGACACCCATTCGGCGGTGGTGCGAAACACCGTGGCCTGGCGAATCAGCGGAATCAGCTCGGCACGATGAGCGACACGCGCCTTGTTGCTGGCGAAACGCGGGTCGGCGGCCCATTCGGGATGACCGGCGACTTCGCAGAACTTGCGGAACTGCCCGTCGTTGCCGACCGTGAGAATGATGTCGCCATCGGCAGTGGGGAAGTCCTGGTAGGGCACGATGTTCGGATGGGCATTGCCCATACGCCGCGGCGCGACGCCGGTGGTGAGGTAGTTCAACGCCTGGTTGCCGAGACAGGCGACCTGCACGTCCAGCAGCGCCGTATCGATATGCTGGCCCTCCCCCGTGCGCTCGCGGTGGGCCAGTGCCGCCAGCACGCCGACCGTGGCGTAGAGCCCGGTGAGGATGTCGGTGAGCGCCACGCCGACCTTCAGCGGCCCTGCGCCTGCTTCACCTTCGGCGCGCCCGGTCAGGCTCATCAACCCGCCCAGGCCCTGGATCATGAAATCGTAGCCGGCGCGTGAGGCATAGGGTCCGTCCTGGCCGAAGCCGGTGATGGAGCAGTAGATCAGCCGCGGGTTGATCGCCTTCAGGCTTGCGTAATCCAGCCCATGGGCCGCCAGCCCGCCGACCTTGAAGTTCTCCAGCAGCACGTCGCTCTGCGCCACCAGCTCGCGAACGATGCGCTGGCCTTCGGGGCGGGTGAAATCCAGGGTCAGCGATTGCTTGTTGCGGTTGGCGCTGAGGTAGTAGGCCGCCTCGGCGGTGTTTTCGCCCTGCGCGTCCTTGAGGAACGGCGGGCCCCAGTGGCGGGTATCGTCGCCGCTACCGGGGCGCTCGACCTTGAACACCTCGGCGCCCAAGTCGCCAAGAATCTGCCCGCACCAAGGGCCGGCGAGCACGCGGGACAGGTCGAGGACGCGCAGATGGGAAAGGGCACCGGACATGGAAGAAGCCTCAAGCTGCAAGCTTCAAGCCGCAAGAAATACAGCCTGAAGCAGTGTACGGGTGGGCATGCTTTGTCTTGCCGCTTGTAGCTTGCGGCTTGCCGCTGCCCTTAGAAGAACGCCTGAATCCCCGTCTGCGCCCGTCCGAGAATCAACGCGTGAACATCGTGGGTGCCTTCATAGGTATTCACCACTTCCAGGTTGACCAGGTGCCGCGCGATGCCGAACTCGTCGCTGATGCCATTGCCGCCGAGCATGTCGCGGGCCATGCGCGCCACGTCCAGCGCCTTGCCGCAGCTGTTGCGCTTCATGATCGAGGTGATCTCCACCGCCGCCGTGCCCTCGTCCTTCATCCTGCCCAAGCGCAGGCAGCCCTGCAGGGCCAGGGTGATTTCGGTCTGCATGTCGGCCAGCTTCTTCTGGATCAGCTGGTTGGCGGCCAGCGGGCGCCCGAATTGCTGACGGTCCAGCACGTACTGGCGGGCGGTGTGCCAGCAGAATTCGGCGGCGCCCAGCGCGCCCCAGCTGATGCCGTAACGGGCACTGTTCAGGCAGGTGAAGGGCCCTTTCAGACCGCGCACATCCGGGAAGGCGTTTTCCTCGGGACAGAACACGTTGTCCATCACGATCTCACCGGTGATGGAAGCACGCAGGCCGACCTTGCCGTGTATCGCCGGTGCACTCAGGCCTTCCCAGCCCTTCTCCAGTACGAAGCCACGAATGGCGCCCTCGTCATCCTTGGCCCAGACCACGAAGACGTCGGCGATGGGGCTGTTGGTGATCCACATCTTGCTGCCGGAAAGCCGATAGCCACCGTCTACCTTCTTCGCACGGGTGACAATCGAGCCCGGGTCGGAGCCATGATTGGGCTCGGTCAGGCCGAAGCAGCCGATGAACTCGCCGCTGGCCAGTCCGGGCAGGTACTTCTGCTTGGTCGCCTCGTTGCCGAACTCGTTGATCGGCACCATCACCAGCGAGGACTGCACGCTCATCATCGAGCGATAACCCGAATCGATGCGCTCCACTTCGCGGGCGATCAGTCCGTAGCACACGTAGTTCAGACCGCTGCCGCCATAGGTTTCGGGAATGGTCGCGCCGAGCAGGCCGGTCTCGCCCATCTCGCGGAAGATCGCCGGATCGGTGCGCTCGTGGCGGAAGGCCTCCAGCACCCGCGGCGCCAGCTTGTCGGCGGCGAACTGCGCAGCGCTGTCACGCACCATGCGCTCTTCCTCGGTCAGTTGCTGGTCGAGCAGCAGCGGGTCGATCCAGTTGAAGCTTGCCTTGCCAGCCATGGGCGAATCCTCTGAATGTGCGATGCAGAATGAATGCAGTGATGCTAGGCCCGACAGTCCCACTCGACAAACGATGATTTCGCATTCATCTATGCGCATTACGCACTACCCATTAAGCTTGAGGCCATAAAACAGCCCTTAATCATGAGGTTTTCGCATGCGCCGCAAGATTCCCAGCACTGCGGCCCTGATCGCCTTCGAGGCGGCGGCACGGCACCAGAGCTTCACCCGCGCCGCCGAGGAGCTGGCCCTGACCCAGAGCGCCGTTTGCCGGCAGATCGGCGGGCTGGAGGAGTTTCTCGGTCTGGCGCTGTTTCGCCGCTCGCGGCGTGGCGTGCAACTGACCGAAGCCGGCCAGTCCTACGCCCGGCGCATCGCCGCGCAACTGGATGCGGTGGAGCGCGACACCCTCTCGGTGATGGGCCAGCAGGGCGCGATGAGCCTGGAACTGGCGGTGGTACCCACGTTCGGCACACAGTGGCTGGTTCCTCGGCTGAAGCATTTCCAGGCGCTGCATCCGCAGATCAGCCTCAACCTGACCAACCGCACGCGGCCATTCCTGTTCGCCGATACCGATTTCGATGCCGCCATTTATTTCGGCGATGGGGAATGGTCGGGCACCGAGGCGCACTTTCTGATGCCCGAAGATCTGCAGCCGGTCTGCAGCCCCGCATTGCTGCCCAATGGCGAGCCGCTGGCTGCCGAGCGCCTGGCGGGGATGCCGCTGTTGCAGCAGAGTACCCGCCCCTACGCCTGGCGGCAGTGGTTCGATGCGCTGGGGATGAAGGTCGCGCGCGACATGACCGGGCCGCGCCTGGAGCTGTTTTCCATGCTGGCGCAGGCGGCGGAGCATGGTATGGGCGTGGCGTTGATTCCGCCGTTCCTGATCCAGAGGGAACTGGTTGAAGGGCGGTTGGTGCTGGCGCATCCGCAGGCCTATCGCAGCGAGACGCGCGGGTATTACCTGATGATTCCCGAGCGCAAGGTGGAAGCGGCGGGATTGGTGGTGTTTCGGGATTGGTTGAAGGAAGAAGCGCAGGTATGGCGGGAAGGGCAACGTACGGGCCTGCATAATCCGTCGTCACACCGCCAAATTATCGTGCAAAACCCATGACGGAAGCGCCTGCGGCGATTCCATCCTACGCATCCGCGACCAGCCATTAGGCCCGCCAGGACACTCGCAATGCATCACGGGGACATAGACCGTAGCCTGGATAGCCGAAGGCGTAATCCGGGTTTCCGAAGGCGTAACCCGACGAGCGAGGCGTCGGTCTTCTTCGTGCCTGAACGCTCGCTCGTCGGGTCGGTGAAGCGTGACCCGACCTACGGGAATTTGAGCCGCTCAGGCCTTCTTTGCCTTCTTCGGCTTCAGATACCTGGTCAGCCCTTGGAACCACATCACCAGCGCCGGATTGCCCTGGATCTGGATATTCTTGTCCTGAATGCCCTGCATAAAGGCCAGCTGCTTGTTCTTCGCCGTCATGGTCTCGAAGCCGTAAGCGGCATCCCGGAAACCCAACGCAAATGCGGGTTCGCTCGCCGGTCCGCTTTTGCTGGTGATGCGCTGGTCCTTGACGATGAAGTGCCGCGCCACCTTGCCATCCAGGGTGTGCAGCTGGAAGGTCAGGTCCTTGTCGCCCAGTTGCTGCTGGAACTCGGGGTTAGTGCGGCTGGCCTTGCCCATCAGGCGGCCCAGCATCCACAGAAGAAAGCGGAATTTCATGATATTTCCCGACAGCTATTCAAAAATTTCCGCATTGTAGCGGCTTGCCGAAACGGGAAAAGGGCTTTGCGCGGCGGAAACGGAGCGGTCTGTGCCCGACTGGCAGGTCGGATTGACCCGGAGCCGGGCGGCTCCGGGTAGCGCTGATCAGTTGATCGCGTCCTTCAGCATTTTTCCGGGTTTGAATGCCACGGTATTGCTGGCCTTGATGGTCACCGGCTCTCCCGTCTGGGGGTTCTTGCCGGTACGTGCGCCACGGTGGCGTTGCAGGAATGTTCCGAAACCGACCAGGGTGACGCTGTCCTTGCGGTTCAGCGCGTTGGTGATTTCATCCAGAACGGCATTGAGTACACGATTGGCCTGATCCTTGGTGAGATCGGCCTTGTCGGCGATGGCCGCCGCGAGTTCCGGTTTGCGCATGAGTAGCCTCTGATGCTTTCTTGTTGTTGTGTGTGCCGTTCTGTGAACAGCGTTCAAGGCGCCGCGACAGCTCTAGAGCGCCGCACGCCCAGGGAGAATGGCACGCTGCTAGCAGAGGCGCCAGTACCCTTAAGTGCTATGCCGGCCTCAATCGGAAGGCGTTAAGGACAGAACCTGGGGCAGCTCCGCCAGCACAGGAGGCAATTGCCTGTTCAAGGCCAGGCGCTGCTGCACGGCGGCGCCGGTCAGCGCATAGCCCAGCAGGCGTCCATCGGGCGTCTTGAATAGCGCCGTGATATCGCTACCTTCGCCCTCGATGGTCCAGCCCCCCTCACTGCCCGGCGCTGGCGGCGACACCACCAGCGGGCACACCGGCGTCTTCACGGTAATCGGCATCGGCCCGTAACTGACAGACGTGGCGGTTCCGGCAAGGGTCCGTGCCAGCGCCCGCACGCCGCTCATCAGCGGCATGACATAGAGCAGGTTGAGTCCGCCGACTTCGGCACAGTCACCCAGCGCATAAACATGTCTGGCGGAGGTTTGCAGAAAACGATCCACCACGATGCCACGCCCGGTTTCAAGGCCGGCGGCGGCGGCCAGCTCGGTGCGCGGTCGCAGGCCGACAGCGCTGATCAGCAGATCGCATGGCAGAGGCTGCCCATCGGACAATTGCGCCTGCAGGCCATCAGCCTTGTGTTCGAGCCCCTCGACCACCGCGCCGAAATGAAAGCGCGCACCCAGCGACTCCAGGCCGCCCTGCACGGCAGCCGCCACCTTCGCTGGCAACAGCGCGGGCATGACCTGCTCGCCCGGCGCCACCAGATCGACTTCGTAGCTCCCCTGCAGCAGATCATTGGCCAGTTCGCAGCCGATCAGCCCGGCGCCCAGGATCAGTACGCGGCGCCTGCCCTTCGCCGCCTCGCGGAAACGGCCATAATCGAGCAGATCGTTGATTGCAAAGACCCTGTCCGCCGCATCCCCCGCCAGCGGCACATGAATGGGCTGTGCGCCCCAGGCAAGCACCAGATCCCGATAGGACACCGACTCGTTACCGACCCATACACGGCGATTGGCGGGATCGAGCCGGGTGATTCGGGTATGGGTGCGGATCTCGGCGTTGAGCTGGATGGCCATCTGCCCGGCATCCAGCATGCCGAGCGAGTCGGCATCCTTGTTCATGGCAAAGCCGGTGGAAAGCATCGGCTTGGAATAGGAGCGACCGTCGTCGGCGGTGATCAGCAGCAGCGGTGTTTCGCTGTCGTGCTTGCGAAATTCCCGCGCCAGATTGTAGCCCGCCAGACCAGTGCCGATGATTACCAGGGGTGCTGTCATGCCGCTTACCTCTGTCGTTGCCAGTGAGCGGGATCAGTCGATCGCGATCATTTCGAAATCCACCTTGCCCACGCCGCAATCGGGGCACAGCCAGTCTTCGGGGACGTCTTCCCAGGTGGTGCCGGGCGCAAGGCCCTCCTGCGGCAGCCCCAAGGCTTCGTCATAGATGAAGCCACACACCACGCATTGCCATTTCTTCATGGGTTTCCCTGATCATTGCCGATTGCCCTGAACGCTATACCAGAACGCGGCGTTGCGCCAAACGCAAACACAACGGGCGGCCTAGGCCGCCCGTTGCAGTCAGCACTGTCGCTTAGCCGGCGATGCCTGCCAGCGGATCGCTGATACCCATCACGTAGAACCCGATCAGGCCGATGCTGCCAGCCAGGATGAGGTAGTACAGGGTCGGCAGCATGGTCTTGCGCAGGGTGATCCCTTCGCGTCCCAGCAGGCCCACAGTCGCCGACGCCGCAACCACGTTATGGATGGCGATCATGTTGCCCGCCGCCGCGCCCACCGACTGCAGCGCCACCATCAACGCGCCGGACAGGCCCAGCAGGCCCGCGGTGTTGAACTGGAACTGCGAGAGCATCAGGTTGGAAACGGTGTTGGAACCGGCGATGAAGGCACCCAGCGCACCGACGGCCGGAGCGAAGAACGGATAGATGTCGCCCACGCTGTTGGCCACCAGCTGTGCCATGGCCACCGGCATCGAGACCAGATCCGAGCCATTGACGCCGGAGTTGATCAGGATACGCACCATCGGAATGGTGAAGATCAGCACGAAGCCGGCACCGAGCAGGGTCTTGCTCGACTCGGAGAGGGCCGCGCCCAGCTCGCTGGCCTTCATCCGGTGCAGGAAGAAGGTGACCAGCACCACCATGCAGAGAATGCCGCCCGGCAGGAACAGCGGTTCCAGGGTGCCGGACACGCCGGTCTCGCCGAGGATGTCCTTCCAGCCGAAGCTGACGGCCATCAGGGCACCCTTGACATCAGGGAAGACGCGCGAGATCACCAGGAACGCAGCCAACAGCAGGTAAGGCGCCCAGGCCATCGGAACGGAGATCGGCGTCTTGCCGGCCACGTCCTCGATCTTCATCTCGATCTTGCCCATCCAGTCGGCAGGCCATTCGCTGGCCGGCGCGAAATCCCAAGTGTCCTTGGGCAGCAGGAAGCCCGCCTTGGCTGCAGGCACCACGATGGCCAGGCCTACCAGGGCGCCGATCATCGAGGGGAATTCAGGGCCGAGGAAGACACCGGCGGCAGCGTAGGGGATGACGAACGCCAGGCCGGTGAAGACCGCGAACGGCGCCATCGCCAGGCCTTCGGACCAGGACTTGTTGCGCCCGAAGTAGCGGGTCAGGATGCACAGCATGATCAGCGGCATCAGAATCCCGCAGATCGCATGGATGATCGCGACGCGCGAGAAGATCAGGTGGAAGAACACCTCCCAGTTGCTACCGACGACCGCCAGTTGCTCGCTGATGCCGGTCTTGTCCAGACCTGCGCCTACGCCTACCAGGATCGGTGTACCCACCGCGCCGAAGGAAACCGGCGTGGACTGCACCATCATGCCCATCACGACCGCGGCCAGCGCCGGGAAGCCCAGTGCAACCATCAGTGGCGCGGCCACTGCGGCCGGCGTACCGAAGCCCGAGGCGCCCTCGATGAAGCAGCCGAACAGCCAGGCCACGATCAGCGCCTGGACGCGACGATCCGGGCTGATATTGGAGAATCCTCGGCGAATCGCGGCGATACCACCGGAATGCTTGAGGGTGTTGAGCAACAGGATCGCGCCGAAGATGATCCAGAGGATCGCGGCGGTGAGAATCAGGCCTTGCAGGGTCGAGGCAATGACGCGATTGAGCGTCATGTCCCAGGCCAGCAGGCCGATCAATGCAGTGAGGACGAATACCAGCGGCATTGCGTATTTGGCTGGCCAGCGAAAGCCAATCAGCAATACGCCCGCCAGCACCAGTGGCACGAAGGCCAGGATGGATAGCAGTGTCTGACTCATTGTTGGGTTCCTTGTTTTTTGTATTGAACCGCTTTTATTCCCGGTTACCCGGTGCCACGCATGGATGACGCAGGTCATCCAAAGGCACCGATCGACGTAGGCCGACCGGCCCCCCATGCTCAAAAAGCCCCGAAGGCTTACAGGCGTTCGGGGCTTGGTCTTACCAATAACCAGACAAGCCAGTCATTGAGCTATTTCAACCGCCATTCTGCTGCTTGAAGCGCTGGCGCCAGGCATGCAACAGGGGTTCGGTGTAGCCGCTCGGTTGTTCACGCCCCTTGAATACCAGATCACAAGCCGCCTGAAAAGCAATAGATTGCGCGTAGTCTGCCGCCATTGGCCGGTAGATTGGATCGCCAGCGTTCTGCTGATCGACCACCTTGGCCATGCGCTCCAGAGTTTCGCGAACCTGTGCTTCGCCGACAACACCGTGGTAAAGCCAGTTTGCCAGGTGCTGACTGGAGATCCGCAGCGTAGCGCGGTCTTCCATCAGGCCGACATCGTGGATGTCCGGCACCTTGGAGCAACCAACCCCCTGCTCGACCCAGCGCACCACGTAGCCGAGGATGCCCTGGCAGTTGTTGTCCAGTTCCTGCTGGATGTCCTCGGCGCTCCAGTTGCGCTGCGGCGCCACCGGAATGGTCAGCAGGTCGTTGGTCAGCTGCTCGCGTTCGCTGGCCAGATCGATCTTCTCCAGCTCGGCCTGGACCGCCTGCACGTCCACCTGATGGTAGTGCAGCGCATGCAGGGTGGCGCCGGTGGGCGACGGGACCCAGGCGGTGTTGGCGCCGGCCTTGGGATGGGCGATCTTCTGCTCCAGCATGGCGGCCATCAGGTCCGGCATGGCCCACATGCCCTTGCCGATCTGCGCCTTGCCGCGCAGGCCGCAGTTCAGACCGACCAGCACGTTGTTGCGCTCGTAGGCCTGGATCCAGGCAGTGCCCTTCATGTCGCCTTTGCGCAGCACGGCGCCGGCTTCCATGATGCTGTGCATCTCGTCGCCGGTGCGGTCGAGGAAACCGGTGTTGATGAAGGCCACGCGGTTCTGCGCGGCACCGATGCAGGCCTTGAGGTTGACGCTGGTGCGGCGCTCCTCGTCCATGATGCCGACCTTGAGGGTGTGGCGCGGCAGACCGATGAGGTCTTCGACGCGACCGAACAGCTCATCGGTGAAGGCGACTTCGGCCGGACCGTGCATCTTCGGCTTGACGATGTAGACGCTGCCGGTGCGCGAGTTGCCGCGGCGCTCGAGGTCATGCCTGGCGATCAGGCTGGTGACCACGCCATCGAGGATGCCCTCGGGAATCTCGTGGCCCTCACCATCGATGATCGCCGGGTTGGTCATCAGGTGGCCGACGTTGCGGATGAACAGCAGCGAGCGCCCGTGCAGGGTCAGGCTGGAACCATCGACGGCGGTGTACTGACGGTCGGGATTCAGCTGGCGGGTCATCGCCCGGCCGCCCTTCTGGAAGGTATCGGTCAGATCGCCCTTCATCAGGCCCAGCCAGTTGCGGTAGACCAGCACCTTGTCGTCGGCGTCGACGGCAGCGGTGGAATCTTCGCAGTCCATGATGGTGGTCACGGCGGCTTCGATCAGCAGGTCCTTGACGCCGGCGGCATCGGTCTGGCCGATGGGGCTGTTCGGGTCGATCTGGATCTCGATGTGCAGGCCGTTGTTCTTCAACAGCACGGCGGTGGGCTCGACGGCCTCGCCCTGATAGCCGACGAATTTTTCCGGCTGCTCGAGGCCGGTGACGCTGCCGCTCTCCAGGGTGACCTTGAGCTGTCCGTCCTGCACGCGGTAGTGGGTCGCGTCGGCATGGCTGCCTTCGGCCAGCGGCGCAGCCTGGTCGAGGACGTTGCGGGCGAAGGCGATGACCCTGGCGCCGCGCACTTCGTTGTAGCCCGGGCCTTTCTGCGCGCCACCCTCTTCGGAGATGGCGTCGGTGCCATAGAGCGCGTCATACAGCGAACCCCAGCGGGCGTTGGCGGCGTTCAGCGCGTAGCGGGCGTTGCCGATCGGCACCACCAGCTGCGGGCCGGCCTGGCTGGCGATTTCGCTGTCGACGTTGCGGGTGCTGACCTTCACTTCGCCCGGCTCCGGCAGCAGGTAGCCGATGGATTCGAGGAAAGCGCGGTAGGCCGGCATGTCGGTGATCGGGCCCGGATTGGCCTTGTGCCAAGTGTCCAGCTCGGCCTGCAGGCGGTCGCGCTCGGCGAGCAGCGCGCGATTCTTCGGCGCCAGGTCGTGGACCAGCCGATCGAAGCCGCTCCAGAAGGCTGCAGCTTCAACAGCAGTGCCGGGCAGCACTTCGTCTTCGATGAAGCGCTGCAGGTTGGCCGCAACTTGCAGGCGGCCCAGGGTTACACGCTCGGTCATCAGTCGTTCTCCTTTTTATTATCCGGGTCAGTTGGCGAGGGCGGCGACGCCGGCCTTGGCAACCTGTGCATCCTGGGCGGCAGTCACGCCGGAGACGCCTACCGAGCCGATCACGTTGCCATCGACGATCACCGGCACGCCGCCTTCCAGCGAGCAGACCACCGGCGCGGACAGGAAGGCGTTGCGACCGCCGTTGACCATGTCCTCGTAACCCTTGGTTTCGCGGCGGCCAACGGCGGCGCTGCGGGCCTTCTCGGTGGCGATGTAAGACGCGATGGGCGCACAGCCATCGAGGCGCTCCAGCGCCAGCGGATGACCGCCGTCATCCGCGACGACGATGGTCACGGCCCAGCCGTTGTTCTGCGCTTCGCTACGTGCTGCGGCGAGAATGCTGGCGACTTCGGTCTGGCTCAGTACGGCTTTGGTTTTCATATGCTCTTCCTTCGAAGTGTTATGGAGAGATTTGAAACGTTCGGGCGAACACGTGAACGCAGCACATGCCGCCCGTTATAGGGCTCGAATATGACCGTCGTGGAATGACTGGCACAGCATCGACGGCTCTCTGTGGACAGGCGTTGCGCGGTTCACTCCGATTCCGTCCTCGAGCGGATACGAGCCCGCCACTTGCACAAGCAAACGGGCAGCGCTTCCATCCAGGCGAGAACCCTAACTAGACCGCGCAATCATGTCTTCGGTGCGAAATCCGTTGCGACGTGAGCCTTCCGGACACGTGCCATCGGAGCGCAGACGCGCGCCGCGCCTGAACATAAGATTCATTATCTGTTTCAAACAACGCTACAGTCCATGGACCAAGCCACTGGTCCTACCAGTTTAGGCTATCGGTGAGTTCGACCTGGTTTTTGCGTTCTTGGCATTTTGCAGGGAAGGACGGAGGAATAAACAGGCCACACACCAGAAGAAACCCCACGCTGTCGCAGGCTAACGGGTCATGCGCAGAATCTTCTGCGGAGCAACTGTCGAAGTAGTCGTGCTCCGCCAGTGCCGGACGACCTCCTGCTGAGCCGCCTCTTCGCTGCCTCGAAAAACTGGTCCTACCAGATCTGAGCAATAACTTCGCAGCCAGTCGGAGCCACCAGATCTTTGGTATCGCTCGCCAGAAAAGCTCGATGGCAGGCCGGCTTCAGATAGACCGCTGATTCACCCGAGCCGACAACTGCTCGGCAGTCTCCTTGCGCTCGGAATAACGATCCACCAGAAACGCCTGGCGGTCGCGCAGCAGCATGGTGAATTTCACCAGCTCCTCCATCACGTCGACGACCCGATCGTAGTACGCCGAGGACTTCATTCGACCGGCGTCGTCGAATTCCATGTAGGCCTTGGGTACCGAAGACTGGTTGGGGATGGTGAACATGCGCATCCAGCGGCCGAGCACGCGCAGCTGGTTGACCACGTTGAACGACTGCGAGCCGCCGCAGACCTGCATCACCGCCAGCGTCTTGCCCTGGGTGGGGCGGACGGCGCCGAGGGCCAGGGGAATCCAGTCGATCTGCGCCTTGAACACTGCCGACAGCGCGCCGTGCCGCTCGGGGGAGCACCACACCTGGCCTTCCGACCACTGCATCAGGTCGCGCAACTCCTGCACCTTGGGGTGTTCCACGGGAGCGTCGTCGGGCAGCGGTAAGCCGGATGGATCGAAGATCCGGGTTTCGGCACCGAAGTGTTCCAGCAGGCGCGCGGCTTCCTCCACCAGCAGGCGGCTGAAGGAGCGCTCGCGGGTCGATCCGTACAGCAGTAGGATGCGTGGCTTGTGGCTACTCGAACCGGCCACGGCCGGCGTGTCGTCGAACAGCGAAAGGTCGAGGTTGGGCAGTTGTTCTGTCATTTGTCCTCCGGTTCAGAGAGTGCCGATGCGATCCAGCTCGTGCTTGAGCTCGTCGCGGCCGAGGGTGTCGAAGGGCAGGGCGAGAAAGGCTCTGCAGCGTTGCTCGATACGGGCCAGCGTGGCGCGGAAGGCAGCATCCATCGCGGCCTCGTCACCGACTACTTCGGATGGATCCTCCAGTCCCCAGTGAGTCTTCAGCGCCGGGCCGAAGTACAGCGGACAGGCTTCGCCCGCAGCCTTGTCGCAGACGGTAATGACGATATCCGGCGGGTTGTTCGCAAAGGCGTCGTTGCCCTTGCTGCTCAGACCGGCGATGGCAATACCGGCCTGCTGCAATGTGGCGAGGCTGCGTGGCAGTACCTGCCCCTTGGGAAAACTCCCGGCACTCATCGCTTCGAAGCCCTCTGGCGCCAGGTGGTTGAACAGGGCTTCGGAAAGGATGCTGCGGCAGCTGTTGGCCGTGCACATGAACAGGACTCGCATGGTGGGCTCCTGCCGCCGGGGCGGCGGTCAAAGGCTCAGGCGCAGCGCCAGGGCCGAAAGGGTGATCAACAGCACCGGAAAGGTCAGCAGGATGCCGACCCTGAAATAGTAACCCCAGGTGATGCGCATGCCCTTGCGCTCCAGTACGTGCAACCAGAGCAGCGTGGCCAGGCTGCCGATGGGGGTGATCTTCGGGCCGAGGTCGCAGCCGATGACGTTGGCGTAGATCATCGCCTCGCGGACGATGCCCTCGGCGCCGCTGGCCTGGATCGACAGCGCACCGATCAGCACGCTGGGCATGTTGTTCATCACCGAGGACAGCAGCGCCGACAGCACACCCGTGCCGATGGCCGCGCTCCACAGGCCCTGCTCGGCCAGGCCGTCGAGCAGCACGGTGAGAAAGTCCGTCAGACCCGCATTCTTCAGGCCGTACACCACCAGATACATGCCGAGGGAGAACACCACCACCTGCCAGGGTGCTTCGCGTAGTACGCGTCGGGTGGAAATCCGATGGCCACGGGCCGCGACGGCGAAGAGCATCGCCGCACAGGCAGCGGCCACCACGCTGATCGGAATGCCCAGGGGCTCCAGAGCGAAGAGGCCGACCAGCAACACCAGCAGCGTCCACCAACCCACGACGAAGGTGGCGCGATCGCGAATGGCCATCTTCGGCTCCTGCAGCGCATCGAGCGCATAGCGTTGCGGCAGGTCTCGCCGGAAGAACAGGAACAGCACGAGCAAGGTAGCCGCAACGCTGGCCAGGCTCACCGGTACCATCACCGAGGCGTACTCGGAAAAGCCCAGCCCGAAGTAGTCGGCGGAAACGATGTTCACCAGGTTGGACACCACCAGCGGCAGGCTGGCGGTGTCGGCGATGAACCCGGCGGCCATGACGAACGCCAGGGTCGCGGCGGGCGAGAAGCGCAGGGCGATGAGCATGGACATGACGATGGGAGTGAGGATCAGCGCCGCGCCGTCGTTGGCGAACAACGCCGAAACAGCCGCTCCCAGCAGCACGCAGAAGCAGAACAGGCGATGGCCGCTGCCCCCGGCCCAGCGTGCCACATGCAAGGCTGCCCACTCGAAGAAGCCGGCTTCATCGAGCAGCAGGCTGATGATGATGATGGCAATGAAGGTGGCGGTGGCATTCCAGACGATGGCCCACACCACGGGGATGTCCTGCAACGACACCGCACCGACGCTCAGGGCGATGGCTGCGCCGATGGCGGCGCTCCAGCCCACACCGAGGCCCTTGGGTTGCCAGATGACCAGCACGAGAGTGAAGACGAATACGGCAACGGCAATCAGCATGGATGACTCGTTCAGGTGGGGTCAGCAGCAGGCGGCATCGCGGACGGGACGGCCGTCCATGTTCTGCAGGCGGGAAAGGTTGTGCTGCAGCCAGTCGACGTTGGCCTGAAGTGTCACGTGCAGCAGCTCCTGTACCCAAGCGGGCAGCTCCGGATTGAGGCGGTAGTACACCCATTGGCCTTGCCTGCGATCCAGCAGCAGGCCGCTGTTGCGCAGTTGGGCGAGGTGGCGGCTGATCTTCGGTTGGCTGTCACCGAGCGCGCACATCAGCTCGCAGACGCAGAGTTCGCCCAGGTTGGCGATCAGGAGGGTGGCGCGAGCGCGAGTCTCGTCGGCCAGGCTCTTGAAGACATCGGGAGGCGTGATCATGGTTAGGGCTTGGATATACGGAAATGCGAATATACGGATTTCCATATGTGAAGAGCAAGACGAGTTTGCTCCGACTCTCGCATGGTGTCACGGACCTGGCGCGTTGACAGTTCGGATGCAACGCAGGATGGCCAGGCACCGCGCTCATCCTACGCGGTCAGGAATCGGTTATTGTCATCGACTGGAGGTATAACGCTCCAGCCTTATGAGCAATCCCCTTCAGTTCGCGAGGCACCGCATGTCCCGTCACGATCGTTTCAAGCCTGCCGCCCGCTATCGACCCTATGCCGGCGCAGCCGGCGGCTGGGGTGCGCTGCGAAGCGTGACCGGACACTGGCTCGATAGCGATAACGCGCTGAAGAACATCCGCGCCCTGCTCAAGACCAATCAACATGGCGGTTTCGATTGTCCCGGCTGCGCCTGGGGCGAATCCGCCGAGACCGGGCCGATCCAATTCTGCGAGAACGGCGCCAAGGCGGTGAACTGGGAAGCCACCAAGCGCCGCGTCGACGCCTCCTTTTTCGCCCGTCACAGCGTCAGCCAACTGCGCGAGCAGAGTGATTACTGGCTCGAATATCAGGGGCGCCTGACCGAGCCAATGCGTTACGACCGCGCCAGCGACCGCTACCACCCCATCGGCTGGGACGAAGCCTTCGCCCTGATCGCCGGTCACCTCAAGCGCCTGGACGACCCGAACCAGGCCGAATTCTACACCTCCGGGCGCGCCAGCAACGAGGCGGCCTACCTCTATCAACTGTTCGTCCGGGCGTTTGGCAGCAACAACTTCCCCGATTGTTCGAACCTGTGTCACGAAGCCAGTGGCGTGGCGCTGGGGCAGAGCATCGGCGTGGGCAAAGGCACCGTCAGCTTCGAGGATTTCGAGCATGCCGACGCGATCTTCGTGCTCGGCCAGAACCCTGGTACCAACCACCCACGGATGCTCGAACCGCTGCGCGAGGCCGTCCAGCGCGGCGCCCGCGTGGTGGCGTTCAATCCGCTGAAAGAGCGCGGCCTGGAGCGTTTCCAGCATCCGCAGAGGACGCTGGAGATGCTCTCCAACCGGGACCGCGCGACCAGCACCGCCTACTTCCGGCCCAATCTCGGTGGCGACATGGCGCTGGTGCGCGGCATGGTCAAATACCTCTGGCAATGGGAACGCGAGGCGCAGGCCAGACAGCAGCCGGGGCTGTTCGACCATGCCTTCATTGCCCAACATACGCAGGGACTCGACGCCTACCTGGCCCTCGTCGAGGCAACGTCCTGGGAGCAGATCGAAACCCAGTCCGGGCTTGCCCGCAGCGAGATCGAACAGGCCGCGCGCCTGTATGCCGATGCCGAACGGGTGATCATCTGCTGGGCGATGGGCATCACCCAGCATCAGCATTCGGTAGCGACCATCCAGGAAATCACCAACCTCGCGCTGCTGCGCGGCAACCTCGGCAAGCCCGGCGCCGGCCTGTGCCCCGTGCGCGGTCACAGCAACGTGCAGGGCGACCGCACCATGGGCATCAACGAACAGCCGACGCAGGCGTTTCTCGATGCGCTGGAAAAGCACTTCGACTTCGTCGTGCCACGCCAGCCTGGGCACAACGCGGTCGCCGCGATCAACGCCATGCTCACCGGCCAGGCCCGGGTCTTCATCGCGCTGGGCGGCAATTTCGCCCAGGCCACGCCCGATACCGTCCGTACCCACCAGGCGCTGCAGAACTGCGAACTCACCGTACAGATCAGCACCAAGCTCAACCGCAGCCACCTGACCTGCGGGCACGAGGCGCTGATCCTGCCCTGCCTGGGCCGCACCGACATCGACCGGCAAGCATGCGGGCCGCAGGCGGTGACGGTCGAGGACTCGTTCAGCATGGTCCATGCCTCCCATGGCCAGCTGGAACCACTGTCGCCCCTGATGCGTTCGGAACCGGCGATCATCGCCGGTATCGCCGCGGCGACGCTCGGCCCTCAGCCGGTCGACTGGGCCTGGCTGGTCGAGGATTACCCACGCATTCGCCAGCTGATCGCCGCAACCATCCCCGGCTTCGCTGACTTCGAGCAAAAACTGCATCAACCTGGAGGCTTCTACCTGGGCAACGCCGCCTCCCGCCGCCAGTGGAATACGCCTGAAGGCAAGGCGGCCTTCAGCGCCCACGCCTTGCTCGATGAACTGCTGCCGCAGCAGATTCGCAGCCTGGGCGTCACCCCGGACCTGATCCTGCAGAGCCTGCGCTCACATGATCAGTACAACACCACCATCTATGGCCTGGAGGATCGTTACCGGGGCGTGAAGGGCATGCGCGAGGTGATCTTCGTCAATCCGCAGGACATCCAGCGACTGGGTTACGAGCCCGGACAGAAAGTCGATGTGATTTCGCTTTGGAATGACGGCATCGAGCGCCGCATCACCGACATGACCCTACTGCCCTACGACACACCACCCGGTCAGGCGGCAGCCTATTACCCGGAGACCAATCCTCTGGTCCCGCTGGAAAGCCATGGCGAGGGGAGCCATACGCCCACCTCGAAGTTCATCGCCATTCGCCTGGAGAAGAGCATCGAAGCCAGTCTGCTGACGTCTCGTCTGACCCACTGAATAACGAGCGGGCGGGTTAACGCCCGCTCGCTCAGGCTTCCTTGCTCAAATCCCAGATATTGGGCAGATGCTCATTGCTATAGCCGGAAATGAACGGCTTCTCGCTGCCATCCGCCTGATAGACCGCACGCTTCACCGCGCCGATATTGCCGCCGTAGACATGAATGCTGACCGAGACACGGTCATCGAAGGCATTGCTGACCTGATGGATATCACCGAGGGTCGGCGACACGCATTCGACCTCGCCGCGTTCGAGCCGCAGCGGCTCGCCGCAGGGCAGCAGCGAACCGTCGGCCTGGCGCTCGAAGCGCTGGCCAAGCTCGGCGCCGCGCAGCATGCCGATCATGCCCCAGACCCGGTGGTCGTGTACCGGCGTGCGCTGACCGGGCCCCCAGACGAAACTGACCACCGAGAAGCGTTGCAGCGAATCGGCATGCAACAGGTACTGCAGGTAATGCTCGGGGTGCGGTTGCGCGTATTGTTCGGGCAACCAGTCGTCGTGCTCGACCAGTTGCCGCAACAATGTCTGCCCCTGATCGAGAAGTACCGCCTCAGCAGGCCGCCCCTCCAGCAGGGCGGCAAACTCGGTGACGAACCGGCGCAGCCGGTCCAGGCGCAAGGCTTTGCTCATAGCGGGTACTCCGGTCGATTGCTTGCAGGCAGTTTCAGGTCATCGATTCCTCGACGATCTCGATCCAGTGCCGCACCGGCGTGCGACCGGCACCGTCGAGATGGGTCTGACAACCGATGTTGGCGGTGACGATGACTTCCGGCTTGCCGCTTTCCAGCGCAGTCAGCTTGTTGTCGCGCAACTGCTTGGACAGCTCCGGCTGGGTGATCGAATAGCTGCCCGCCGAACCACAGCACAGGTGCGCGTCCGGTACGGCGGTGAGCTGGAAGCCCAAACGGGTGAGCACGTCTTCCACCGCGCCGCTCAGCTTTTGTGCGTGTTGCAGCGTGCAAGGGCAATGGAAGGCCATGCGCTTGTCCGCCTTGACGTCGAGCTTTTCCAGTTCCGCATCACGCAGCACTTCGACCAGATCCCTGGCCAGGGCACTGACCCGCGCGGCCTTGACGGCATAGGCCGGGTCGTCACGCAGCAGGTGGCCGTAATCCTTGACGAAGGCGCCGCAACCACTGGCGGTCTGCACGATAGCTTCAGCACCCGCCTCGATGCTCGGCCACCAGGCGTCGATATTGCGCCGTGCGCGGTCCAGTCCGGCTTCCTGGGCGTTGAGATGATAGTCCACGGCGCCGCAACAGCCGGCTTCACGAATGTGCGTGATGCTGATCCCGAGCCGATCCAGTACCCGCGCGGTGGCCGCATTGGTATTGGGCGACAGGCTCGGCTGCACGCAGCCTTCGAGTATCAGCACGGTGCGCGCATGGATGGCCTGTGGTCGTTCGACGGGGGGCTGCACCTGGCGCGGCAGGTGCGCCTTGAGGCTGGCGGGCATCAGCGGACGCAGGGCATTGCCGGTAGTCAGCAGTGCCTTGAACAGCGTCGGACGTGGCACCACGGTGCGCAGGCCACCACGTACCAGGCGCTCGCCCAGGGTGCGTGGTACCTGCTGCTCGATGAAGTCGCGACCGATATCCAGCAGGTTGTGGTACTGCACCCCCGAGGGGCAGGTGGTTTCGCAGTTGCGGCAGGTCAGGCAGCGATCCAGGTGCAGCTGGGTGCTCTCGGTGACTTCGCCACCTTCGAACATCTGCTTCATCAGATAGATGCGTCCGCGCGGGCCGTCCAGCTCGTCGCCGATCAATTGATAAGTCGGGCAGGTGGCATTGCAGAAACCGCAATGCACGCAGGAGCGCAGGATGCTCTCGGCTTCCTCGGCACGCGGCAGCTTCTTCGCGGCTTCGCTGAGATTGGTTTGCATACGTCGTCAGACCTCGGAATACATGCGGCCAGGGTTGAAAATCCCCTGCGGATCGAGCTGCGCCTTGAGTTGGCGGTGGTAGCGCAACAGCGGCTCGGCCAGCGGCTGGAACGGCTGTGCCACGGCACCGGCAGTGAAGCAGGTGGCGTGACCGCCGACTTCGCTGGCGATGGCGCGCACCGTCTCGGCGCTGGCGTCACTCTTCAGCCAGCGCTGGGCGCCGGCCCAGTCCACCAGCTGCTCGCCGGGCAGCACGACTGCCGGCGTGTTATTGGGCAGCGACAGGCGCCACAGCGGCCTGGCATCGGCGAAGAAGGCCAGACGCTGCTCGCGCAGATCACTCCAGTAAATGGCGCCAAGATCCTCGCCACCTATGCGCTCGCGCGCGGCGTTGACCGAGCCTTCGCCGCCTTCCAGACGCAGGTACAGCGCCTGTCCGTCATGGCTGGCGGCGCTGATCGGCACCGGCTGCTGGCCCCATTCGGCGAGCTTGAGCAGGGCACGCTCCAGATCGATTTCCAGCCGCAGGCCGGTGCTCAGGCGCGGCTTGGGCAGCACTTTGAGCGACACCTCGGTAAGCACACCAAGGCAACCGAAGCTGCCGGCCATCAGGCGCGACAGGTCGTAGCCGGCGACGTTCTTCATCACCTCGCCACCGAAGCGCAGGTGCTTGCCCTGGCCGGTGATGACCCGCGTGCCGAGGACGAAATCACGCACCGAACCGCTCCACGGGCGCCGTGGCCCGGACAACCCGGCCGCGACCATGCCGCCGACCGTGGCGCCTTCGGCGAAATGCGGCGGCTCGCAGGGCAACATCTGCCCGGCGGCGTCGAGCGCGGCTTCCAGCTCGGCCAGCGGGGTGCCGGCTCGGGCAGTGATCACCAGTTCGGTGGGGTCGTAGCTGACGATGCCGCGATGGGCGCGCACGTCCAGCAGCTGTCCCTCGACCGCGCGACCGAGAAATTTCTTGGTGCCGCCGCCCTGGATGCACATCGGCGACTTGCTCGCCAGCGCCTGGTTGACCTGGTCCAGCAACTGCTCGCTGGCGTCGAATGAAACCGTCATCAGAAGCGCTCCAGTTCGGGGAAGGGCAGCTCGCCGTTGTGGATATGCATGCGGCCGAATTCGGCGCAGCGATGCAGGGTCGGGATGTTTTTGCCGGGGTTGAGCAGGCCGGTCGGGTCGAAGGCTGCTTTCACCGAGTGGAACAGGGTCAGCTCGTCGGCGTTGAACTGAGCGCACATCTGGTTGATCTTCTCGCGGCCCACACCGTGCTCGCCAGTGATGCTGCCGCCGACCTTCACGCAGAGTTCGAGAATCTTGCCGCCCAGGTCCTCGGCGCGCTCCAGCTCGCCCGGCTGGTTGGCATCGAAGAGGATCAGCGGGTGCATGTTGCCGTCGCCGGCATGGAACACGTTGGCCACGCGCAGGCCATAGTGCTCGGACAGCTCGGCAATACCCCTGAGCACGCCCGGCAATTCGCGCCGTGGAATGGTGCCGTCCATGCAGTAGTAGTCCGGCGAAATCCGCCCGACCGCCGGGAAAGCGTTCTTGCGTCCGGCCCAGAAGCGCACGCGCTCGGCTTCGTCCCTGGCCAGGCGCACTTCGGTGGCGCCGGCCAGCTTCAACACATCACTGACCCGCGCACAGTCGTCATGCACGTCGGCCTCGACACCGTCCAGCTCGCAGAGCAGGATAGCCTCGGCATCCACCGGATAACCGGCATGGATGAAGTCTTCGGCGGCGCGGATCGACAGGTTGTCCATCATCTCCAGGCCGCCGGGGATGATACCGGCGGCGATGATATCGCCCACCGCGCGCCCGGCCTTCTCCACCGAATCGAATGCGGCCAGCAGCACCTTGGCCACTTGCGGCTTGGGCAGCAGCTTGACCGTCACCTCGGTGACGATGCCAAGCATGCCCTCGGAACCGGTGAACAGCGCCAGCAGGTCGAAGCCTGGGGAATCCAGCGCGTCGGAGCCCAGCGTCATGCGCTCACCCTCGACGGTGAGGATGTCCACCTTGAGCAGGTTGTGTACGGTCAGACCGTACTTCAGGCAGTGCACGCCACCGGCGTTCTCGGCGACGTTGCCGCCGATGGAACAGGCGATCTGCGAGGACGGGTCCGGCGCGTAGTACAGCTCGTAAGGCGCGGCAGCCTGAGAGATCGCCAGGTTGCGCACGCCGGGCTGGACGCGGGCGAAGCGCCCGGCGGGGTCGACTTCGAGAATCCTGTTGAAGCGCGCCATCACCAGCAGGATGCCCTGCTCCAGCGGCAGCGCCCCACCGGACAGGCCGGTGCCGGCACCACGAGCGACCACCGGAACGCGCCGCTGGTGGCACAGCTTGAGAAGCGTTTCGACCTGTTCGATACGCTCGGGCAGCACCACCAGCATCGGCGTGGTGCGGTAGGCGGAGAGGCCATCGCACTCGTAGGGCTTGAGATCCTCGAGGCGGTGGAGAATCTCCAGATCGGGCAGCTGCGCCTGCAGCTCGGCCAGCAGCGCGGCCTTGTCCACCTTGGGCAGCTCGCCGTCGATGCGTTCGTCGTAGAGAATATTCATGGCAGTCGGTTGCTCTCGTTGTTCACCCTCAGCACGCCAGCTGCGGCGGAGTGCCGCATCATTAGCCCGAACGACTTGCCCAGTCCACTCTTGCCACAGCTGGTCGTACCAGTTTGGAAGAATATAAACTTACTGCTGTCCTCTGCAGCATCAGCTTTCCGGGCCTTTGAGTATTTTTTCCTGGGAAAGGATACACTGAGCCGAAACTGGTCCTACCACCATGGAAAGCTCATGTTCAACCATATTGTTCCCGAAAAACGCCAGGTAGCGGATGTGGTAGCCGAACGTATCGAGCGCCTAATCATCGATGGCGTGCTCAAGGTCGGCCAGGCCCTGCCGTCGGAGCGCCGCCTGTGCGAAAAGCTCGGCATTTCCCGTTCGGCCATGCGTGAAGGCCTGCGCGTGCTGCGTGGACGCGGCATCATCGAAACGTCGCAGGGTCGTGGCTCCTTCGTCGCCCAGCTGTCCGGCAGGCATGATGCCTCGCCGCTGATGCACCTGTTCAGTTCGCAGCCACGCACCCTCTATGATCTGCTCGAAGTCCGCGCCCTGCTGGAAGGCGAGTCGGCACGCCTGGCGGCGCTGCGCGGCACCGAAGCGGACTTCATCCTGCTGCGTCGACGCTACGAGGAAATGCTCGCCGCACACAGCGACGAGGGCGCCGACCCGCGCGAACATGCACGCCTCGACCATGCGTTCCATCTTGCCGTGTGCGAAGCCTCGCACAACCCGGTGCTGGTGCACACGCTGCAATCGCTGACCGACCTGATGCTCTCCACGGTGTTCGCCTCGGTGAACAACCTCTATCACCGCCCGGTGCAGAAGCGTCAGATCGACCGCCAGCACTCGCGGCTGTTCCATGCGGTCACCGAGCGCCTGCCCGACCAGGCCCAGCGCGCCGCCCGCGACCATATCCACGGCATCCGCGACAACCTCAGGGAAATCGAGCAGGAAGAACAACGGTTGGTGCGTGCAACGATGCGACTGGAGGGGTGGACGTAGGGTGGATGTCGCTTTTTACATCCACCGTAACGCCCTCACGGTGGATCGATGAAGCGTGATCCACCCTACGAGGACCGCTGCTTGTTCGTCCGGTCTCCCGCTTCAAGCGCTCTTATCGGCTTTCTTGCTAGACTCCCCGCCTTTCCTGAACCACACCCTCTATCGCCTGTGTCCGAATTTCACCATTGGCTGAGCGCCGACCAACTGCCCGCGCCGCTCGATCCGCTGCAGTATGACTGGCTCTATGTCGACAAGGGCTCGCTGACCCGTCGCCTCACCCGCCTCGCCGACGGAGCGTTCAGCGTGACGCCGCTGCGCGAAGGCTGGCAGCGACTGCGTGACGACGAATGCGCAGCGCTTGGCGTGGCGCAGGGCAGCCAGGGCTGGGTGCGTGAAGTGTATCTGCGCGGACATGGCGAACCCTGGGTGTTCGCCCGCAGTGTGGCGGCGCGCAGCGCACTGGAAGATTCAGGCTTCGACCTGCAACGCCTGGGCAGCCGCTCGCTGGGCGAGCTGCTGTTCAGCGACCAGGCCTTTGCCCGCGGCCCGCTCGAAGCCATGCGCTATCCCGACGCCTGGCTGCCCGAGGACATGCGCCAGACGCAGCTCTGGGCCAGGCGCTCCTGCTTCAGCCGGGGCACACTGGGCGTGCTGGTCGCCGAGGTATTTCTGCCCGCCCTATGGCACGCGGCGCAACGCGACCGCTGAGAACCTGCTCAAAGCCTGCTGCGCGTCGGCACTGCTGCGTTAAAAACAGGCTCGGACTACTCATTTACAGCTGTAAACTCCGCGTGATTCGCTGCGCTCACCCTGCGGGCCAGCCTGCGGCTGTTACTTCGCTACGCTACGTTTCTCGCCTGTTTTTGCCTTGCATTGCTCTAGCTCGCGAGACTTTGAATAGGTTCTGAGCAGTCCATTTCACCAGGAGGCCCATCGATGTATCTGAAGCTTCTGCAATCCAGCAATCGCCTGCATCCGCGCGCCTTCGACTTCATCCAGCTGATGCGTCTGGACCGCCCCATCGGCACCTACCTGCTGCTGTGGCCGACGCTCGGCGCCCTGTGGATCGCCGGCGCAGGCTCACCCAGCATCAAGAACCTGGTCATCTTCACCCTCGGTGTGATCCTGATGCGCGCCGCCGGCTGCGTGATCAACGATTTCGCCGACCGCAACTTCGACGGCCACGTCAGCCGCACCAGGAACCGCCCGCTGGCCACCGGCAAGGTCACCACCAAGGAAGCCTGGATTCTCTTCGCGGTGCTGGTGGCGCTGAGCTTCGGCCTGGTGCTGCTGACCAACGCGGCGACCCTCTGGCTATCCTTCGGCGCACTGGGCGTCGCGGCGCTCTACCCCTTCATGAAGCGCTACACCTATTACCCGCAGGTGGTGCTGGGTGCGGCCTTTTCCTGGGGCATCCCGATGGCCTTCACCGCCGAGACCGGCAGCCTGCCGGCGGAAGCCTGGCTGCTGTTCATCGCCAACATGGTCTGGACCGTCGGCTACGACACCTATTACGCCATGGCCGACCGTGAGGACGACCTGAAGATCGGCATCAAGTCCACCGCCGTCCTGTTCGGCGAGGCCGACCGTATCATCATCCTCACCTTGCAGGGGCTGGCGCTGTTCTGCCTGATCCTGGCCGGCGTGCGCTTCGGGCTGGGCCAGTGGTTCCACCTCGGCCTGTTCATCGCCGCTGCCTGCTTCGCCTGGGAATTCTGGACGACCCGCTCACGCGATCCGCTGATCTGCTTCAAGGCCTTTCTGCACAATCACTGGGCCGGATTGGCGATCTTGCTGGGGATCATGCTGGATTACGCCGTAACGGCGGGCTGAAGGAGACGGTGAGTCGGGTTATTGCACCAGCAGCAATGCTCCCGAAACGAAGGCGAACAGCAGGACGAAGCGGCGCAAGCGGTGCTCATCAAGAACGCTTCGAGCCCAATGGCTGGCCAGCAGACCCACGGCCAGCGGTACACACAGCCCCAACAGAGGCGATAGCTGTTCCGCTTGCAGGTGACCTCCGGCAGCGAGCACGACCAGGGAAATGACCTCGCCGATGAGAAAGCACAGCGCTACCGAGCCACGCAGAGTAGCCACGGGCGAGTGCTGGTAGACCAGAGCCAGAGGCGGACCGCCGATACCGGTAGCGGTTTCGGTGATGCCGGTGATGATGCCCGTGGAGACGAACGCCCTGCGCCCCGGCACGAAGCTCGGCGCCAACCAGGTGGCCAGGCAGGCGGCGATAGTGGACACCCCGATGAGCAGGTTGAGCTGGGACAGAGGCAGCCAGAACAACACCCAGACCCCGCCGAAAGTGCCGAAGATCCGCCCCAGCGTGATCCAGGAGGTGCCCCGAAGATCGATCGCCTCACGCTCTCGCCAGGCGATAACGGTATTCAGCGGCAGCATCAGTACCAGCAGGCAGATGGGCAGCAGCTTCGGCTCCAGCAATCCCATTACGGGTGCCACGATGAGGGCGAAGCCCATGCCCGTTGCCCCCTGGATGAGGGCGCCTGCGGCGACAGCGAGGGCAATGATGTAGAAAGACTCGATGGGCATGGCATTCCGGTATTTTTTAGAAGTATAAGGCGTCAGCGAATCCATTTGGCTCATGAGCCCGAGGGCGCTCCTGGCAGAGATCAAGTTCATTTCGCCCTGTGTTCTCGTTCATTCGCTCGCCATGGCGCTTGTCGACTATCCCTGCCTCCATCCCTGTAACATCCCTGCAATATTTCCGTTATCTAATGCCGAACGACAAAAGCGGACCGAGAGCGGACATGAATGGCAAATGCATACTGATCGTCGATGACGAAGCACCGATTCGCGAGATGATCATGGTGGCCCTGGAAATGGCCGGCTACGAATGCCTCGAGGCAGACAATGCGCAGCATGCCCACGCGCTGGTCGTTGATCGCCAGCCGGATCTGATTCTGCTCGACTGGATGCTGCCCGGCACTTCGGGTATCGAGCTGGCGCGCCGCCTCAAGCGCGAGGACCTGACGGCCAACACACCGATCATCATGCTCACCGCCAAAGACGCCGAAGACAACAAGATCCAGGGCCTGGAAGTCGGTGCCGACGATTACATCACCAAGCCCTTCTCCCCACGCGAACTGGTGGCACGCCTGAAAGCGGTGCTGCGCCGTGCCGCGCCCAACGACAACGAGACACCCATCGAGATCGGTGGCCTGCTGCTCGACCCCGTCAGCCATCGCGTCACCATCGACGGCATTCCGGCGGAAATGGGGCCGACCGAGTACCGACTGCTGCAGTTCTTCATGACGCATCAGGAGCGCGCCTATACGCGCGGCCAGTTGCTCGACCAGGTCTGGGGCGGCAATGTGTACGTCGAGGAGCGCACCGTGGACGTGCATATTCGCCGGCTACGCAAGGCTCTGGGCGAAACCTACGAGAATCTGGTGCAGACCGTACGCGGCACCGGCTATCGTTTTTCGACCAAGAGCTGAAGACACCGCAACCGCCTGGGTTTTCAAGAGCATTGAAGATGATCCCGATCAGGCGGCCACAATACGCAGACAGCATTCAACAGTCCGATATCCGGGCGGCCAAGGAGTGTGAGCAGTGAACCAAGACTGGCAAGGCGCCCTGGTGCGCCGCCTGCTTCTGCTGTTGGCCGGCTGCCTGCTGATCGGGCTGATCACGGGCGAGTACGCCTGGGCGCTGGTGCTGGGCCTGGGTGGCTACCTCGCCTGGACGTTGCAGCAGATGCGCCGCCTGCAACAGTGGCTCAAGCGCGAGCAGCCGGACAAACCGCCACCGGACAGCCACGGAATCTGGGGCGATATCTTCGACAACCTGTACAAGTTGCAACGCCGCGACCTGCAGCTGCGCGGACAGCTGCAGTCGGTGATCGACCGCGTGCAAGGCTCTACCACCGCCCTGAAAGACGCGGTGATCATGCTCGACAGCGACGCCAATCTGGAGTGGTGGAATCCGGCCGCCGAGCGCCTGCTGGGCCTGAAAAAACCGCAGGATAGCGGCCATCCGGTGACCAACCTGGTTCGCCACCCCAGCTTCAAGGAATATTTCGACAGCGGTCGCCATGAGGAACCACTGGAGCTTTCCTCGCCGGTCAATGACCGCCTCTGGCTGCAGATCACCATTACCCGCTATGGCAACAGCGAATACCTGATGGTAGGACGTGATATCACCCGCTTGCACCAGCTGGAACAGATGCGCAAGGATTTCGTCGCCAATGTGTCCCACGAACTGCGCACCCCGCTGACGGTGATCGCCGGCTATCTGGAAACCATGCTCGAGCACAGCGAAGAAAACAGCCCGCGCTGGACACGTGCGCTGCGGCAGATGAATCAGCAGGCCGATCGCATGCAGCACCTGCTCAACGACCTGCTGCTGCTGGCCAAACTGGAAGCCACCGACCCTCCCGCAAGCGCCAGGCCCGTCAATGTGGCGGCTCTGCTGGAGTCGATCCGCAACGATGCCCTGGCCCTGTCAGCCGAGCAGCAGCACACCATCAGCCTCGACGCGGACGCCACGCTGGCACTGCGCGGCAGCGATTCGGAATTACGCAGCGCCTTCTCCAACCTGCTGTTCAATGCGGTGAAATACAGTCCCCCGGGCGGGCGGATTCACCTGCGCTGGTGGCAGGACGAATACGGCGCGCACCTGGCCGTGGAGGACTCGGGCATCGGCATCGAACCCAAGCATCTGCCGCGCCTGACCGAACGTTTCTACCGGGTCGACTCCAGCCGCGCCAGCAGCACCGGCGGCACCGGTCTCGGCCTGGCCATCGTCAAGCACGTGCTGCTGCGTCATCAGGGCCGCCTGGATATCGACAGCACGCCCGGCAAGGGCAGCACCTTTACCTGCAGCTTCCCACGCGCGCGGACGGTGTGAGCCGCAGAGCACCGGCGCCTCGTGCGACCTGCCTCTTGAAAAGTTGGCCTGCGAGCCCCATTGTGCTGCGATCATCAGCTACCCGAAACCTTCATGGACCCCTCCCCCGCGTATAACGACCCCTCTTATTTCGCCGATTTCGGCCTGATTCTCTTTGCCCTGTTCCTGGTCCTGCTCAACGGATTCTTCGTTGCCGCAGAGTTCGCCATGGTCAAGCTGCGCGCGACCAAGGTCGAGGCCATTGCCAGCCAGCACGGCTGGCGCGGGCATATCCTGCGCAAGGTGCACAACCAGCTGGACGCCTATCTGTCCGCCTGCCAGCTGGGCATCACCCTGGCTTCGCTGGGTCTGGGCTGGGTTGGCGAGCCGGCCTTCGCCCACCTGCTGGAGCCGCTGCTGGCGATGCTCGGCATCGACTCCCCGGTCCTGCTCCACGGCATCGCCTTCTTCACCGCCTTCTTCATCATTTCCTACCTGCATATCGTGGTCGGCGAGCTGGCGCCCAAGTCGTGGGCGATCCGCAAACCCGAGCTGCTGTCGCTCTGGACGGCGGTGCCGCTGTACCTGTTCTACTGGCTGATGTACCCGGCGATCTACCTGCTCAACGCCAGCGCCAATGCCATCCTGCGCATCGCCGGCCAGGGCGAGCCCGGCGGCAATTACGAGCACCACTACAGCCGCGAAGAGCTGAAGCTGATCCTGCACTCCAACCGCGCCCTGGACCCGACCAACGCGCATATCCAGGTACTCGCTTCGGCGGTCGAGATGAGCGAACTGGAAGTGGCCGACTGGGCCAACTCGCGCGAAGACCTGCTGCAGCTGGAGCATGACGCGCCGCTGGCTCATATCCTCGACGTGATCCGCTTTCACAAGTACAGCCGCTATCCGGTCTACGACCGCGAGCAGGGCGAATACACCGGCCTGCTGCACATCAAGGACCTGCTGCTGGCGCTGGCCAGCGACGACAAGCTGGCCGAAAACTTCCAGCTCGACGAGTTGCTGCGTCCGCTGGAGCGCGTTTCCCGCCACCTGCCCCTGAGCGACCTGCTGGAGCAGTTCCGCCAGGGCGGCGCGCATTTCGTGCTGGTCGAGGAAGGCGATCACAAGGTAGTGGGCTTCCTCACCATGGAAGACGTGCTGGAGGTGCTGGTCGGCGACATTCAGGACGAACACCGCAAGACCGAACGCGGCATCCTCACCTACCAGCCGGGCAAGCTGCTGGTACGCGGCGACACCCCGCTGTTCAAGGTCGAGCGCCTGCTCCACGTCGATCTCGATCATATCGAAGCCGATACCCTGGCCGGCCTGATCTACGAAACCCTCAAGCGTGTGCCCGATGAAAACGAAGAGCTGCAGGTCGAAGGGCTGCGGATCGTCATCAAGAAAATGCGCGGCCCGAAGATCATTCTGGCCAAGGTGCTCAGGCAGGCTTAAGGCTGGAGGCTGGAGGCTGGAGGCTGGAGGCTGGAGGCTGGAGGCTGGAGGCTGGAGGCTGGACAGGCTACGGGGGTGTGCCGGATTCCCGTCAAGCTTGTCCTCTGGTTTCACCTCCGCTCGTCGGGTCGGTGAAGCGTGACCCGACCTACGGCTGAACAGAATCGCTCCGCTTTTTCGTCCAGCCTTCCAGCCTCAAGCGCTTTTATCGGCTTTTCTCGGCCTTTATTCCCCACCCACGGCGAAATTCGGCAGGCTGCCCACCGGTCGGGAGAACTCGAAGGGAATCGACTCGACCGTCAGGCCGACGTTGCGCTGAACCACGAAGTGCAGATGCGGGCCGGTGCTGTTGCCGGTGTTGCCCGAGCGGGCGAGGCTGCTGCCGGCGCTGACGCGCTGGCCTTCGCGCACCGCCACCGAGCCCTTCATCAGGTGCAGATAGACGCCCATGGTGCCGTCGTCATGCAGGATGCGCACGAAGTTGCCTGCGGGATTGTTGCCGCGCCCGCTCTGCTCGTTCTCCACCCGTACCACCATGCCGCCACGCGCCACCACGATGGGCGTGCCCTCGGGCATGGCGATATCCACCGCATAGCGGCCCTTGGGCGTGAAATGGCTGTACTGGCCGTTGGCGCCCTGGGTCAGACGGAAGGGTCCGCCGCGCCAGGGAAGCGGATACTTGTAGGGTTTGGGCAGCAGACGCGGATCACCCAGCGCGTGCCGCAGCCTGGGCGTGTATTTCAGCGGGCGGGACGGATCACGCGGCGCGAGCGTCGCCAGACGAATCTGGCTGCGTGGCGGCAGTACCCAGCGAATCGGTTTGTCCGGCACTCCGAGTGCATTCTGCACGCCATCGAACTTCAGCTCGATGTCCACCGGCGCATAGAGGTCGTTGCGCACCAGCAGGGTTTCGCCGGCGGCATGCTTGCGCGTTTCCAGTTTCACCTGGTTGTCGAGCTTTTCGACCATACGGTCATTGAAGGTGAACACGGCTGCGCCCGGTACGGCCTGGTCGCTGTAGGTGACCACGCCATTGGCATCGGTGTATTTGTAGATCGTCAACGCCGAGACCGGCAGGGCCAGCAAGGACAATCCGAGCAGCGCAAAAATGCGTCCCGACATAACGGCAACTTCATGGTGTGTGCAGAAGCCGCAGACTAGCAGCGCAACTGCCTTCGCGCGAGCTGCCAACCGCCGGGGTGTGAAGCGGATCATCACCGGGATGCGCGGCAATCAACAGGATCCGACGGAAGGTCGCGACCCGGAGCGCAATACACGGCACGTCTTGTGGAGCCTTCCCCGCCTCAGGCGCCGGGTATGAAATGCCGCTGCGCCGTGCCACGGGCGATCAGGCGTGACAGATAGTCAAGTTTCTGCGGGTCGCGATCGACGAAACGGAAGGTCAGCTGCAGCCATTCGCTATCGGGTTTCGGCTCGAACGCGGCCACCGCATGCAGATAGCCGTTGAGCCTAGCCACTTCACCGGCTTCGCCCTGTTCCAGATCGAGCACGGCGCCCTCCAGCACCTGCGGCAGCTTTTCCCCACGCCGGATCACCAGCAATCCTTCCTTGAGGCTCAGTGCCTTGATCACACAGGTGAGCGTGCCTGAAGCCAGGCGCAACTGTCCTTGCCCGCGCCCGCTGGCGGCGGCGGGCTTTTCCATGCGTGGCGCGATGAGCGGCGCGGCAGCAGTCGGCGTCGGGTTTTCCAGCGCGTCTGGAATGCTGGGCGCCGCCGGCCTGAGCACCTCGGCCTTGCCTCCGGTCAGCGCAGCCAGCGAATCGTTGGCAAGGCCCGTGGAGAGAGTGCGTACGGGCGCACTGGCAGCCAGCGCATCGAGCTTGCCGGCCCGCCCCAGCGCCTTGCGCACCTTGCCGGTCAGTTGCTCGTTGGTGAAGGGCTTGCCGATGAAATCGGACACCCCGGACTGGATCGCCTGCACCACGTTTTCCTTGTCACCACGGCTGGTGACCATGATGAATGGCACACTCTTCAGCCGTTCCTGTCCGCGGCACCAGTCCAGCAACTCCAGTCCGGACATCTCGGGCATTTCCCAATCGCAAAGAATCAGGTCGAAACGCTCACGATCGAGCATCTGCTGGGCCTTGCGCCCGTTCACCGCTTCCTCGATGCGGATACCCGGAAAATGACCGCGCAGCCCTTTCTTGACCAGATCACGGATGAAAGGCGCGTCATCCACCACCAGCACACTGACCTTGCTCATCACTCGCTCCTGCTTGAATGAACGCCAGCATAGCGGCAGCCGCCGGTCGAAAAAAGCTCGGCGGCCCGCCGCCGTGCATTTGCGCCTCTGGCAACGGCGCTGCGACGCCGCCACACAGGACAACTACAGGACTGCGCGGCATACTGCTCACCTTCGTTCAGCCCGCGAGGCCAGCATGGTTCAGCACATACTCGTCGCCCACGACCTCAGTCCGGAAGCCGACCTGGCGCTGCGCCGCGCAGCACAACTGGCACGCCAAGGCAATGCACGCCTGAGCCTGCTGCACGTGCTGGATGAGCACGGCGATGAGCGACAGGCCCGCAGCTATCTGCATGCAAGGCTGGAGGAGACGGGGTTCGGCGAGCTGCAACCCTGGATCCGCCGCGGACGCCCCGTGGAGGAAGTCCTCACCCAGGCGACCGGGCTGGAAGCGGACCTGCTGGTGCTCGGCCAGCACCATCGTCAGTCACCCCAGGGTTTCGCCGGCACCACCCTGGAGCGCATCCTGCTGGCCTGCCCGATTCCCCTGCTGCTGGCCGTCGCGCCGGCACAGCCCTACTCCCGCGCCTTGGCCGCACTGGACTACTCGCGTTGCGCCAGCCGCGCCCTGCAGACGGCCTGGCAGTTATTGCCGGTCGCCGCCGAGCTGACCGCGCTGAATATCCACGAAGTGGCTGAAGTGCACAGCCCGGACGCAGACGAGCTGGCGCTGCAGCAGGAGCTGTTCGAGCAACTGATCGGGGACCTGCGTGACGAGCTGGACGACAATGGCGCATTGCTCAAATCGACCCTGCGTCAGGGTGAGCGCAGCAACTGCCTGGACTCGGCCATTGCCGAACTGCAACCGCAACTGCTCGCCCTCGGCGGCCATAGCCGCGGCGAGATGAGCAGCGCACTGCTCGGCAGCCTGACCCGGCAATACCTCGACCAGCCGCCCTGCGACATACTGATCGCACGCTGAAGCGCGCTACGAATCAGGCGCGCCCTCAAGGTATTCATGCAGCTCGACGAACTGCCGGGTCAGCTTGTGGCGTGGGTCGAAATGGATCAACGGCATGCAGGCCTGGTGCGATTCGCGCATCCGCACCGAACTCATCAGATGCACAGGCAGGACCGGAAGCCCCTCGGCCAGCATTTCGTCGATCATCTGCTGCGGCAGCGCTGCCCGTGGTTGCAACTGGTTGACCACGATGCCTTCGACTTGCAAAGCCTCGTTGTGGTCTTCCTGCAGCTCCTCGATCTCCTCGAGCAGGCCGTACAGGGCCTGCCGGGAGAAGCTGTCGCAATCAAAAGGAATCAGGCACCGATCAGCCGCGATAAGCGCAGAAACCGTATAAAAGTTGAGCACTGGCGGCGTATCGATATAGATGCGCTCATAGTCCTCATCAAGGCCGTCCAGGAACTTTCGCAGCTTGTTGATCTTGTGCTTGGCTTCGAGCTTGGGCTGAAGATCCGCCAGTTCGGCGGTGGCGGTAATCAGGTGCAGGTTGTCGAAGCGCGTTTCGATGATCGGCGGACGCGCCTTCTTGCCCGCCGCGCCACCTGCCAGCACCTGCTTGAAGAAATCCGCGATGCCGGTAGGGATATCAACCCCGGTCATCCCGGTGAGGTAATGGCTGGAGTTGGCCTGGGCATCGAGATCGATCAGCAGCGTGCGATAACCCTGTGAGGCGCTGACAGCAGCCAGATTGCAGGCAATGCTGGACTTGCCGACACCCCCCTTCTGATTGAACACGACCCTGCGCATGCCATAGCTCCCTGAAAACGATTCGGTCGAGTCTATAGGGCAAATATGACAACGTGATTAAACCAGCGAGCTTTTGCGACCAAAGTTCAGGAGCTACACCGCTACTGGCGCCTTGATGTGCGGATGCGCCTGATAATCGACCAGCCCGAAATCCTCGAAGCGGAAGGCGAACAGATCCTTCACCTGCGGATTGAGCTTCATCGTCGGCAATGGCAGCGGCTCGCGGGTCAATTGCAGATCGGCCTGCTCCAGGTGGTTGGCGTACAGATGGCAGTCACCGCCGCTCCAGATGAACTCGCCGGGCTCGAGGTCGCAGACCTGCGCCACCATCAGCGTCAACAAGGCATAGCTGGCGATATTGAAGGGCACGCCGAATAGCTTCACCCCCCACTTTTACTGCACATTACGCTGACTTGTAATGCCTTCCAAGCAACTTGGTATATGTGCATTATAGCTTTTGCACATTACCTGCGCAACCCCTAATACTGGATAAACCACCAGTTTTCTAAAGTCCTTTCCAAAGCTCATCTTCTCCTGAAGCCCCCGAAATACGGGGCCTCTAGCCAAGAAATTGACTCATCCTGGCAATGTGCTATCCATGGTGTCGGGGAAATCAATCGCCCTAGGATCAGCTCCAGCGCTTCCGCAGACGCTAAGACGCAAACAGCAGGGAGAATCGATGCGCCTAGATCAGATGCCATACCACTCAATGCCCACCTTGGCAGTTCTTCCGTTCCGGCAATTCCGCATCGGATGGACGTGGCAGCTGCGAGCACTAAAGCTCTTCCCCGAGTCCCAGCTGTCCTGGAAGCGTTACTTCTACGATAACGGCAGTGGCCATGCGAGGGCGGCTGTTTTCGCCTCCTACGAGGAGGCCATGGAAGCGGCAGACGAGTTCAACAGCCGCACCAATGAACTGGTGGCTCAGGCGGTACCAGATCCTGTGCTTCAGAGCTCAACCACCCTGAAAGTCGAGAAAGCACTGACGGCGGCGCGTCGCATCCACGCAGAAGAAGAGCTCATGGAGCGCGAAGCAATCAAGCGAAACGCCCATTTGCCCCGTCCCAACATGCAGGAGCTGAAACTGCACAATACGATGGAAAGCTTGCGACAACCCCTCTACCAGGAGCTTGAGCGCGCTCCTTACCTGGAGATAGTTGCCATCCCGAGATTCAACATGTGCCTTCGTCGTACCGAAGACCAGACGTGGGAACAGATCGGAGCCTTGTCTCCCAAACGCTCGCAGATTTGCCTGCGAGAGGTGACAGCCAAAGGATTCGGTCTTTCGGGAGCAGATCACTGGGGGAGAACGAAAGCACAGATTCGGGCACTGCTTCTTCCCAGAGCCAATCAGCTGCTGCAGTTAGCGAGCGTCAAGCAAATGCTTGCCGAGGCGAGGATGCGCGGCCAGAGAGTAGTGGTCTGCGGTGGCTTCGTGTTCTGGTATGAGGACGACGTGGTGCCACGGTGGGTGCTGAAAAACACGGATGGCGAGTCCAGCAGCGATGAAGGAAACACCTTGTGGTACGAGGGAACGATCTTATCCAAGAACCATGGCCGGATCGTCGTGCTTCCCTATATCAAGGAGAGCGGGGAAAAGGTTCAAGGGCACACAAAGAATGCACCACACGATGGAAAGGCCAAGCCTCGGCACCCTGACCAGTACGTCACCCTTCCTTTTGAGATTCTGGACGGCGACCTCATGATTGGACTATTTGGTGAGCTCCACTATGAGTAATGCACCGACTACTCGGACATGCCATTCACCTAAGGAGAGCAGATGATCACGAAGATCAAAATCCAGGGCTATCGGATCTACTCAAGACTGCTCGAACTGCCGGGCAAGGAAACGAAGCACTGCGTGTAAATTCTCAAGCCCTTGCGGGGAGAAGATGCCCGCGCGTGCTCCCGCTTTATGGTACTGCTCGGCGAGATACAGCCCATACTGATCCTTGCTGGGCAATGTACTCAAGCTCAGCTTGTCTTGGACAATCCTGAGACTGTCCTCACCCACAAGGAACTCCAGCGCTCCGGTCTCATAGGCCGTATCAATATCGGCATAAGTAATGACGAGCCGATCAGGTAGGAGATACTTTTTCCGGTATCGCTCACGCTCTTGTCGACCGGCTTTGTCGTCATCTAGGAGAACGATGAATTTCTCGTCTCGCCCCATCAGAAAGCTGATCAGATTCCCAAGCGCACTCGAACCGACGCCAGGGACGATCGTGAATTTTATCGGGATGTCACACGTGATCGATGCCGTTTTGAAGGCGTAGTAATCCGAGATCCCCTCCAAAATTACGAAAGGGGCTGAGCCGACTATCTCTGGAACGACATATTGCAGCCTCTCCAAGACCGGCTGGAAGTGATACGTCCGGCCCGGAAAATTGTTTATGAACTCCTGAATTCAACACATAAGTGCAACGCTCACCCCTGTATGCACTTCGTACGGCGTCTTCCAGCCCAAGCGCTTGCGCGGGCGTAGATTGATCCTCGCTACTGTCCGATTGACGGCTTCGACGGTCA
>NZ_JAAMQZ010000017.1 GCF_013522825.1 Stutzerimonas stutzeri
CCCGGTTGAGTGGCCGGATGGCCGTGGAATCAGTGGCCGGATGCGCGTGGAATGGGTGGCCGGATCAGCGTGGAATCGGTGGTCAGATGCTCATGGAATGGGTGGCCAGATGACCGTGGAATCCGCAACGTAAAGCACTGATAGACCTTCCACTGGGTGTTGAAGACCTCAGAAGAGGCGGTCTTGGCCCGGATGTAGTGCTTTTCGCGCACCTCATTGACATCGCCTTCAAAATCGCAGCGATTGAGCTCTTCTACGTAGTCTTCGATGGAAAGGCTATGAAACTGAGTGCCACCACCGCCGAAGCCATTGTAGTGGAGCAGGCAGCCTTCCTCGTAGTTCAGTACCTCAGGTGGCGCCATGTGAAGGTCGCTCTCACCACCAGCACGCAGGGTCTGCAAGGCCTCAAACAAGCGATCATCCAGGGCCTGAATCGTGTCTTTGTCCCTGACAGTCTGCATGTTGTCGACCCACGCATAATCCTCCTTGTACGTATCGGCGCCGTACGCATCAAGGATCTCTTCACACTTATCTAACAGATCGTCGGAACCAACTCGGCATGTGATCGAAAGACTGTCCCGCCCGGCTAGGAATTTTGCAAAGTCGGAATTGAGAGGCGTACCGCCGGCGACGCGCGCCAAGTCACGGAGCATATCGACGCCGAAATCCTGGATGTCACTATCGCGGCTAGCCTGTACTCGTTTTTGAAAGGTCACCGCGTCGGGAGTAGCCAAATCCAGCGTTCGAATCCCATCCCGGGGTACCGAATTGAGCGTTACCTTCAGGCCGAAGTGGCGCTCAAATGCGTCGTCATCTAGCGCAAGGTGGATGTGGCCAAAGCAGATCGCCATAAGGCGATCTCGCACAGGAAGTATCAGGAGCGCACCTGCGCCACTCGAGATGATCTGATCCGCGTTGCCATCCATATGCTCCGCCACAAATGGAAGCCAGGAAGGCGGATTCGTATAGAGCTGGCCAACAAAGAGCACAGCCTCCTCGATCCCTATCCAAGCGTACTGCCGCAACGCACCCTTTCCACCGTCAGGCATGTAGGCAATCTTCAGAGCGGCATCAAGCCCCCGCTCTTCTCGCATAAGGCGTACCGACAGAGTTCTTGTTTTCTCTGGACTTGACATCGCGTCTCTCCGTGAGCATGACATGTCCTGCAGAAAATACTAACAGGTGCGTGGCTAACTGCTACTCTGAACGTCCTATGGACCGACAAGGGGAAGCGGATATCCGTAAGCAGCAGCTACCGGCCAAAAGCGAACTGATTTGCTCAAGACTGAAAGGGGCTCACAGGCGCCTCGAAGGTCCTGGCCCTATGGGCCTATGGCATCAGATCATTTTGCTGGAATGTATCTACCCGTACCGATGATGGTGAGGGACTTCGACCCACGCGTCATCGCGACATACAGATGCTTAGCGTCAAGCGAGTCTGCATCAAGGACGACGGCATGGTCGTATTCCAGGCCTTTGACAAGCAGCGTTGTCCCAATGAGCTTCCTGTGGCTGAGAGGCCGCCCCGTATGCCTCATCTCGCGCTGGTACAGGTTTGCGGCCTCTAAGAGAGTTGCTCCTTCTCCATCGATGTGTAGCTTCAGCACGTTGAGTAAGCGATAAAGGAGGTCACGGCGATAGGGCGACGTTTCTGGATTTGACTTCAACGCCAGAAAAAACGACTTGAGGTGACTGCTCGATGGGTTGTTGAGGTAGTCATTCGCCGCATGCAGGATCAAGGGGTACTTTGTGGTTTTACTAAGTTTCGCCACCTCGCCTCTTTGGGTTCCAGCAGTCAAAGCCTTGGTCACGCCAGTAAAACACTTCTTCGCAAAATCCAAGGCGAGAAGAAATCCTGCTTGGGCAGTCTTCGCGGCTCCGAGCTTCTTGATGAATATGTGAAGGTCTTTGCCTTCAACTTCCTCGATAGAAGAAAATCGACCTGCCATGCTTCGGGCTAAAAGGTGGGTCTTGCTCTTGGACTTGGGATCCCCACCATGCAGAGCAATCACGCTCTCGTTGTGACCTAGCTGGCCGTAGAGCGATGAGTACTGTTTTGCCTCCAGGAACGCGGGATCGGTTTCAACTCGAATCACGCCGCGTGGCAGTCCACCAACCAGATCAATTTTCTGCCCTGCCTCAATCTTCTTCCGCGCCTCCTTCAGCCAGGCGCCCAGCTCATGAGCTTCAGCCTTCTTCCAACGCCAAGGGGTCTCTAGCTCGCCCAGGCAGTCGAAGGTGGGATACACGCTTGCGTTCCAGTCCACAGGCTTACCCTCTTCAAAGTCAAAGATGGCCTGCAGGGGATCGCCCAGGATCCGGCAGGGAAAGAAATCTGCTAAGGCGCAGACCAGCGAGTGCTGCGAATCGGAGCAGTCTTGGTACTCGTCTACATAGACTCCCGTGTAAGTGGCCGATACGACATGGCGAATGAACTGCTTCTTTAGCAATCCCAAGCAACTTTCATAGAGCTCGCTCCACTGCTTGCTGGTCGGATTTTCAGTCGCCCAGCCGGAGCTTTTGGGGTAGGCCAAGCAAAGTCGTAGAGCCCAGCTTGCAATCGTATCCACCTGATATTTGAAGGCAGGAACGCCTAGAGACGTCATCTTGGTTTTTATCGAGTTCACGCCCGCAAAGGTGTGAGTCAGGATCAGTTGCCGGCCGCCAGCGGCCCGCACTGCCAACGCAATGAGGTGCGTCTTGCCGTATCCAGCAGGTGCGATAACGTACCCCCGGTTTGGGCAGTTGCTCAGCTTGGTTGCTAGCTCCTCAGACATATTCTGCCCATGCCCAAAGCTTGCCGAGTTCAAGTGCAAGGTTCTTTTTGGCAAAATTAGCGTCGAGGAAGGCTTGGTTTACCGCCTTAAACCATAAGTCACCTCTGGTGGTATCCTTGAACCAGCTGGACTTCTTCGCCGCGACACCTATGGCAGTACGCAGCTCAGGACTGTCTTTCCAGGTGCCAGTGTCCTTTTCTAAATCTCCTGCCAAGAACCTACAACGCACATGGTCGTACACCGGAAATTTCAGTTCGTCTTGAGCGAGCTTTAAACTAGCTAGCACGCTTGGCCACGGAAGATCCTGAAAGGCCCGCTCCTCCAGTGAAAGCTTGTCGCTCCACATCACAACTGGGATGTTCAGATCCGCTAGCTCTTTCTCATCCTTTGGAGAGAACTGATCTTCGGCGTCGCCATCAGCGAGCACCGTCACGTCATAGCCAAGCGATTTGAACGCCTTCGCAAGTGCCTTTACCTTGCTGCCTCCCTTTGCATCTAGCAGCGCAACACCGTGGAAGGAAAATGGATCCTTCTTTCTCTCCATCTGGAAATCGTCAAAGCCTCTCAGGAAGCCGACCTCTGTTGCGCCTTCGCAAACCACCACCTTCTTTGCCAGAAATGCTTCGGTGCTTGATCGAATCTTCCCCTGAACCTCGTGATCCTCGAGGCCTTCTTTGGCAGCGGAAATGATCTGAACCACACCGTCGGTGTTGTGAACTATGTGAAGCTCATTCACGGTGAGTTCGCGCAGCACGACTGGAGAGTGTGTTGTGAGGAAGTACTGCCCTCGTTTGTCATCTCTCACATGCTTGATGAGGCGAGTGATCCGGTGTGGCTCCAGGCCAAACTCCACCTCATCAAACAAGGTGATGTGGCCTTCTTCTAGCCCCACAGTCTGAATGCCACACAGAAGCATGCGGCGCGATCCAAGGCCCAGCTGACGTAGTGGCATGTCGCCGTCGTGCAGCGACAGCCCGCCCACTTTCAGATTTATGGAGCTCAGGTCAAGGTGAGCTTTGTAGGCATCCACCACAGGTACGCCGAGCAGCTTGGCCATATCTTGTGATTTCGCCGCCGCAGCATCGAAGTTCGCAAGATTGACATCACGATCACTGTCCAGCGATGTCCTGGCGTTTCTGGAGACATTCGCCAGCAGCTCATTCAGGCTCTGTGCTTCCGTGATCTTGGCCAGCGCGGTTCCATTCGCCCAGGACAGTTGTTTCTCACTGTACGCGCCGATGAGGCCCACACTGACTTTGTTTCTGTCAGCTTGCTTGAATGGTGTCCCCTCGGGGTTGCGATCGCAGACCACGATCCACTTCGGTTCCAGGTCCTTTTCGACCGTGAGCCGTACGGTCAAAACATTCTCCAGATGGTCGTCCGGCTCGTCCGTGAGAGCCCGAGCTGCCGCGTCCCAGCCCCGGAGGTAGGGGCCGTACTTGTGTAGTGAGCAGAACTCTTCAGCCAGATTGCCAATCGTGACTTCTAAGGTGATGGTGTTCTCGACCTTGCATTGATAGAAGTCTGAATCGCTGAGCGTGAGATTCCACTGCGGGTAGAATGTAAATCGGATTGCCTCCAAGATCGTCGACTTGGAGGAGTCACCCTTCCCTATGAGGCAGAAGATGTCGGATGCAGGAAGGGCCCAGTCAAGCTCTTTCACCCCGCGAAAGTTCTTGATCGAAATTTTTCTGATTTTCACCGAGCAACGTTCTCCATAACTTCGTATATGAAACTGGGGACTCTACTCATGTCACAGTCGCGACAGCTCGTCCTTGGTGGTGCTATTCGCCTTTTTACTCTCTACTCGCAGCATAAGACACCCGACATTGAAAGGAACAATGTGTAGTGGTCAGGCCATGTTCTGAAGGCTTGGGGTAGTCAGGTAATGGTGACAAGGCGAAGGATGCGGTCGACCGGGCGGTACTCCAGGGCCACTACTACACGTTCCGGGTGGCCGCCAACTCGCGGGAACTCAAGCAGGATGTTGAATTTGCTGAGCTGGTGGGTCGGTTGGCTAACCCACTCGAGGTTGTACAGGTAGTTCATCCGCAGCTTGCCTCGGATTGCGGTCTCAAGCTCGGCCTTGGTCAGTTCTGCCAGGCCGGCCTTTTGCAGTTTTCCTAACTTCGTGGTCTGAAGGTACTTTTCGAACTTGGCATCCTCAATGAGGACCGTGAACTCTGCCAGCGGTGCTACAGCAGGCGACATGGCCCTGACCGCGATCTCCAGGTCGTCGTCGATGAGACCGAGCAGCAGGCGTTCAGGCTTGTATGAGAGGAATGTGCCGAAGTAGATCGACTGAATGCTCCTGAGTCGGAAACCCTGTGTCACGTAGTCATGCTGGTGGAGGTTGAAATCCTGCGTGTTCGGTCGATCATCTTCGTGCCCCATGATGACTGTGCCGCCATGCTTGATCAGATAATTCATCAGGTTCAGCGAGGTGAAGGTTTTGGCTGCGCTTGAGTAAGTGCACGGCAAGTAGCCTACGTAGGCAGGAAGCTGCTGGAGTTTGGAGTCGACAGCAGCAATAGCACCTGCGGACAGGTTGTTCACGTACAGGACGAAGCACGTATCGGGCAGATGAAAACTCGGTTTTGTGCTGACCACTGCGGGATCCAGCAGCTTGCGCGCAAGCTTATCGCTCGAGCCGAAAAGCTCTCCACCCAGGATGCTGTGTGTCGTTTGGGCATCCAGCGCGCTAAATAGCGCTTCGGCGCACTCCACTCCAGGCGCGAAGCTACGGGCACAAAGATCCGTATCGAAAAGGAACGCCGCCTCGTGCTTTGTTGGTTGCGGGGTCAGGGCTGTCCTGAGCAAGGCGTAGTCGATGCCCTTGGCTTTAAGGATGCTGACGCACTCACCATGAAAATTCTGTATTTCAGCAAAGGTACGTGCATCGCTGAGGGAAAAGCACTCACGCATTACAGGGAGCAGAACGTTGCCGCGAGCGTTCAGGGTATGAATTGAGGGCATGTCGTAGTACCTACAATGCGAGTGCGTAAGCATACGCTTTCAGGCATCCCATTCCGGAAGCTTGCTCCCGTTACAAACAGGCAGCTATTGGCCGGAAGCTGCCCGTGGGCCTCCACTTTCGTAGCCCAGCCACCCAACAGGTACGCAAGAATTCCGGCGTGAGCGCGGCAAAGCGCTCAAACTATAGGTAGCTACAAGACCACTCCTATTGCCTCACAGGCCATCAGCCGAGCTGCATCTGAACGGTCAAACCAACAGGAGGTACCTCAGCCGTCGGCTATTTCAGACCTACGCTCTCTGTCTCGCTTAACACTAAGGGCCAGCTCAACCGCACGCATTCGCGTGGGCACTGTATCTCTCACCTTTGAGAAATCAGCATCGCTTGCGGGCTTCACCTTAACAGCCTCTGCTCGTCCGGTTCGTTTATCGCCGTACCGGCTAATCGAATCGGTCGCCTGGTGACCCATGACATACGCCATCTCAACCGCAGACATGCCTGAAGCTTTCAAATTTGCTCCGAACTGGTGACGAAGCGTGTACATGCTCGGCACCTTCCTCCTACCGAATAGCTCAGTAGCGACTTGGTGAAGCGCAACGCGTATTGAATCCATACTGCGCGGCTGACATTTGAAAGCAGCGAGAGCATCTCTCAAGATGTTACAGACACCATCGTCAGCCTCGAGCGCTCGGCTAGCGCCGCGTAAACCGTTGTGGCTAAGCTTTGCACCGGATATATGGACGCGCCGGCCATCGATGGAAATGCCGTTAAGCTCGCATGGTCGCGCTCCGGTAAGAGATATCACCATTAAAGCTCCCGCTTCGACAGGCATATCTCGTTCAGCCAGACACCGTAGCCACGCCTCGAAATCAGCGGTAGAAAGCTTCTGCGGACGTCGCTGCTTTTTCTTTCGCGGCAGATTTAACACAGTGACCGGATTGAGCGTCCGATTGATTTCTTGGGCAGCCCAGAAATTTCCTCGACGCTTTTGATCAAACGCCAAAGCGTTACGTAGGCGCCGGTAATAATCCGGGCGGTAATCAGGGGCCGCCCGTAGCAAAGCACCAATAATATTGAGCTCATCAAGCTCAACGCCCTGCATTCGAGTCGCATAGAAATTACTGGCCAAACTAATGTAGGCGCTTTGAGTCTCTGCATTCATACTACTCTTCTTATTATTATTTGCGTGACACATGCCACACAATCAATTATTGCAAATACGAAAACAAAAAAACAACAGCCAGAACATTATTTTTTATATAACCCCAAAAGCCAAATATTGCAAAAATGCAAAAATTCTATTCTTTCTATATTGCATTCCGGACTTTGGTTCGTTGGCCAAGGACGCACCATGTTACCTGACCCCACAAGACGACCCGCCGGGAGCAGCACATAGACCAACTGAACAGCGCTGGGTATGAGCAGGTGCTTCCACTCTTTCAGCCGATTCACATTTTAAAATGCGAGAACCAAGTAGAGTAATTTTAAATTGCGCTCACAGCCTGGGGCGGCGACGGACTGGCGCAATCGCTTACCGAGACACCACTGCCCACGACATACTGCTTATGCCACTGTTAAATTATGGGTTTTGGGCCGGACACTCACTAGATAGCCAGCCGAACGGCCTCCGGGGCGTTAACCATGGACTGTATAAAAATACAGTATAGCCTATTGCCTTTTTTAAGCGGAGCAACTTAGAATAATGAACAGAACAACAACCTGAGGAAAAAACATGTCTATCCTAATTCTTAACCGCGAGCGCGACGAAGTCGGCGGTCAATACCTAGTAGCAAGCATTCACGGTGTGGAACACTGCGTATCACTTGATGATGACTATCCGGAGCAAATCCCAGATTCAGATGATATAGTCCACCGCATTAATGCAGATGACTTCAATGAGCTTTCAGAGAAGGTACGCTCCTACGTGCGCAAGCACAGCATCGCCCCCATTCACTCACTCGATGACGTTAGGCTGCTTGCGATGCAGCTCGGCGATATGAAAGCAAAGACCTACGAAATCGACGAAGAAGGTCTTGGCCTCACGCTCCGCGACTGTAACATAGATAAAGGTGTACGCACCCTAGTTCGTAAATTTAATAGCACATATCAGGCATATCGCTGGCTGACCGAGCAACTGGATATTTTGGATTTCAATGTGCCACGGTAAGCGTGCAAGCGCTAATGTCCCGCCATTGCATTCCTAATCAAAAGCCGCATGCAACCGAGGCGCGCTATAGATAAAGACGTTTACTGACTAAATTGGCTTCAATGCGACTCGGTTAGACGTTGGCTTTATTGTAGCTCGCCTGATTAACTTGAAGGCTGCTCACTTCAAACCTTTACTGTCTCGGTAGCCTTTCATTTACTAATGCCCGGCAACCGACGCACGCTTAAAGATTGCACCAACAAAAGCGCATGGATTATGGTTCATCTACAGCAGACGAACCGTAGTGCAACATTCGGAGATCGCAATACCGCTAGCGTATAAACCACACGCAAAGTATAGAGATAGCGATCACAGGGAACGTAGCGGAGGAAGCGCTTCATCTCATCCTTGAGATGGCGAAGAGCGTGCCTTATGGCGCATCGTGTTTCCATGGAAAAACAGCTCTCACTACACCGTTGTCGCCCTAGCCAATGATTCCTGCATCCGCAGCAATTCTGTTTGCGCCTCAGCCAAGAGCCGATCCCAGTCGTCAGGCGGGTGCCCGCTTTCCAGCATTTTTCGAAACACCCGATAGGCATCGTCGCTACTTTGATAGGCGCGTTTTGTGTCTTCGTCATTCACCCAAGCGAAGACGATCACCTTGCTCGGGGCGTGGTAGCGAAAAAATAGTCGGTACTGCTGAAAGAACTTAGCGCGAAACCAGTGCTTGTGATCGTCACCGAGCGTCCCGCCCTGGCGGTATTCCGGTCGAGTCGGATCTTGTGGGATGACATCAAACGCCAGCTTGATGACCGCAGCCAGTCGTTTACTGGCATTCTTCTTCACATACCCGACGGGGTCTTTTTGCTTAAAGGTCTCGACTTGCAGCGCCAGCGCTTCCATCTGTGCGATGAAAAGTGGATGAGCAAAAACCGTCCAGCCATGAATGACAAAAGGCTCGGGCTTTCCTGCGCTCATTCATCATCCGCCGACAGGACATTATCGAGATCGACATCGACGCCGGCTACCAATGATTGGAGCCGTTGGACGAGCCCAACATCCACAGATTGCAGCCGCTCGGGATGGCGTGTGATGTCAGCAGCCAGAAAGCCGAGGAACTGACCGAGCACTGGGTCGTCGCTGTCGGATGCTTCGACGCGCGTTAGCACCACTTCTCCGCTGGGGCGAATGGTGTAGTGAATCTTGTCGCGCTTGCCCAGCTTGAGAGCACGACGGACGGTTTCCGGCACCGTGGTCTGGTAGCGATCGGTAAGGGTGGATTCGACTTCGAAGGTGGCGGCCATGGCAGTCTCCTGCGGATCGGGTTTGACGCCCGCATGGTAATGCAATCGCATTGCCAGAGCAATACGAAGCATTGTTTTCCTACAGAACTCGTGTGCAACGGATTCGCTGGTCGCCTAGACATCACAGCCGCTGGAATCAACTTTTTCATAAACAACAGCGTCAGATCAAACCGCCCGGCCCTTGGAAAAGCCCGCCGTATCAGCTCAGGCAGCTTTGGGCCGAAGCCAGACCGCGGTCCATCTTGACCAGATGAACCAAAGTCGGCTTTCAACAAAGCAGGCACCACACGAATAAGCTAGATATCAGGCCGTCTCCGCAGGCTGGCTCACTAGAGCCAATGCCAAGGCCTTTGCTCCACCCAAGTCCAAATGCATCGTGGCGTAAGACTGCATGAGTAATGCTGGCGGAAGCACCCAATCCCATTTTTCTTGAGCCATGTTCTGTACGTCCGCCAGAACAGCGGATTCATCAATACCGTCCCACTCGGCGATCTCACGCAGCTTGCTTTCAAGCGACGTCCGATCTCCCTCAACCTCGATGACCAACCCGCTGTTCTCACTGGCTAGTCCGGTGTGCGTCAACAAGATGGCTAGGGCATCGTTTGTCCAATCGCCTCGCCAGCTGAAAAGGTAAGTCTTACCTCCGCTTTCGGTCATGCTCGAATGTGCCAGTCCAAGGTCCGAAAAAGCGCTACGTGCCTGAGCTAGTAGCTCTTGTGCCGTAGTATCAAGATAGGGGTAGACGTCCGCCTCCAACAAGACGCTCCTCATCTCTTGCCGAACCCGATCATGTACACGGGCTCCAAGCCCGTCAAAGGACGGGGGAGCACCACCGGGATCGGATCTCACGACAACGACCCTGGCCTCAGTGTCCACGCTCGTTACCCGCCAGCGGCGCCCAGCAAAGATGATTCGCTGATCGACGGTCAATGGCCTGGAGACGGGCAATGCGCCAAGTGGTTTGCCATCGCATACCAGGCGGAACTCTTCATTACTGACAAATGCACTGTAGAAGTCGTAGTGGTTGATCAGGCGTTCCCCCACTACGCCGGGTAGCAGGAGCCCCGATGTTTCCTGGGTTATCAAATCGCGCTCACCGAGGGCACGAAGCAAACTGAGGAAGCTGCCCTGCTCCACCCCAGTGAACGGACCACTGCGTATCAAGGTGCTCCACAGCTCTGCAGCTGTAGCTCCACCCCGCTGGGCTATCACCGAGAGGCACTGCTGTACCAGCGTCGATAAATGAAGGCCATGAACACGAGGAGGCTCGAACCAGCCCTGCATCAACAACCGGATCATCGCGATGCTTTGCAGCAAACCCTGGCGAAGTCGATCTGACAGGGGCGAGCCATCGTCTAGCTGACGCTCCTTGCAGTAACTTCGGAGAATGGCTGCCTCTCCCGGACGGCGTCCGGATCGCCCCAAGCGTTGACGCAAGCTAGCTACCGATGGCGGAGCCCCGATCTGCACTACCGTCTTGATGCTGCCGATATCGACCCCAAGCTCCAGCGTGGTAGTGCAGACTGCGGTGGCAGGCCGGTCACCGGCTTTCAGCGCTTTCTCGGTTTCCTCTCGAATGTCCTTCGCCAAACTGCCGTGATGCGGCCAGAACTCGTTCGGTACACCATCCTGCTCGCAACGGCGCCGCAGATTGTCAGCGAACCACTCAACCTGAGTTCGACTGTTGGGGAAGATCAGGTTATTGCTGCCCCGTAGCACCTGAAAGAGATGCTCTGCGATGGCATGGTCCGGAGAAAAAACATCGTCACCTTCAGGCTGTACCGGGAGCGCCTTCTTGGACTCCACATACCCTCTGATCTGAACCTTAAGTATCTGGCCACTACCCTTGGATTCGATCACCGACACATGATGAGGGGCATTGGGACGTAAGAAGGCAGCAGCCAGCGTCATGTCGCCCAACGTGGCGGAAAGACCAACCCTGGGCAGGGGGCGATCAATGATTGTTTCAACACGATGCATGAGTGACTGCAGCTGCTTGCCTCGCTCACTACCGATAAAGGCATGGAGCTCATCCACCACCAGGTACCGCAGGTTGGCAAACAATCCCGCTAGGCTGGTTCCCTTGTTCACGAACAGAGCTTCGAGCGACTCCGGCGTGATCAGCAGAATGCCTTCTGGGGACTTGAGGAAGCGATGTTTGCGGCTCGCTGAGATATCCCCATGCCAAGCAATGACAGGAAGCTCAAGCTCATCGCAAAGCCTCGCCAAACGATCCCACTGGTCATTGATGAGAGCCTTCAGCGGGCTGATGTAAAGCACCGCCCCAGGCTTTTCCGTGTCCTGCAAGAGATTGGTAAGGATGGGCAGAAACGCGGCTTCGGTTTTGCCTGCAGCTGTAGCCGCCGCGATGATGACATCCTGGTCGGCCCCCAAGAGCGCAGGGATAGCACGCTCCTGGGCGTCCCGCAGGGAGGTCCAGCCCTCGGTCCATATCCAGCGCTGGATTCGCGGTTCAAGGAGTTCGAAGCCAACCGATTCAGAGCTGGAAGGTGGCAAGCTCATCGTCCGCATCCACTTGGATATCGGCCTCACCGCCTCGATCCGGTGCAATCTCCACGGCACCCAACAGGGTCCGCCAATCAGCGTCAGGATTCTGCTCCAACACCGCTAGCAGGCTGATGAATGCGGTAATGGTCGTCCGCGGGGTACGGAAGTAGGCCTCACCCATCCGCTGGTTGCAGTGGGCCATAAACAGCGGCAATGCTTCGTCGGGTAGCAAATAGCGCTCGCTCACGCCTGCCGCGTATACATGACGCAGTTTCTGCAGCAGCACGTAGAAATCCTCAGGTGTCAGACTAGTGAGGCGTATGACAGGGCCGGACAGATCTACCAGCCCGGACTTGGCGAAGTTATTTTCAGCCAGACGCGACTGCAGCGCCGGATAGCTGTAGAGGCCGCGGCGCGTATCCATGAGAAATTCGGGTGTACCGCCCAGCACAAAACCAAGCCCCTCAGCAGAGCCCTGCAGGGAGTCATTGAGGATACGAAGAATCTGCTCGTAGTTAGCGTTACGAGCTTGGGTGTTGGAAAGTTTGTACAGGTTCACCAGCTCATCGAGACATACCATCAGCCCGCTAAAGCCGGCCAACCGAACAAATCGCGCAAGCAGCTTGAGCTGATCGTAGACCGAACCATCGTCGACGATGGTTCGCACCCCCAGTGCGGTGCGGGCATCTGTCTTGGTAGTGAACTCGCCACGCAACCAGCGGATAGCATCAGCCTTGAGCTGCTCGTTACCCTCTTCGAAGCCTCTGCAATAGGCCGCGATTACATCAGCAAAGTCATAGCCGTTGACCATCTCTGTCAGTTGGTCTAGATGCTCGCGAATCACAGCCTCGCTGTCTTTGCCGGACGCTTTGGCTTCCGTTTTGGCCTGTGCCACGAATTTCTCGACTATTCCTTGCAGAGCGCCGCCATCAGGCTTAGTTCGGGTGGACATATTCTTGGCCAATTCGGCATACAGCGAGCGAGCCTGGCCACCAGTAGCATGGAGACGACGATCCGGGTTCAGATCGGCATGCATGGTGACGAGCTTGCGCTCCATCGCGATAGAGCGAACCAGGTTGAGGAAGAATGTCTTGCCTGCACCATACTCACCGATCACTACGCGGAACGCGGAACCGCTTTCCGCGAGGCGCTCCACATCACGGATGAGTGCTTCCAGCTCCCCGACACGCCCCACTTGAATCAGGTGCTGGCCTGCACGGGGAACGACGCCGGCGCGCAGGGACTGGATGACCGCATCGCGGTCCTTGGCTCTGATGCTGCTCATAGCGGTAGTTTGTCCATAATGTCAGGGTTGACTTCGAAGGGGTCTTCCCCTTCGGTGACTGGCATATCGAAATGCTCAAATGCCATGTCGTTGATCTGCTCCAATGCTCCGTCGAGCATGAGTTCCATATCGCTTGCTACGGCCCCCAACTCGTCACGAGACCACTCGGTACGGGATACGAGTACACGCAGGAAGGCTGAGTGATCGGCGTCTAAGCCACAAACGGAGGAAGTATCCTCAACAGTCTCTTCCACAACTACGTCATCTGGCTCAGCAGTCTTGTCGTCAACGAAAACCTGAGCCAGCAGCGCAGATACCTGTTCCGTTTCACGCTGCAACTGAGCGATGCGCTCCTTGTCCAGAGCAAATCCGCCAACGGGCTTGGACGGAGTTGCTCCGGGTATGGAAGGCGTTGTCTGCGATGAGCCTACGGGGCTGCCACTAGCGGCCACATGAAGGTCGCTGTACAGCGATTGCGGATCCAGCTGCAGGGTCTTGTAGACGCGCTCCAGCAACTTCACCTCTGCGGGGCTAACCTCGCCGTCGACCTGCGCCAAGTGAGCGAGAAAAGCCGCCACAACCCTCTTCGCCGGCTCGGCCAGGGGCTCCAGTTTCTTCTTCAGGCTTTGCAGGGTTGGTGGCTGGTTAAGCTGCAGACGCAGGTGGGCCTTCAGGCGTTTCCGATGAGCACCGCTCAGGTGACTCCAGGAGTCGATATGCTGGGATAGCAGCATAATTTCCTGCGGCGACGTGTCACCATCGGCCGCCGCCACAGCACAAGCAAGGTCCAACGTAACAGAGGCGGCGCTATAAGCCGGCGAAGAACGCAGATCACCATCTTCAGCCTGGGTCGCAAAGAGCGCCACATTGTCCTCTGCCTTGGGTGTTCGGCTGCCTGTCAGCACATCCGGCTCGATACCGATGTGTAAAGACTCCAGAGCGCGGGCGAGCGTCAGAACCTTGTCTCGCGACAGGCTACCTGCACTCTGCAGTCGCCCTGCCAGCTCACCGAAGCTCATGACCACCATGCCGTCACCGATGCGTTGCTTTAGCTCGGCGAGCGCTGTTCGAGCTGCTGGCGGCCACAGGTTTACGGGCAGCTGTAACAGCCCTTCTAGTGCATCAGGAGTGCCGGGGTTGCGGCCGAGATAACGACTGTAGGGCTCCAACTGCACCGTGCATTCGTCAACCAACTGCTGCAGCTTCTTCCGAGCTGCGCTAGTCGCAGTGACATCAGGGATACCGGATAGGCCATCCAGCTCTTGGGGTGGTAGACCCGCAGAAGCGGTGTTGTATTGGAGTCTCAGACGGGTCTTGTTCTGAGGGAGCACCATACCGGCGCCATAACGTTCCTCGTAGCGCATGCAGAACAACTGGGCGAACGCTTCTTTACAGCGGGTTACGGGTGTCCGCTTCCCGATGTTGTGATCAGACAGCACCCAGGCCAACGCCCAGTCAGCCGGCATTGGTTGCTTGTCAGCCGCCAACTGACCCAGGCCAATACGCAGCTCTACAGGCATTTCGTAGCCGTAAGGTAACGGTGCCGGCGGCGCCTTTTGATAGCGCCTGGCGAGTATTTGGCCTTGGCGGAGGAAGTCTACGAAGCGACTGGCGTAGTTATTGAAGGAGTTATTCTTGCCATAGATCGAGAGCAGCCGCTCCACCTCGGCAATTATGATAGGTATGTCGGCCGCGGCAGCCTGATCCGTCTTGGCGTCGACAAAAACCCTACGCTCAAGACCGTAGAAGAATAGGAACACGTAGCCGATGTTGGCATGCGGAGCCTTTCGACCACTGGATAGCCATTGCAAATATGCGCGGCGGGCCTCAGGAGAGATGCTGTCGTAACTGGGCCAGTAAGAGGTGAGACGCTCAGATATATCGACGATGCCCCGTGCGACCTTCAGTTTCGGGTTGATCAGTGACGGTTCCGAAGGTCCATTGCGCCTGTTTTTATCTTCGCCGACGTAGATCAGACCAATTGGGATATTTTCGCCCGCCACTTCGATGGTTTCGCCAGCAGAAAGCCACCGCACGTTGGCACTATTCAGGTTCGCCGGCGCGCTCGGAATTCGGTGGGAAGGCCGCTCAGTGGCCTCCAAAGTTACGGTAAAAAAGCCAGAGACGTCTCGCTTTGCCGAAACCTGCCGGGGCGACGCCGAGACTTGCGCAGGAGCAGAGGGCTCACTTAGTGGCGAGACCTCATCCAATGAAAACGTCAGGCCGGTGCTTATGCCGAGGTCCGAGGAACTTGAACGAGCTCCCCCTTGGGGTGGCCGCATAGTTGTCGCCGAAGACATGACTGACGGTTTGCTGAAGGCCTTTATTACTAGCCACCCGCCTATGCCGACAATGAGTGCTCCGCCCAAGAAAACCCAAACACCCTTGGGAACGGAAGCAAGCCCCCCAATCACTAGGGCACACAGAACCATCGCTCCAGATACACCAGACTTGCTGCTGCGCTTACGCTTCCCTGCCATCGCTTCGACTCCCTATACAAGCATGCTGGCCATTTAGCAGTATCGGCAATTCGGGTGCATCAGCCAATACCTCGCGCCAAGCTACGTGTTGAATCTCTTTATGATGTTATCCAGATGTGTTCCGTATGCACTGGTGAGATGGCGGCTCGATGCGAGCCGGGCGGCCACGGGGTTGAATTGATGAGCAGGCTCAGCGCCGTCCGCCCTACTATGTCGGCTGCCTCGCGCTGAGCAGTAACTGCGCTAACCGTGCCAGATTACGCGCATCGTCGATGGCCCTGTGATGCTCACCCTCCCAGGAAAGGCCTATGCTTTCCACTGCACACTTCAGCCCTAGCGCACGGCAAGCGAAAATCTTCCAAAAGCACTTCTTTAGATTGATATGACGCGCCGGATCCAGCAATACATCTACCCCTGCTCTGAAAGCGTCCTCCTTCAGCTGGTTTCGGTCGTAATCGCCCCAAGAGCACCAGCGCCAGCCTTCTGTATTTCGCGGCCTCAGCCAGTCACCAAGCTGATCTTGTACCTCCGCGAAACGCTTTGCAGTATCGATGTCAGATTGAGATATGCCGGTCAGCCCCGTGCAAAACTCAGTTAGCGTGGGGCGAAGTAGCGGCCGGACAAACTGTCCGAAATGATCGACAACCCTGTACTCCGACTGAACATCCAACAGCGCGATGCCAATTTCGATCGTCTCCATCTCGTCGCGCTGGACCTCCAATACGTGAGCGTTCCGGGCCGCCTCGTTTAGGCCGGCAGGGTAGTCATCGCAAGTCGCTTCCAGATCCACGCAAAGTAACCAGCGACTTTCTCCAAGTTGTTGACGAAGCGCATCAAGCTGCCCCCAACGCTTTACCTGCATGACACCCCGCCCTTCTTTTCCTCAGAGGATATAAACCTACGAGCATCAGCACGGACCGTGGGCTCAGTTTTATAGTAGTGACACGAGAAACGGATCACTGAATCGTTACTGGGGTTGCGTGTATGCCTTTTGCCCTCTGTGCCAACAGCCAATCCAGTGACAGGCGCCCGCCGTCTTCTTTGAAAGTCACAATAACGTACAAGCTGCCCGTGGCGGTAAACAGCGCCCAAAACCCACCATGCTCATGAGCTTTCAGTACATCGGAGGTCCGAACCCGGTGACCGTCCTGGAACCTTCCATACACATCCGCCCGCACGTGACGATGAACCACGCCGATACAACAGCCTGCGATTAAATAAGCGTCCGTGAGATACGCCGTAACTTCCCTACCAAAAGACATATCCATTGCTCGCGACAACGCGTCAGATACATCGCGTGTTTGGTCGATACTTTGTTTAGTTGAACTCATCACGTCAGCACCCAAATTCGGATCAAAACTCGTTGCCCCCCCACTAACGGCTAGCTGTCCAACCAATAATCGTCTCGACCAATACGCCCAAACTTATAGTCTTCATGCTGCGGGGCGTCGCCAAACAAATGATGTATGCGTCGCTCCTGTCGCAGGTACGCCAAGGTCATGAAGAAGCAGGTTTCACACATCCGTACGCGATAACGCTCACCGTCATGTCGCGCGCCGTATCCCCAGTGCGCTTGCAGCACACCGAACTGTTCGCCGTACCCAGGCACTCGCATGGAGGTACCACAGACGTCGCAAGGCACATCGGGGTGTCGGTTGTCTGGTACGTCCATGCCCGCCAATATCTGACTACGCATCAAAAAATCTTCAACACAGTAGTGAGCTCGGCGCTTTTGCGAGCCCCTGGGCCAGCAAGCACATATCGCGTATTGCGCGTTCTGAAAATGCACCCATCGGCAAACTCAATCAGTTGTGTTGTACGCACCCAGTCACCCTCTTGGAAACGGTTGGCACTGTCGTACAACACGCGGCCGGCATACACCATCGCGGGCTGTTGCCCGGACGCCTGTAATGTTTCTCGTATCGCGTCAGGCACGATGAGATCGATCCAGATCCAGTCACGCACAACACAGAAAGGCACCTCGTCATGCAACGCAGCCGCTGAACCACGCGCGCACGCCTCTGCTAACGACATCTCGATACCAGGCATTACCTCACCCGGGGCGTATAACAAATGAGATACTTTCTTTAAATCGTCCATACCATCTCTCTATCTGAGCAATAGATGTTTAGAGGCAGAATCCGGGCAAAACATCCCTACCCTGACAAACCTACCAAGTATGAAAAGCTTATTTCCCAATGAGCGTCAGTTCTGACTATTAATATATGGCCTGACCCTAAAAGGCGAGCAGCACAACCCCCATCAACCTTCATATTAAACTAAGTAATTTATTCATCGATGCAAGCCTATGGCACGCCCCACTACGCTCAGTATTGGACAAAAAAACAGCAACCTGAAACCAATGCAATAAAATAATCCAGCTCCAACCACTGCTCGTCAAGCACTTTTAGAAAAGAAAACGCCAACCACTGACCATCGGTATTTGTAATACGTATATATTGACAAGGATTGCCAAAATTCACGCACCAGAAGAGCAAGAAGATAATCCTTATCGGACTTACCCTGGGCGCGGTCAATGACTATTTGAGATCAAGACATATCTCCACGGACGATGCGAGGCTGATCCAACCGGCTCGGAGTCGTCTTTTCGAATTTTGAAATTTCGCACCGTTGGTAATCACCACAAGCGAGGCGCGTCTGTGACGCGGAAGGGTACCGCGGCTCCTCGCGACTGCTTAATTGCAAACGAAAGCGGATGATCTGAGTAATTTGTAGCGAGGGGCAGGTTCGAGAAAGTCGGCGTACGCTGAGATCTGCTCACCAACACCTAGCTACCTATCTAGTGCATGCACGAAGCGCGTCACGCGTCGAGCGGTACGGCGGGGCCACAAAATGATGGAAATTATGGCTCAGCAATAATTATGGCTGAGCCATAATTCCATATAACCGCAGCGTCACGGAAAAACCGCAATTATTTACAGCCTGCAATTGACCATGACAGCTGCCCCTCCAACGAGGGGAAAGACTAAGTAGGTTAGCTAACTCGGGGCTGTGGAGATGATCGAGGATCGCGCCAATGAGCTGTTCATCAGCGCCGCTAGCATCTGGGAAATCGGCCAAAACGCGATGGGCAAAGCCAGCTTTCAGTTCAATTCAGGAGTACTAAGAAGGTCTCTTCTGGACGGCGACTACAAGGAGCTGTCCATGACCAGCCGACACGCCATTACGGCTGCGGCCTCGCCTCTCCTTCACAGCGCCCATTTGATCGGATGCTCATTGGACAAGCAGCTTCGGAAGGCTTCATCCTAGTGACCAATAATCATGCTATAGCGAAGTATTCGGGGCCAATCAAGCACGTCGGTTGAATGCGCCAGCCTTCGATACCCTGTCGTAACGGGATGTCTAATGACCATACAAGCCGTCATTTTTGATGCTTTCGGGACACTGACAAAGATTCAAAATGGGTCGCATCCGTACCGACAGTTGATGAAGATCGGAAAGGCGCATGGGCGGCGCCCCCGCCCGGACGACGCGTCTTTCCTGATGAAATCTGCGATAACGTTGACGCAAGCCGCAGCGCATTTGGGGATCACTGCAAGCCCTGAACTATTGAGCACTCTGGAAACTGTCCTGGCAGATGAGATCGCAGCCGTTGAGGCATATCCTGACGGGCTCGAAGCGGTGAAACTGCTCCAAGAGCAAGGCATTCGAATCGGTGTTTGCTCGAATTTGGCTTTCCCGTACCGGCAAGCCGTCCTGCGTTGCTACCCCATGCTAGACGCATATGCATTTAGCTGTGATTTAGGCGTAATGAAGCCCGAACCCACCATCTACAGTTGGATTTGCGATCAGCTTGGGGCGTCCCCGACCGCATCGTGGATGATCGGTGACTCCCAACGTTGCGACCGAGATGGGCCAACGGCAGTAGGCATCCGAGGCTTTTTTGTTGACCGAAACAGCACCAACGGTGACTGCCCTGAATTGGTTACGTTCGCTCGTAAGGTATTGGCAACCGCGCCTTGAGCGAGCGATGTCAGCCCCATCCATTTCGCACCTCGCGATTGAAACCTGGAATCACACCAGGCAATCCTGCTCCATGAACCTCGAACCGCAGTCAAGATAAGACCGTAAATTGAGTTGAGGTGATTATGATCGGGTGCCAACGGGAACACCTTAGAAACCCAAGACGCCTCCCTAGATCATCGGTAACTTCAAACTCAGGAGCGTTTGGCTTCAACGCAGCCTAAACCCAACCGACTGCGGGCAGCTCTACTCGCCAACGCACGCAAAGCCACTCTCACAGATAGGTGAATGCGATGCTTGACAAGACTCAAAAGGTTCATATACTCGCGCTCACTGTGAGCAATCCAACAAATCAAAATTTCTTGCACAATGCGCTGAAGCCTTGATTTGGCCGGGATATTGAAGTTTGGGATTCAAATCCCCCCGGCTCCACCAATCAAAGCAAACATAAGCCCCTGACTTTCTTAAAGAATTTCAGGGGTTTTGTGTTTTCAGGGACTGCGACGTCCCGAAAGTGTCACACCTGCCAGCGGGTTGAGCTTTACCGCTTCCGCCAAATGCTCCGGCGCCAAATGTGCATACTGCATGGTCATAACCAAACTGGAATGACCAAGAATCTTTTGAAGCGTGAGAATGTTGCCGCCGTTTTGTATGAAGTGGCTGGCGAACGGATGCCGCAGCGCATGACTGGCCTGCCCGCGTGGCAGGACGATTGAAGTCCGACCCAACGCACGCCGAAACGATGTTATCGACCCGGTGAACGGTCCGAACTGGTCCCAATGCTTGCGCAGTTGCCGCTCCAGGGCAGCAGATATTGGAACAGACCGGACACGCCCGCTTTTGGTACCACTGAACGTAACGACCCCACCGCACACGGAAGACGGCTTGAGCCGCTCAGCTTCAGACCACCGCGCCCCTGTCGCCAAGCCCTTGCCTGACACCCTTTCTTAGCGCCTATGCGCGCGTGAGGTTATTTCCTTGCAGAAGATCTGCCGGTATGCCGACGGCGTCGTGCCCAAATGGGCCGCGAACTGCTGACGCAGCGACAGCGCTGTTCCGAAACCGACCTCGGAGGCAACGCAGTCGATCGGCATTTGAGTAGTCTCCAGAAGCTGCTGCGCCCGGGCGACCCGCTCGGCGTTGATCCACTTGATGAACGTGGTACCCGTGGTTTCACGAAAACGCCGAGTAAAGGTGCGACGGCTCATCTTGGCGATATCGGCCAGGGTATCGAGCGACAACGGATCGGCCAGGTGCTCTCTCGCCCACTCCAGAACCCCGGGTAGTCGGCTCTCGCTTGCCAGCTGCGGAACGGGTTGCTCGATGTATTGAGCCTGACCGCCCTGGCGATGCGGCGGAGTGACCAGCAGCCTGGCCATTCGGTTCGCGACATCGGCGCCGTGTCGCTGCCTCAACAAGTGCAGGCAGCAATCGATGGCCGCGACCGTTCCGGCCGACGTGACAATGTTGTCGTCGGCGATATACAGCACATCGGGGCGGAAATGACTCTTCGGAAAGCGCTGGGCGAACAGATCGCGGGCGACCCAGTGCGTGGTCGCTTCCCGACTATCCAGCAACCCCGCGTCGCCCAACACGAACGCGCCAAGGCACAGGCCGACTATCAGGGATCCACGTTCATGACTGCGGCGCAGACCGTCAATCAGCTCGGCCGAGGCTGGCTGACTGGGATCGCTCCACGCCGGCACAATGACGATGTCCGCCCGATCCAACGCCTCGAGGCCGTCGGGAACCTCGATCACTACGCCTTGGTCGCTGCGAACCTTTCCAGGGGTCGTGGCGCAGTACCGAACCTCGTATCGGGGAAGATCCGGTGCGTCTTTGGCGGCGCCAAAGACCATGCCCGGTACGGAGAGATGAAACAGGCTCACACCTTCGAAGGCAAGGACGGCGACACGCAGAGAGGTCATAGGAGTGTTTTTCGGCACGCTCAAGATGGCCTAAAAACTAGCTTACATGTCCTTTCAGGTCAATCGCTTGTCGTCAAGCCTCTTCGCCAACGCAGAACGGCAAGCGGGGTCAGGCGTCAGGACGACGCGGCTGTGGAGTTGGACATGAGTGATAGGGGCGTGATGGACATGTCACAGATAGCCGTCATCGAGACCGGGTACTGCTTTACCGCCGCCGTTTCAGCGCAGCAACGTCTAGCTAGCGAGCAGTGGAACCGGGTTGCGTAATTGGCATCAGCCCTAAGTTTGATGAAAAGCGGAACATTGGCCCGATATTTTCGGAGATTGTCCTCCGGGCCGATGTTGCCGCCATCGTATCGCCCTCACAATGCGCCCCGTTCAACAATGACTTAGGAGTCGCAACATGCAATTCGCGAAAATCGCTAGTTCACTTGCCTTGGCGGTTAGCCTTTCCATTACCGGGGTGTTCGCAGCCGAGCTGCCGGCCAAGCAGGCTTCCCAGCAAGATGCGCAAATCCAGCTGCAGCAGATCCGTAACGCGACCGTGAAAATCACCTTCGCGGGCACGACTTTCCTGATCGACCCGATGCTTGCCAAGAAAGGCGCTTACCCTGGCTTCGAGGGGACCTATCGCAGTGAGCTGCGCAACCCGCTCGTTGACCTACCGATGTCGGAAGCCGACGTAATGGCCGGGGTCGATGCGATCATCGTCACTCACACCCACCTCGACCATTGGGACGATGCTGCGCAGAAACTGCTGCCCAAGAACATCCCACTGTACGTACAGAACGAGTCGGATGCGGAAATCATTCGCGACCAGGGCTTCGACGACGTACGGATCCTGAAGGATCAGGCCGAGTTCCAGGGCGTGACGTTGACCAAGACCGGCGGCCAGCACGGCACCGACAAGATGTACCAGGTCCCTCAGTTGGCCGAGTTCCTGGGTGTCGCGATGGGCGTGGTATTCCAGGCGCCGGGCCAAAAGACGCTGTATCTGGTAGGCGACACGATCTGGCGTAACGAGGTGGATCAAGCGCTGACTAAGTACAGCCCCGAAGTGATCCTGATCAACGCCGGTTATGCACGCGTAACGGGCTATGACGGCGCCATCATCATGGGTAAGGACGATGTGGTTCGAGCCAGCAAAGCCGTGCCGGACGCGACTCTAGTTGCGACCCACATGGACGCAATCAACCATATGGGGCAAACCCGCAGCGAGCTCAAAGAGTACGTCGAGCAGCAAGGCATCGCGGAACGTGTCGAAATCCCGGAAGACGGCGCAGTCGTAAAGCTCTGATCAAGCTGAGGCCGCCTATCATGGCGGCCCTCGACCAGGTTGAAACGATCATAACCTGCCAGGCATTCACTGCCCGGCAGGTCTTTTATATTGGCCAGATTCTATCTCGCCAAGTCCCATTTCCCCGTATCGCCTGCGCTGCGCCCTTGGAAAATAGAGGTTATCGCATCGCTATCTTCAGCCACCTGGGTGTGAGCCGGTGGCATGGTTCCGATTGGTCCTAACCCAGAATAATCACAGAACGGGTTCTACACGTTACAAGGACACTTTCAGTAAGCTCACGTCGAGAAGTGTTCAAGCACAAGAAATACAGCCTCGAGTACAAAGGGAAATTTTCGAGCTGGTTCGCCGTTTAAAAGAGAATAGCTTTTGGCGGCGTCCCGGTATTGGAAGATATTTCCTCCAACGAACTGCTCCCGACCGATACCTGGCCCATCAGGTATCAGCCATGCCCTGGGGGCACGACCAGGCGCTCGCGCGGATCGGCGATCTGGATGCCCAGCTCGCGGAAGTGTTCGAAGATGCGCCGGTTGAACTCGCGCTGCACGCCCCAGCGGCCCTTGTCGACACAACGCATCTGCCCGGCCAGCGTCACCATCGAGCCATCCACCGAGTCGACACCCCAGACGGCCAGGTCGTCGATGATCAGGTTGGCGAACGCCGGGTTCGCGCGCAACTCCGCGCCGATCTTCTTCAGTTCTGCGATCGCCTGGTCGATGTCGGTGTCGTAGCCGACACTGATCCGCACCGCCGCGTTGCCGATACCGCGGTTGGTGTTATTGACCGTGGACACCGAGCTGAACGGAACGATGTGCAGCGAGCCGTCGCCCGCGCGCAAGCGCACGGTGCGGATCGACAGATTTTCCACCGTCCCGGAAACGCCCGCGACCGTCACCCAGTCGCCCACCTGCATGGCGTTTTCCATCAGCAGGAAGATGCCGGTGATGAAGTCCTGGACCAGCTTCTGCGAACCAAAGCCCAGCGCGACGCCGATGATGCTCGCGCCCGCCAGCAGGGGCGTCGTATTGATGCCGACCTCGCTGAGTGCGGTCAGGCCGACGACCAGCATGATCATGATCATCAGCCCCGTACGCAGCATCGGCAGCAGCGTGCGCAGCCGCGCTGCCCGCATCACTTCCCCACTTTCGCTCCAGCGGGCGATACGCCGCTCGAGCACGGCATTGGTCAGTTGCCAGACCACCAGCGCCAGGATCACCGCAATCGTGATCGTCATCACGGCGCTGGCCAGGCTGCGACCGATGGTTCCCGCCGCGAACCAGCTGATCGCATCGAAGCCCCAGGCCTGGAAGAGCGCGACCAGTACGCAGACTGCGATCAACAATGACATGAGCCAGCGTACCAACGGATACAGCTGCTCGACCAACCGGCTGCGTACGCCATCTGACGTTTGTGCCGCATCGGTACCGCTATCTCCATCCTGATCGCCGACGAACGCCCGCTCCAGGGCACCGAGTACCAGCACCGCAGCCAGGCGGCCGAGCACCACGATGCCACCGGTCATCCCGATGAACTCGATCAGCCTCGGGAAACCGTTCTCGACGCCAAGCGCCCAGACCACCCACATGCCCATGACGAACACGGCGGCAGCGATGGCCCAGATCTGTGCGGCCCAGTGACGAAGGATCGCGATAGGCCCGCTGCTGCCCGCCTTGGGCGCGATGGCATCGCGCACCGGTCGCCGCAGCCTGAAGATGAGCATGACGATCATCAGGTGAGCGAGCAGCGAGACGAACTTCAGGATCGCGGTGCGCCCTGCCGCCCCGCCGCCGAGCGTCTGCAGCGCATCCGCCATGGCGATACCGAAGGCTGCCAGCGCCACGAAGTACAGCGCCCAGTGATTCAGCAGTCGAGAGGTCTCGCCGCCTAACCGGAAAACCCGCAGGCCATAGCCACCCGGCGATGTCAACAAGCGCACCACCGCCATGCTCAGGCGGGTGAACAGGTAGGCGAGAACGAATACGCCAGCGACCTCACGGGTCCGCTCGTCAAGGCTGGGATACAGATGCATGACCAGTGCGGCGACGCAGAAAAACAGGGCCAGCGGCAGCAGGTCCAGAAGAAAGATGCCAAGCGCGAACGGCAGGTGCCTTAGCGCACCGCGATGTTCGCCGATCCTGCCGTCACGCCGGGCCTTGGCCTTGCGCTCCGTCGGGGCCGGTTCCGCCACCGCGCTTCTATCCGGCTCAGCCACTTTCTGCTCAGGAGCATTTATGGGAATGGCCTCGACCCTCTCGATACCGTCTCGGATGGTCTGCACCAGCGCGACGCCGGGCTGCTCGGGCTGGGTGGCGGCGGCCACCGCCGCGCGCTCGGCATCGATCTGTCCGGTCTGTTGCCGGCCAGGCAGTGAGCCCTCGACCACCTCGGCGACGCGCGCACGCTCCTCAACTTGCCGCGCATGCTCCTGCAAGGCCAGGCAAGGTCTGCGCAGCATTCGCCGCAGCGCCCACTCCACCAGCAGGCCGAGAACAAAGACCACGGCCAAGGCTATCAGCGCATCGACAAGCAACGCCCGCCCCGCCTGTGACCGGAAAATCGAATCGAACCATGCGGGAAGCTCCAGCAAGGCCCCCCTGACCTGCCCCACCTGCTGGCCAAGGCCATCGGCCCAACGCGCGACCTGACCCAGCATCCGTGCAATCAGACCGCCCTCTTCCAGCGGCGTTATCACCGGCTCCGGTTCAGTCGCAAGCGGAGCCTCGGCTGGCGCCACTTCACCCTCAGCATCGCCCGCTGCCGGCACCGCGGCAGCGTCGTCCGCGATCACTCTGAGCGTCGTCAGCACGTCGGCACGCCGCACCTCGTCCTGAAGCACCTCGGCAGCACGCCGTGCATCCTGAGGTGATACCCGCGACGAATCACTCTGAGCCTGCACCGGCCCAGCCAGTTGCAACAGAACGGCAATGAACGGAACACAAAGAAATCTATACATGAGTCGAATAAGACCTTGAGGCATGCTGAAACAAGGAGCGGCATTCCCAACAGAACTGGCGGCAAGCCTGGTGGCCGTTTCGAATTGGGCATCGATGGAGGCACTGAGTTTCAAGCAATGTGCAACCTCATCGCGCGCTCCGTTTTCTTCAGCTTCTTTCCCCCTCGGACTACCTCCAGGCTTTCCGCTACAATGCCGCCCTGTTTTTTACCTGCCCAGACGCCGCCGTGAGCCACGATCCAGATCGCCTGTTCGCCCAGCCCCTCGCCCAGCCCCAGGATTTCGTTTTCAACGAGGACGTGGTGCGGGTTTTTCCCGACATGATCAAGCGTTCGGTGCCCGGCTACCCCACCATTGTCGAAAATATCGGCGTGCTGGCAGCGCAGTTCGCCCAGCCCAATACGCAGCTGTACGATCTCGGCTGCTCGCTGGGCGCCGTGACGCAGGCGTTACGCCGGCACGTCAAGGCTGACAATTGCCAGGTGATCGCCGTGGACAACTCCGCCGCCATGGTCGAACGCTGTCGCGAATACCTGCATGGTCAGGATTCGATGTTTCAGGAGCTGCTGCCGGTCGAGGTGATCGAGGCGGACGTCCTCGCGCTGCAGTTTCGACCCGCTTCGCTGGTGGCGCTGAACTTCACCCTGCAGTTCATTCCGCCCGAGCAACGCCCCACCCTGCTGGCCAACATTCGCCAGGCACTGGTTCCGGGTGGCGCGCTGATCCTTTCGGAGAAGCTGCGCTTCGAGGACGAACAGGAGCATGAGCTGCTCACCGACCTGCACGTCGCCTTCAAGCGCGCCAACGGCTACAGCGAACTGGAAATCGCCCAGAAACGCAGCGCCATCGAGAACGTGATGAAGCCCGACAGCCTGGAAACTCACCGCCAGCGTCTGCTGGATGCCGGCTTTTCCAAGGTGGTGCCCTGGTTCCAATGCCTGAATTTCGCCTCGCTGATCGCCCTGCCATGAATCTCGACCTGACACCCCTCGCCTGGCGCCTGGCCGGCACTCCGCTGGCCGCCTGGGCCAACGGCCTGCAGCAGCAACTGGAGGCCAAGCTTGCCATCGGCCACGGCGACCTGCCGCGCTGGCGCCGTGCGGTCGATGCGCTGCCGGATATCCAGCCCGTTTCCGTCGAGCTGCGCGAGGCCTTCCGCCTGGAAGGCGATTGCAACGAGGCGACGCGCGCCGCCACCCATGACGCACTGTTCGGCCTGTCGCCGTGGCGCAAGGGGCCTTTCGACGTCTTCGGCGTGCACGTGGATACCGAATGGCGTTCGGACTGGAAGTGGGAGCGCGTGTCGCCGCACCTCAACCTTGCCGGCAAGCGCATCCTCGACGTCGGCTGCGGCAACGGCTACTACATGTGGCGGATGCTCGGAGCCGGCGCCGATTCGGTGGTGGGCATCGACCCGAACTGGCTGTTCTTCTGTCAGTTCCACGCCATGAAGCGCTACCTCCATAACTTGCCTGCATGGCACCTGCCGATGGCGCTGGAAGAGCTGCCGGCAAAACTCGAAGGCTTCGACACGGTGTTTTCCATGGGCGTGCTCTATCACCGCCGCTCACCGGTCGACCACCTGCTGGAGCTGAAGGATTGCCTGCTCAGGGGCGGTGAGCTGGTGCTGGAAACCTTGGTGGTCGAAGGTGACGAACACACCGCTCTGGTCCCGGAAGATCGCTACGCGCAAATGCGCAACGTCTGGTTCCTGCCTTCGGTGGCGGCGCTGGAGTGCTGGCTGCGCCGCGCGGGTTTCGCCGACGTGCGCTGTGTCGATGTCAGCGTCACCAGCACCGACGAGCAGCGCAGCACGGACTGGATGCGCTATCAGTCGCTGTCTGATTTTCTCGACCCGCAGGACCACGGCAAGACCATCGAGGGCCTGCCTGCGCCGATGCGTGCGGTATTGATTGCACGCAAGCCCTGAGCCTGCCTCAGCCCCTACTGCCGCAGGTCAACTGCTTCATTTCGCTGACGGCCTGCTTGAAGCCGACGAACAGCCCCCCTCACGAACGCGCGCAAAACCGCACGACGATTGTCGTGCGCGCTTGTGGAGGCAAGAATCAGCCTCAGAAAAACCTGCACTCCACCCGAGGAAAACTGATGCCCACGCACCGTTCGCTACTGCTCGCCTGCCTGCTTTGCTGCGCCCCGCTCTGGTCGGCGCTGGCCAAGCAGCCAAGTGTGGTCGAGGTGTCCCACTGGTGGGTGTCAGAGGGAGAGCGCGCCAGCATCGACGTGATCCGCCATCACACCGAAGCAAAAGGGCTGGCCTGGTATGAGACAGTCTTCGCCGGCAGCGGCACCAGCCGCTATATGGATATGCTCAAACAACGTGCCGCCAACGGCCAGCCACCCATGGCGGCGCAGGTGATCGGTTACGACATCCATGACTGGGCCAGCCAGGGCAAACTGGTGATCCTCGACGACATCGCCGCCGCCGAAGAATGGGATGAGGTGGTGCCCTACGGCATCCAGCATCTTTCCAAATACCAGGGCCACTGGGTCGCCGCGCCGATCAACGCCCATTCGACCAACTGGCTGTGGATCAACCACGCACAGTTCGCCCGCCTCGGCCTGGAAGCACCCGACACCTGGGCCGACCTGCTCGGCATGCTCGACAAGGCCAAGGCCGCCGGCCTGATCCCCCTGGCCATCGGTCACGAGGCCTGGGAGCACACCCTTCTGTTCGAATCGGTGGCAGTCGGCGCCGGCGGCGCGGAGTTCTACCGCCGCGCCTTCCTTGAACTGGACCCGAGTGCCCTCGACGAGGACCTGCTACGTCTCATCTTCCAGCGCATGAGCCAGTTGCGCGGCTACCTCGACCCCGGCTTCGCCAGGCGCAGCTGGGATCAGGCCACCGACCTGGTACGCAACGGCCAGGCCCTGCTCCAAGTACAGGGCAGCTGGGTCGATGGCGAATTCCACTTCCATGGCCTGCAGCCGGGGCGCGACTACGAGTGCCTGCGCTTCCCCGATACCCAAGGCGTGTTTCTCTTCAACAGCGACCAATACATGCTGCTGAGCGACCACCCGGCGGACCCAGACACCCGCCGCACCTTCGTCAGCACGCTGATGACCATTGCACTGCAACGCGATCTGAACCTCGCCACCGGCGCCGCACCAGCGCGAGTCGACGTACCGCGTGACAGGTTTGACGTCTGCGGTCGCCAGGCCATCAGCGACCTGCGCGGAGCCAACATGCGTCGCACTCTGATGGGCTCCATCGCCATGGGTAATGCCAATCCAGGCCCGGTCAAGAATGATATCTACCAAGTGGTCAGCGACCACCTCTACAGCCGTATCGACGATGCCGAGGCCAGTCGGCGCCTACGCGCCGTCATTGCCGCCGCGCGCGCCAACGCCACTCAGGAAATCCAGCCATGAAATTCCTCGACTGCCTGAGCGTCACCAGCAAGAGCGTGCTTCCAGTGATCCTGCTGGGCACACTGTCGGCGATCATCACCTTCTATTCGATGCTCAACCTGCGCGCGGTGAACCGCGACTACAGCGCCCTGCTGGAGCGCGACGCCCGCGCGGCCATGCTGATCGACGCCTCATTGCTCGACCTAAGCGACGCCAGCCGTCTGGTATTCAGCGTGCTGACCGAGCAGGAAGTGGCCCGCATGCGCGCCACCCAGGAACGCCTGGCGCAGCAGCAGGCGGCCTTCCGCGACAAGATCGATGCCATCGTACCGCTGATCGACGAGCCCACGCTGCGGCTGGCGAAAATCCGCGAACAGGAGCGCGAAGTGTTCGCTCTCGCCACGGACATCATCGAGGCGGCAACGCGCTGGCGCGGTGATCGCGCCCTGAACATCATCCACACCCGCTTCGACCCCGGACTGCAAGCACTGCGCAGCGAAATGGACACGCTGCGCAGCGCCATCGCCAATCACTTTCAGCAGTCCTCGGAGCGCATCGGTGCCACCTCCCGCGCCACCTTGCGAAATACCGCGCAGGCCTTCGGCCTGGCTCTGGCGACCTTCATCGGTCTGTCCGCCTGGCTGGCACTGACGCAGATCTCGCGACCGATCAACCAGCTGACCCAGGCCATGAGCCGCCTGAGCCAGCGCGACTACCAGCACCCCATCGCCCATACCGCGCGGCGCGACGAACTCGGTCGCATGGCGCGCACGCTGCTGGGGTTCCGCGACGACATGCAACGCGCCGACCGCCTGGAGCTGGAAGTGGCCGCCAGCGCCGAGGTACGCCGCCTGTCACAGCAACTGATGGACCTCACCGACGCCATGCCCGGCGCGCTATTCCAGCTGCTGGTACGCGCCGACGGCAGCCAGCACTTCGTCTTCCTCAGCGGCAAGGCCGCTGGCTTCATCGGCCCCCAGCGGCTCGGCCCAACGCCCTCGGGCCTGCTGCTGGACGAGGTACGCGCACCACTCACCGCCGAGACACTGGTGGCTATCGAACAGCTCATAGCCCACAGCCGCGCCAGTCTGGAACCGCTCGACTTCGACCTGCTGGTGACCCTGGACGGGCGGCATTTCTGGCTTAAAACCCTGGCCAGCGCTCGTCGCACGGAAGATGGCGGCACCCTGTTCAATGGGGTGTGGCTGGACGTCAGCGAGAGCAAGGCACAAGCCAGTGCTCTGGAACATGCCAAGGAGCAGGCCGAGCAGGCAGCCCAGGCCAAGACCGCCTTCCTCGCGACCATGAGTCACGAGATCCGTACGCCGATGAACGCCATCATCGGCCTCACGCAACTGAGTCTGCGCCACCCTCTGGAGCCTGAACTGTGTGGGCGCCTGGAAAATATTCTGCGCGCCGGCCAGCACCTGCTCGGCATCATCAACGACATTCTTGATTTCTCGAAAAGCGACAGCGGCCACCTGCAAGCCGAACGGATCGCCTTCGTGCCCCAGCATATTCTTGACGGCGTGCAGCAGATGGTCGCCGAGCACGCCGGTGAAAAGGGCCTGGAGCTGCGAATCGAACCGGCCGGGCACCTGCCAACGCTGCTCGGCGACCCGCTGCGCATCAGCCAGATCCTGCTCAACTACGCCAACAACGCCGTCAAGTTCAGCACGCATGGCGTGGTTCACCTCAGCCTCGACCTGCGGCACAGCGCGCAGGGATCGGCCTACCTGTATGGCGAGGTCAAGGATCAGGGGATCGGCCTCAGCGAGGAACAGCAGATCCATCTATTCCAGCCTTTCCAGCAAGCCGACAGCAGTATCACTCGACGCTTCGGTGGCACCGGTCTGGGTCTGGCCATCTCGCGTAATCTGGCGCAACTGCTGGGCGGCGAGGTAGGCATGTGCAGTCAGCCTGGCGAGGGCAGCACCTTCTGGTTCCGCGTGCGGGTCGAAGAGATACCGCCAGTCACCGTCGAAGCCCCGCAGGAACCAGCCCCGATCTCGCCACAAAACCTGCAAGGTCTGCGCCTGCTGCTGGTGGACGACAATGAGCTCAACCGACTGGTGGCCAGCGAACTGCTACGCGAGGCCGGCATCCAGCTCGACCAGGCCCAGGGTGGCCGGCACGCGCTCGACCTGCTGCGTCAGTCTCCGGACAACACCTACGCAGCCGTGCTGATGGACATGATGATGCCCGAACTGGATGGTCTAAGCGCCACCCGCCAGCTACGCCGCGAGCCGCGCTTCGCCCAGCTGCCAGTGATTGCCATGACAGCCAATGCCAGCCAGGAGGACGTCGAGCAATGCCTGGCCGCCGGTATGAACGCCCACGTAGCCAAGCCCATCGACGAACAACTGCTGTGGAAGGCGCTGATCCGCCATTGCCTGACGCCGCAAGAGGTTTCCGAATGGGTGCCGCCGCCCCCGCCGGTACGTCCTGCAACCCCCGTCGTCGACTTCGACCCAAGGCCACTGGAACATCTGCGCCAGCTGATCAGCAACGAGCGTTTCAGCCGCATGCTGGAAATGCTGGTCGAGGACTGCGAGCGACGCGGCGAGCTGTTCGGTGCCATTGCCATCGGCCAGGCCTGCGATCCGGCAACACTACGGCAGAACGCCCACGACCTGATCGGTACCGCCGGACACGCCGGCCTCCAGCACCTGGGCCAGCTGGGCCGCGCCCTGCACGAGGCACTACGCGACGCCGATCAGGACGAGGTGCGCCGCCAGGCACTGGCGATTCAGCAAGCCGCGAATGACGCTGCCGAAGCCCTGCGGCGGCACTTCACCTAGTGGCGCGCGCGGCCTGTCATTCGCGTACATACACCTCTGCCGAGGGGTCAGGAAACTACGCACTCGAACCCAGCCTCAGCCCAGTTTCATCTCCCTCGCAATAGGGCCGGGCTGAGGGTCACCGGACTGACCACACAGTCGCTCGATACAGGACAACAACTCCTCGGCGCTGACCGGCTTGAGCAGCTCGGCGTCGAAACGCAGCCGCTCGCCGTTGTTCTCGGCGCGTGCCGGCGAGGCCGAGTAGAGCAGCACCGGCAGGCCCGGTCGATGGCGGCGCACCTCACGCAGCAGCGCCCAGCCGTCCATGCCCGGCATGAACTGATCGGTGATCACCAGATCGACGTCCGCCCAGGCGATGGACGCCAGCGCCTCTTCGCCGCTGCCCGCCAGGGTCACGTCATAGCCGTGGCCGGCGATCAGGTCGCCAAGAAACTCCCGTGTCAGCTCGACGTCTTCCACCAGCAGGATGCGCCGCCCCGCACCATCACTGGCCGTTGCGTGAGCGTCGTGAAAGACCTGCTCCACCGCTTCCTCGGAAGCGCTCTGCACCCGCAGCACGAAGCTGAACAGCGTGCCGCCGCCGGGCCTGTCCTCGAAGGCCAGCGTGCTGTCCATCTGTCGCAGCAAGTCGTCGACTATCGCCAGGCCAAGACCGAACCCCTCGACACCGTGGACGTTGCCGCCGCGCTGGAACGGTCGCAGCAACTGCTCGCGAACGTCCGCCGTCAGCCCGATGCCATTGTCCGCCACGCTGAAACGCAGGGAGAAACCTTGTTTCTCGGCCCCGAGATTCTCCACCCGCAGCACGATCAGCCCCTCGCGGGTGAACTTGCTGGCATTTCCCAGCAGGTTGACCAGCACCCGGCGCAACTGCCGGAAGTCGGCCTGTACCAGCAGCGGCAGATCGGTCGCGAACTGGCAATCCAGGCGATTACCCTGGCGCTGGGCAAGAAAATGCGCCTCGCTGCCGATCTCGTGCAGGAAGCCGTAGAGGTAACCCGGCGCCAGTACCAGCTCCTCCTGTGACAACTCGCCCCGTGAAAACTCCAGCAGCTCGTCGATCAGCTCCAGTTGCAGACGCGCGTTGCGCTCGATGCGCTGCGGGTAGTCCTGGATACCCTCATCGTTGATCAGGCGGGTATAGTTGATAATGCCGCTCAACGGCGAACGCAGGTCATGGCTGATCCGCGCCAACAGCGCGCTGCGCGCCTTCAGCGATTCGCGCAACTGCTCGGTTCGCCGCGCCACCGTGCTTTCCAGATGCTGCTGCTCGGCTGCCCGCAACGCTTCCAACTCGGCGCTGACGAGCCGGGCATCACGCCGGGTACGGGTGAATTCCGAGATCAGGGTAAAGAACAACAGCACCGCCCCCATCAGCCCCGAAGCCAGATCAAGCTGATCCTCGCCATACGACCAGGGCGCAGGCTGGCCATCGAGGAACAGCAGTGGCATGAGTCCCTGGACCACCAGCAAGGCAGTCAGCGCCCAGCCCAGCCAACTCAGCCGCAGCCCGTGCCACCAGACGCCCAGGCACAGCAGCGGCACCAGCATGTAGAAACCCCAGCGCAACGTACTGAACAGGTTGCGGCTGCCGACAAAGTCGAACACCGTGCCGCCCAGCAACAGTACGCCCACCGCCAGCGAGTAGAGAATCAGCGGCGCGCGCCAGAGCGGCGGCAAACGAGGCACCTGGAACAGGATGCCTATGTAGAGCATGAACAGTAGCGCGGCGCAGCCGGACAGCACGCCCACCAGCTCGCGCGACCAGGGCAACAGCGCCGGCAGGTAGAACAGGTAGCCGTTGACCACACCGGTCAGCAACAGGTAGGCCAGGCTCGACAGCGCATTGGCCAGCAGCAGCATGGAACGTATCTGCACGCCGACGATCAGGCCGAACGGCACGATCAGCAACATGATCCCCAGCACCACACCATCGATCAGGCTGGCACGCTCGCCGCTGCGCAAGCGTTGCTCCTCACTGTGCAGGCGTGGCGCCACGGCCAACAGGCTGCGGCTGGCGACTCTCACCATTACCTCGCGCTCTTCCCCGGCCATGACCAGTAGCGGGAACAACGGTTGGCGCTGCTGCACGCTCCATTCCGGCAACGGATAAACACTGCCGGCGCGCATCTCATGCCATTGCCCGTCCTGGTGCTGGAAGACCTGCACCTGCTCCAGACGCGGCTCGCCGACCTGCAGCCAGGCATGACAGAACTCCGTGCCCGGATTGCGCACCTGCAGGCGCAACCAGAAGGCCGAATAGCTGAAGCTGTACGGGAAGGCACCCCGATGCAGCGCCTGGAAGCGCTCCGCAGGAAGCCGGCTCACGACGTCCACCGTCAGTGCGCCGCCGGGGTCCTCGAACAGTAGCACTGTCTCTTGCAGCGCCAACCGGCAATCGCTATCCCCCGCCTGTGACGGCAGCGACGCGGACAACAGCAGCAACAGCAACAACAGTCGGCTCATGTATGGCTTCGCAGCCGCTCGCGGAACTGACTCGGCGTCACACCGTGGCGCGCACGGAATGCCGTCGTGAAGTTACAGGCACTGCGAAAACCGATCTGCTCGGAGATGTCTTGCACACTCATGCCGCTGTCGGCCAGCAGCTCTTGACCTCGGCGCATTCGCAGCTCGCGCACATAGGCGAACACCGAGGTTCCCAGATGACTGCGGAAGATGGTCGACAGGCGTTTGTCGTGAGTACCGACCTTGCGCGCGATATCCGCCAACTGCGGCAAGTCCGCAAGTTCCTGAGCGATCAGACGTAGCGCCGCTTGCAGAATCAACTGTTCTGCATCCACCACATCCGACTGCTCTTGCGCGGGCTGAGCCGGTCGGGCGCGACGTGCCAGTTGCAAGTGCACGCGCATGCGAGCCAGCACCTCGGCTGGCTCGAACGGCTTGAGTACGTAATCCACGCCACCCAGCTCAAGCCCTTCCAGGCGCTCCTCAAGCGAGCCGGCCGAGGTCAGGAAGATCACCGGCACATCGCGAGAGGTCGGCGACTCGCGCAACAGACGACACAGGGTGAAACCGTTCATCTGCGGCATATGCACGTCGAGCAGGATCAGGTCGGGGCGCAGCGCCAGAGCCCGTTGCAGTCCCTGGCGGGCCTCACTGGCCAGCGACAGCCGCCAACCCTGGGCGCGAATCTGCTGCAGCAGCAGTTTCAGCCCCTCTGGCGTGTCGTCGATTACCAGGATCAGCGGGGTATGGCCAATATCTTTGCTCGCGAACATGACAACTTGTTCTCTCAAGTCGAAGGGCAGGTTCTTCGGCGATGTCCTCCTCTGGCAAAGGTCACGCCCTCTTATTCAAAAGCCCAGATGCAAAGCGGCAAATAAGATAGCGCAATAATACGGAGGGAATAATGAGCGAACGTTCTCCCAGGGCGAACAGAGCGTCCCAAAAACAACAACCAAAAACCTCGACTACAGCAAGAACCCTGGGCGATCTCTACTGGTACGCCCAAGTCGTCGAAGCCGGGAGCTTTTCTGGCGCAGCCGAACGCACCGGGATCGCCAAATCCAGCCTCAGCCGGCGCATCGCCCAGCTCGAACAGGTACTCAAGGTGCAGTTGCTCAACCGCAGCACCCGCCTGTTTGCCATGACCACGGTCGGTGAGCAGATCTATCGGCACGCACTGGAGATGATCTCAGCCCTGGAGGCTGCACTTCAGTGCGCAGTGGAAACCAACAACACGCCATCCGGCTTGATTCGGCTGGCGGCTCCCAGCGCACTAGCGGATTGGGTTCTGGGCGCTATGGCTGAATTCCAGCGTAGCCACCCGAGAGTACAGTTCGCGCTGATCCTGGAAGACCGGCCAGTGGATCTCGCCACCCAACGCCTCGATCTGGCACTGAACCTGAACGAGGTACCCGAAGACAGTAATATCGTAGCCCGCCCACTCGCCGAATTATCCATGGTGATCGTGGGCAGCCCCGCATTGCTGACGAGCCTGGGCAACCCATCAACGCTGGACGGCATCGCTGACAACAACCTCTTGACGCTCGGAGCCAACACTCAGCCCCAAGCCTGGCGACTACAGAGTGGGCCACGAGAAATCCATCAGCCAGCATTGCTCGCCGAAAATACCCAGACACTACTCAAAGCCGCCCGTGCCGGGCTGGGTCTGGCCTGCTTGCCACTTTATGCCTGCAGTACAGACTTGGCCGCACAGAACCTGAAACTGGCCTGCCCCAGTGAGCATTTACCACCTGCCACTCTTTACGCCCTGACACCACCATACAAAGGCATTACTTCTACGGCCCGACAACTGATTGAGAGTATGCGTCACGCTCTTACCAACGATCTTCAGGGTATCGAATTCAACTCCAGAGGCAGTGATCAACCGACCTGCTGGAGCTGAAAGACTGCCTGCTCAGGAGCGATGAGCAGGTGCAGAAACTCCGGGTGACCGAGGCAACGAAAGCACCACGCTGGCGCCGGAAGATCACCGCGCACAGATACGTGCGGTGCTGATCGCGCGCAAGGCCTGAGCCTGCGCGCCAAAAGCATCAAGCCCGCGGCGCAGCGGCCAGGATCAGCTGCTTCATCTCCATAACGGCCTGTTTGAAGCCGACGAACAGCGCATGGGCAACGATCGCATGGCCGATGTTCAGCTCGTTGATGCCCTCAATCGCAGCGATGGCTTCGGCATTGTGGTAATGCAGCCCGTGGCCGGCATTGACGATCAGGCCATGGCCCAGCCCCGCTTCCACGCCCTCGCGAATGCGCGCCAGCTCGACGGCACGTTCGGCGGCACCCTGGGCATCGGCATAGCGCCCGGTATGCAGCTCGATGGCCGGCGCGCCCAGGCGGGCGGCGGCCTCGATCTGACGCGGATCGGCGTCGATGAACAGCGATACCTGCGCACCACAGGCAGTCATGCGGTCGATGGCGTCACGGATGCGCGACTCCTGCCCCGCCACGTCCAGCCCACCTTCGGTGGTGAGCTCCTGCCGGGTTTCCGGGACCAGGCAGACATGCTCCGGTCGCAGCTGCTCGGCGAAGGCGAGCATGGCCTCGGTAACGCCCATCTCGAAGTTCATCCGCGTCTGCAACGCATCCTTCATCATCAGAACGTCGCGCTCTTGGATATGTCGGCGATCCTCGCGCAGATGCACGGTAATGCCGTCCGCGCCGGCCTCCTCGGCATCCAGGGCGGCCTTGAGCGGGTCGGGATAGCGGGTGCCGCGCGCCTGGCGCAGTGTCGCGACGTGATCGACGTTGACACCGAGCAGAATTCGATTGGCTTCAGTCACGCGGGGACTCCTTCATGTTCATGAACAATTCACGGCTGACCAGGGGTCGACCGCCCAGATGGGGCGCCAGCGCCTGACGCATCAGCCGCTTGGCCGCCGCCAGTGCGCCGGGAACGTCCCAGTCAGCCTCAGCCATCGCCAGTAGCTCCGCACCGTTGAACAGCCCCGGCTGAAAATGACCGACGGGCTCCAGTCCGGTATCCGGCACAAGCCGATACAGCCCGGCGCTGGCGATAGGCTGCCCGCAGACGTCCCGATCAAGCGCAAAACCATAGCCCAGTTCACTTAGCAAACGCCATTCGAATGAGCGCAGCAGGGGTTCCAGCGGACGTTTCGCCGCCAGCGCCGCCAGGGTTTGCAGGTAATGCTCGAACAGATCAGGGTGGGCATCTTCAGCCGGCAGCAGCCGAATCAGCAATTCGTTGAGATACATGCCGGCAAACAGCGCACTGCCTTCGAGCCAGTGCGCCAGCCCATTGGCCTCCAGTCGCCCGACGTTCTTCAGCTCGCCACGCCCCCGAAACTCCACCTCCAGCGGCACGAAGGGCCGCGCCAGCGTACCGGCCTTGCCTCGCGCGCCCCGCAACACGGCCCGCAGCCGCCCCTGAGGCGTAAAAAAATCCACCAGCGCACTGCTCTCGCGATAGGGGCGACTGTGCAGGACAAAGGCGGATTGGGAGGGGATGGAATCCATATGGGCGGGACTATGGGGGCTGTGCGGGGTTTATGCATTCACATGGCAGGTTTTCTCTGGCCCCACCGGCGCTCGTCGGGTCGATGAAGCGTGACCCGACCTACAAAGCGTCGTAGGTCGGATTAGCCGAAGGCGTAATCCGACAATCCGAAGGCGCCCTCACAGCGCCTGACCATCCGCACGATGAAGACTCACCCATCAGCTTTTTCGTCCAGCCTCCAGCGCCCTTCTCGCCTTCTCGCTTACTGGTAGCCCAGCGAATGCAGCGCACGTTCGTCATCGGACCAGCCGCTCTTGACCTTCACCCACAGGTTCAGCATGACCTTGGAGTCGAACAGCACTTCCATGTCCTTGCGGGCTTCCTGGCCGATGCGTTTGATGCGCTCGCCCTTGTCGCCGATGATGATTTTCTTCTGCCCGTCGCGCTCGACCAGAATCAGCGCATGGATATGCAGAACATGCCCTTGCTGTTTGAAGTCCTCGATCTCGACGGTGATCTGATAAGGCACTTCCGCCCCCAGCTGGCGCATGATCTTTTCGCGCACCAGTTCGGCGGCAAGGAAACGGCTGCTACGATCGGTGATCTGGTCTTCAGGGAAAAAGTGCTCGCCTTCAGGCAGATGCGAGGCCACCAGTTTCTCGAACACATCGAGATTCTGCCCGTGCTGGGCGGAAATCGGCACGATCTCGGCATTGGGCAACTGCTGCGCCAGCCACTCGAAGTGCGGCAGCAGCTCACTCTTGTCTTCGACGCGATCGGTCTTGTTCACCGCGATGATCACAGGCCCCTCGACATACTGAACACGTTCGAGTACCAGCTGGTCTTCCTCGGTCCAACGCGTGCGATCGACGACGAACACCACGACATCGACATCCTTGAACGCCGATGAGGCCGTGCGGTTCATATAGCGGTTGAGTGCTGTCTCGCCATTCTTGTGCATGCCGGGGGTGTCGACATAGACGGCCTGAACGGCGCCTTCGGTCTTGATTCCGAGCATGTTGTGGCGGGTGGTCTGCGGTTTGCGCGAAGTGATGGCGAGCTTCTGCCCGAGGACGTGGTTGAGCAGCGTCGACTTGCCAACATTGGGGCGACCCACGATGGCCACATAACCGCAGCGGCTTACCGCATCTTCTGTCTGTTGTTCAATCATGTCCATTCTCCACGCCCAGCGCGATGAGTGCCGAAGCAGCGGCAACCTGTTCGGCAATGCGCCGACTGGCACCCTGCCCCTGTGTCTTCTCGTTGAGCAGCGCTACCTGGCACTCGACGAAGAAGGTCCGGCAATGCGGCTCACCCTCGATAGCCACCACTTCATAGCGCGGCAGCTCACAGGCACGCGATTGCAGAAACTCCTGCAGACGGGTCTTCGGGTCCTTGTTGGTGTCGACCAGCGTCAGCCCCTGCAGTTCGTTGGCCAGCCAGGCCAGCACACGATCACGCGCGGTTTCCATGCCGGCATCCAGGTAGATCGCGCCGATCAGGGCCTCCAGCGTGTCGGCCAGGATCGATTCGCGGCGAAACCCGCCGCTCTTCAGTTCACCCGAACCCAGGCGCAGGTATTCGCCCAGCTCGAAGCCACGGGCCAGTACCGCCAGCGTCTCGCCCTTGACCAGGCGCGCGCGCAGACGGGACAGCTGCCCTTCCTTCGCCTGGGGGAAGTGTGTGAACAACGCCTCCCCGGCGATGAAGTTGAGAATGGCATCGCCAAGGAATTCCAGACGCTCATTGTTGCGTCCGGCATAACTGCGATGAGTGAGAGCCAGGAGCATCAGCTCCTGATCCTTGAATTGATAACCGAGCTTGCGCTCGAGACGGGCTAACGAAGTGCTCACGGCATCCTTAGGCGATATTCTTTGTCGAAGTTCGCCACCAGATCCAGATTGCGGATCAGGGGCTCGCGCTTTTCGTAATTCAGGTGAACCCTGAATTCATTGTTTTCAATCACGACCTTCAGCGCCTCTTCCAGATTCAGGTCGCGAATGCCATTGACGTCCATGCCCCGGCGAACGTGACTGTAGAAGTCACGCACGCTGCGCACTTCCGTAGTTTGGTCACTTTCTACCCCGGAAATGATCTTGTCCATGGACATATAGTCGAAGTAATGCGGCAGCATCTTGAATGCCGTGCTGGCGAAAAACGCCACCAGCGCCAGCACCATGATCCAGCTCAGCATGGACAGCCCTTTTTGCGAACGAGCGAAACTCATGTCGACCTCTACGTCGTGCATTACCCACCGATCGGGGCTGGATAAATATAGCGGGACGGGCCGCAGGAACCGGGCCGTGATTCACAGACTCAGTGAATCAGGCCGACTCGGGAAAAGTGTGGTAGATTGCTGAGCTTCGGATCGGACCAACTCATCCATATCGCAAAGGCCTTGCCGACGATATTGCGGTCAGGAACCATGCCGGCGAGCTCAGCGGGAATCGCCGCACCCTGCCAGTAGCGGCTGTCGTTGGAGTTGTCGCGGTTGTCACCCATCATGAAATAGTGACCCTGCGGCACGCGCCACTCGCGATCAGGCTCTACCTGATACCGCCGCATTTCCTTGCGAATCATGTGCTCGGCTTCGCCCAGTTTTTCCCGATACAGCCTGGCGCTGCCCAGGCTGCCAGGCTCGTCACCCACCAGCATTTCGGGCACCGACTGACCATTGATGGTCAGGCGCCTGTCGCTGCCATAGCGAATCACATCGCCCGGCAGGCCAATGACACGCTTGATGTAGTTGATATTCGGATCGTTGGGATAGCGAAACACCATGACATCGCCACGTTTCGGATCGCTGACGTCGATGATCTTGGTATCGACCACCGGCAGCCGAATCCCGTAGGCGAATTTGTTGACCAGGATGAAATCGCCCACTTCCAGGGTCGGGATCATCGACCCGGACGGAATCTGGAACGGCTCGATCAGAAAGGAACGCAACACCAACACGATGGCCAGCACGGGAAAGAAGGATTTGCCATATTCGATCAGTACCGGCTCCCGGCTCAAGGCCTCCAGCGTGCTCTGATCGAGCTCGCCGGCACTGCGCTCGTAGCTGGCTATCGCCGCCCGCCGACGCGGTGCAAAAAACACCAGATCGAGAAGCGCGAGAAAACCGCATAGCGCAACGGCAATCACCAGCAACAGCGGGAAATTGATCGACATATCAACTATCTACCTTGAGCACCGCGAGGAATGCTTCCTGCGGGATTTCCACGTTACCCACCTGCTTCATGCGTTTCTTGCCCGCCTTCTGCTTCTCCAGCAGCTTGCGCTTGCGGCTCACGTCGCCGCCGTAACACTTGGCCAGAACGTTCTTGCGCAAGGCTTTCACGGTGCTTCGAGCAACGATCTGACCGCCAATGGCAGCCTGAATCGCGACGTCGAACATCTGTCGGGGGATCAGCTCCTTCATCTTCTCGACGAGCATGCGACCCTTGTAGTGCGCATTGTCGCGATGCACGATCAGTGCCAGCGCATCGACTTTCTCGCCGTTGATGAGGATATCCAGACGGGTCAGGTTGGCCGATTGGAAGCACTCGAAGCTGTAGTCCAGAGAGGCGTAACCACGGCTGACCGACTTCAGACGATCGAAGAAGTCCAGCACCACTTCGCTCATCGGCAGGTCGTAGCGAACCTGTACCTGAGAGCCGAGGAACTGCAGATCGCGCTGCACGCCACGCTTCTCGATACAGAGGGTGATGACACTGCCCAGATGCTCCTGCGGTACCAGGATATTGGCACGCACGATCGGCTCGCGCATGTCTTCGATGGCGGACAGGTCCGGCAATTTCGACGGACTGTCGACGTAGATGGTTTCGCCGTTCTTCAGTGCCAGTTCGTAGACCACGGTCGGCGCGGTGGTGATCAGATCCAGGTCGTATTCGCGTTCGAGACGTTCCTGGATGATCTCCATGTGCAGCATGCCGAGGAAGCCGATACGGAAGCCGAAACCGAGGGCATCGGAGCTTTCCGGCTCGTACTGCAGGGCGGCATCGTTGAGGGTCAGCTTCTGCAGCGCGTCGCGGAAGTCTTCGAAATCATCTGAACTGACCGGGAACAGGCCGGCATAGACCTGTGGCTTGACCCTTTTGAAGCCGGGCAGCATCTCGACGTCCGGGGTGTTGGCCAGCGTCAGGGTATCGCCTACCGGTGCCCCTAGAATGTCCTTGATGCCGGCGATGATGAAGCCCACTTCGCCGGCTTTGAGGTCGGTCGTACTGGTGTGTTTCGGATTGAACACGCCAACGCTGTCGACCTGATGCGTCTTGCCGGTGGATTTGACCAGCACCTTGTCGCCTTTCTTGATTCGACCGTGACGGACACGGACTAGCGAGACGACGCCTAGGTAGTTGTCGAACCAGGAGTCGATGATCAACGCCTGCAATGGCGCATCGACTTCACCAGTGGGCGGCGGAATGGTCGCGACCAGGCGCTCCAGCACCTCATCGACGCCCATGCCGCTCTTGGCGCTGCAGGCAACGGCATCGGTCGCATCGATACCGATGATGTGCTCGATCTCGTCCTTGACCTTGTCCGGGTCGGCCTGGGGCAGATCCATCTTGTTCAGGACGGGCATGACTTCCAGGCCCTGCTCGATGGCCGTGTAGCAGTTGGCAACCGACTGCGCCTCGACACCCTGCCCTGCATCGACCACCAGCAGCGCACCTTCACAGGCCGCCAGCGAGCGGCTCACCTCGTAGGTGAAGTCCACGTGGCCGGGGGTGTCGATGAAGTTGAGCTGATAGGTCTTGCCGTCACGCGCCTTGTAATGAAGGGTCACGCTGTGGGCCTTGATGGTGATGCCGCGCTCGCGTTCGAGGTCCATGGAGTCGAGGACCTGGGAAGCCATTTCACGCTCTGTCAGGCCACCGCACATCTGAATGAAGCGGTCGGCCAGGGTCGACTTGCCATGATCAATGTGCGCGATGATGGAAAAATTGCGGATATGACTCAGGTCACTCACAGCTAAACACTCGAATATGCCGCAGGCCGATTGCCCGCCGAAAAATAGCCGCGGATTGTACCTGATCGGTCTTTTCAGCGCCACGCCGAGTCAGGACCTCCTGGCTGGCACGGCGGCAGCGCCGACAAGGGCGACCGAGTCGCCCTGATATCGGATGCAGCGCTCTACTCGGCAAGCTTGAAGGTGATGAAGCTGGCGCGCCCCTGACGCAGCACGCGCATGGACACCGAGCGGTTTTTCGGTAACTGCTCGGCAACACGAGCAAATGTGGAAGCGGAGTCGATGGCCTGGTTGTTCAGATGAGTGATCACATCACCGGGCCGCAGACCGATCATCGCCGCCGGGCCATTGAGCACTTCGGTGATCACGACACCACCGGAGAGGTCGAGACTGCGCTTCTGTTCGTCAGTGAGTTCCGACACCTTCACGCCCAACCGGTTGTTGCTCTTTTCCGCACGACTGCTCGCCGTCGCGACCTCCTCACCCTCTTCCGGCAATGCGCCAACGGTGATCGTCAGCGTCTCGCGACTGCCCTCGCGCACGATGCCCAAACGAGCCTCGGTATCAGGCTTTATAGTGCCGATCAGGTGTGGCAGATCGGCAGACATGTCGATGGCGTTGTCATTGACACTGAGAATCACATCACCCACCCGCAAGCCGCCCTTCGCCGCCGGCCCGCCATCCATGACCTGGGCAACCAGCGCGCCTGTCGGACGCTCGAGCCCGAAGGACTCGGCCAGATCCCGGTTCACTTCCTGGATGACCACGCCCAGCCAGCCTCGGCTGACCTTGCCATCGGTGCGCAGCTGCTCGGAGATATCCATCGCGACATCGATGGGGATGGCAAACGACAATCCCATGAAGCCACCCGAGCGGGTAAATATCTGCGAGTTGATGCCAATGACTTCACCCTGCAGATTGAACAGTGGCCCGCCGGAGTTGCCCGGATTGATCGCGACATCGGTCTGAATGAAGGGCACATAACTTTCATTGGGCAGGTTACGCCCCGTAGCGCTGACGATACCCGCCGTCACCGTATGGTCGAAGCCGAACGGAGAGCCAATGGCCAGAACCCATTCACCCGCCTTGAGCGTGCTGGATTTGCCCAGCTTGACGGTCGGCAGGTTCTCGCCGTCGATCTTGAGCAGCGCCACATCGGTACGGGGGTCGGCGCCCACAAGCGTGGCTTCCATTTCACTGCGATCCGGCAGACGCACGATGATCTCGTCGGCATCAGCCACCACATGATTGTTGGTCAGCACATAACCATCAGCCGAGATGATGAAACCGGAACCCAGCGACTGTGCTTCACGCCGCTGCCCCCCGCCTGGCAGGCCCGGAATGCTGTGTTCGAAAAATTCGCGAAAGATGGGCGGCAGGCCTTCCAGGTCAGGCAGTTGCGGATGGGCGCGAGCCGGCACTTTCTGCTTGGTGCTGATATTGACTACCGCCGGCGAGGCGCTTTCGACCAGGGGCGTGAAATCAGGCAGCTGAGCCTGTGCCAGCGTCGCCTGCCCCAGAAAAAGCAGCGCAGCGACGAACGCGAAGCAGCTAGTGCGTTGAACCTTCAAGATCATTCCCCCTTGGCGAAAACGAACCGACCGCCGCATCAGCGCCGGCCACGGCCAGCATGACGCGCAGTACAACCGGTTGCAGTGCGCAGTCTCCTGCCGCTCGCCGGCTGCGCGCACGCACGACCAGCCATGAAACCAGGAAACCGCCAAGCCCGGCCAGTATCACGTATGGCTCCGGCGCCGACAGCCCGGAGGCCGCCAGCGCGGAAGCGAACAGTACGATGAGCGGGAAAAGATAAACAAGGACCGCACCGCGCAGCAACACATCTTCGCGGATGCCGATAACGACCGAATCACCCACCTGCAGGCGCTGATCGCAGAGGGCGCGGATCAGCCCGCGCCGCTCACGGACGCCCAGCCGGTCCATCAGCCCCTGACCGCAACCATTCCTGGCGGAGCAACCGGAGCAGGTGCTCTTGCGCTGCGTCTCGACCCAGACGGCGCCGGACTCCACAGCAATCACACGCCCAGGCTCTTCTATCATCGCGACGCCTGGTCTGCCCCGGCGCGCATCGACAGCGCGACCCGTTCGGCGGTTCCGAGCGGAACCTCGCCGACAACCGTCACCATCACGTCGCCATCAGCGGTCGTGAGACGTTTCGACACCGCGACAGTAGGCCCCATCTGGTTGCGCGCATCCTCGACGACCGCGCCCCGCAATGGCTCAAGAAACACCGAGAAGCGCGCCAGACCGTCCCCATAGGACAGCCATGTCACGCGCTCATCCGAAGCGGGGCTGGGACGTACATTGGAGTCGAGCAGTTGAAAGCCTTCCGGCAGCCAGTCGGAGCGCCACTGCGGCGCAACCGCTTCGCCTTCGGTAGCCAGGGAAACGGGCTGGCATGCCGCACCTGTCTCGACATCAGCAGGCTGAACGGCATCGGGTGAAAAATGAACGAACTGGAAGCGTTCAAGCAACTGCCCGCTTTCACTGAGCAGCAACGATTTGAGCGGCAGCGCCGTTTCGCGGTCGAGATGCAATTCGAATCCGTAGCGGTGCTGATCCTTTGGCCGTACGGCAAGCGCCACGGTTGGCCTTCCGGCTACTCGTGACTCACCAAGCAACTGGAAATCATACCACTGGCCGAGCGCCTTGGGATCGAGCTGCGCTTGCTGCCACGGCTGCACATCCCTGACCTGGGAGGCCAGCTGCTCGCTGGCGCACTGCACTCGACCATCCACCAGCAGAACTTCCGCCGCAGGTCCGTCAAGCTGCAACAGGCGCTCATGACGCCTGTCCTTTTCGATCAATTGCCAGACGGCATGACTGGAAAAGCTGCCGTTGCGTTCATACATGAAGGTGCCATGGTAGCTCTGCTTCTTTTCAGACATCGCAAAACGCTGCAACCAGGCATCGGCATCAGCAGCAAAGGCCGGCATCGACAGCCAGCCTCCGAGCACCACACAAAGCGGTATTACACGCATGTTGTTCCTTAACGATCTTCCATACTGGCGGCGCGCGCATAGGGCAACGCACTTTCAGACTCGCTACCAAAGGCAGCCTGTTGCGCATGCTGGCGTACATACGCAGGCAGACGCTGTTCATGCCAGCCTTCGGCAGCGGAAGCCTCGGCGTCCATCGCTCCGGCATTGTCACTGCCGCTATAGCCAGCCAATACCGCCGGCCCCTGAGCAGCTTGCGGTACGGCAATGCTCGGCTGGGCAGCCTGTTGCGCCATCTGCGGCCCGGCGACTTCGCTCTGATTGTACAGACGAACACCCGCCAGTACAGCCACGGTCACCGAGGCGGCAACCGCCAGGCGACCCATATTGCGCCAGGCGGACTTCTGCGGCTTGACGACACTGATGGTCGGCTCATCGGCCAGGGCAGCGGATACCGCCGAAGCAATATCCATGCGGGGCTCGATCAACTCCCTGTGCATGGCGGCACGCGCAATCTGATAACGCGACCAGGTTGCACGCATCTCGCTATCGCCATCCGCTGCGAGCACTCGACGTAATTCTAACTCGTCCGCTTCGTTATCCATCACTGCGGACAGCGATTCATGCAGGGCTTCACGACTCATGGCGGTTCCTCTCTTGGCTGTCGCCGCTGTCTCAGGACTCATGCAACAAGGGTTGCAACGATTTATCTATGGCTTCCCGCGCCCGGAATATCCGAGAGCGGACTGTACCCACCGGACACTGCATGACGTTTGCAATGTCCTCATAACTGAGACCATCGAATTCGCGCAGTGTTAGAGCCGTGCGCAAATCTTCCGGAAGCTGCTGTATGGTTCGGTGGACCGTATCTTCGATTTCATCCCTGAGAAGCGCTCGCTCCGGCGACTCGATGTCCTTGAGGGCGTGATCGCCGTCGTAGAACTCCGCATCTTCGGAACTGACATCACTGTCCGGTGGCCGTCTCCCTCTGGCCACCAAATGATTCTTCGCCGTGTTGATTGCAATACGATACAGCCAGGTATAAAAGGCACTGTCGCCGCGAAAATTCGCCAGCGCCCGATAGGCCTTAATGAAGGCTTCCTGCGCAACATCCTGCGCCTCATGGGAGTCATGCACGAAACGCACGATCAGCCCAAGGATCTTGTGCTGGTATTTCAATACCAGCAAATCGAAAGCCCGCTTGTCTCCTCGCTGTACTCGTTCGACCAGTTGCTGGTCCTGCTCCTGGGTTAGCATAAACACTCCTTCATGACCCGGAAGGGGTGCTGCTCCTGCCAGCGAGCTGACCTGCCAGAATAGACCCGGGCTTTGCGCAAAAGTTCTCCCCCTTCCTAGCAAGCTGTACTGCACACGCCTGACGGCATTGGCAGGCAACGCGGAAAACCTGATCGGTTGACGCTGCCTCCCGGTATTTCACAGCAAAAGCCTTCCGCCCACTTTCTTCGGTGAGCACCCGGCTTGTATCCACAACTATCTATAGAAAGGGCCTGGCATGAAAAGTTCCTGAGCAACCTAAGAAAATGCGCGAGCGCTTTTTTGCCGCCACAGACACTCTATATACTGCCCGCGCCTCCAAAGCGAGATCTCAAATGAGCCAGCATCATCAATACGACGTTCTTGTCATCGGCAGCGGCGCCGCTGGCCTTACGCTGGCACTGAACCTGCCAACGACGCTACGCGTCGCCATACTCAGCAAGGGCGACCTGGCCAACGGATCGACTTACTGGGCCCAGGGTGGTGTCGCTGCCGTGCTGGACACCACCGACACGGTGGAATCCCATGTCGCCGATACCCTCGTCGCCGGCGCCGGCCTTTGCGATGAAGACGCCGTGCGCTTCACCGTCGAACACAGCCGCGAAGCCATCCAGTGGCTGATCGAACAGGGCGTGCCGTTCACCCGCGACGAGGCCGACCGCGAGGACGGCAGTTTCGAATATCACCTGACGCGCGAAGGCGGCCATAGCCATCGCCGCATCATTCATGCGGCTGACGCCACGGGCGCGGCAATCTTCAACACCCTGCTCGCCCGCGCCCAGGACAGAACCAATATCGACCTGCTGCAACAACGCGTCGCGGTCGATCTGATCACCGAGTACAAGCTCGGTCTGCCCGGCAGGCGCTGCCTGGGTGCCTATGTGCTGAACCGCGCCACGGGTGAAGTGGATACCTTCCGGGCCAAGTTCGTCGTGCTGGCAACCGGCGGGGCGGCAAAGGTCTACCTGTATACGAGCAACCCTGACGGCGCCTGTGGCGATGGCATCGCCATGGCCTGGCGCGCCGGCTGCCGGGTCGGCAACCTGGAGTTCAACCAGTTCCACCCGACCTGCCTCTATCACCCCAGGGCCAAGAGCTTCCTGATCACCGAGGCGCTACGAGGCGAAGGTGCCCTGCTCAAGCTACCCAACGGCGAACGCTTCATGCCGCGCTTCGACGAGCGCGCCGAGCTGGCCCCGCGCGACATCGTCGCACGCGCCATCGACCATGAGATGAAGCGGCTCGGTATCGATTGCGTCTACCTGGACATCAGCCACAAGCCATCCACCTTCATCCGTGAACACTTTCCCACCGTCTACGAGCGCTGCCTGGAATTCGGCATCGACATCACTCGCGAACCCATCCCGGTAGTGCCCGCCGCGCACTATACCTGCGGCGGCATTGTCGTCGACCAGGCCGGCAGGACCGACATTCCGGGGCTCTACGCCATCGGCGAAACCAGCTTTACCGGCCTGCACGGGGCCAATCGCATGGCCAGCAATTCGCTGCTGGAGTGTTTCGTCTACGCCCGCTCCGCCGCGCAGGACATGCTCCGCGAGTTGCCGAGCATCGAAGAGCAAGGCGCACTGCCGAGCTGGGACGCGAGCCAGGTGACCGACTCGGATGAAGACGTGATCATCGCGCACAACTGGGACGAACTGCGGCGCTTCATGTGGGATTACGTCGGCATCGTCCGCACCAACAAGCGCCTGATGCGCGCCCAGCACCGGGTACGCATGCTGCAGGGTGAGATCGACGAGTTCTATTCCAACTACAAGGTCAGCCGCGACCTCATCGAACTACGCAACCTGGCCCTTGTAGCCGACCTGATGATTCGCTCGGCGATGCAGCGCAAGGAAAGCCGCGGCCTGCACTACACCCTGGATTACCCCGAGGCGCTGCCCGAAGCCGTCGACACTATTCTGGTGCCGCCCACCTACGTCGACTGAACTTCAGCCGTACCCGCAGGCGTCGATGCTGCTCCGGCGGCATCGCGTCCCGCGCGACGCAGAGACCACGGGCAAACCACTGCCCCGGCGCCCTGAAACGCAGGATAACCATCGATGGCAGCGCAAGGCTGTCGGGCCGCAACTGCACGGGCTGCCAGCCGCCGCGCCGGTTCCACAGGGACCAGCCCTGCTGATCCTGACGCAGGCCACGCCAGGACGCATCACGCGCAAGCAGAATGCGCGACGGGATCACCCAGCCGGCATGCAGCAGGCACAGCAACAGGCCGGACGTTCGCAGCCACGGCGGGACCGGCAGCACCAGCAGGGTGACAACCGCCAGTACCAGCACCGCCAGATAAAGCGCCAGCAACAGGCGCGACGCCCGCCAGTGGCACTCGAACGGCTGACTATTTGGGCTGGACACGATCGAGGATCATGCGAACGATGAGGCGCAAGTCCTCGTCATCCGGTTCGGAGCGCTCCATGAACCAGCCGAACATGTCCTGGTCTTCGCAGCTCAACAACTGGCGATAGCGGCGCTGATTCTCTTCATCCAGCTGCGGATAAACCTCCTGGGTGAAAGGCACCAGCAGGACATCCAGTTCAAGCATGCCGCGACGGCTCTGCCAGAACAGACGATTGAGTTCGGATTGTTCGACCATGCCCATGTTCCTCGTTTGAAGCCCGGCATTATAGCCACAGGCGCAGCGCCCGACACGCTCTTGCGCGAAGGTCTGGCTGAGCGCAGTGCCAGCTGGCGCACGCTGTGTTTTCAAGCGGTCCTGCTATGATGCTCGCCTGATTCAGCACGGCGACCGATCATGACCGACACTGCTTTTTTCTGCGTCCTGTCGCACGAAGGCATCCTGGCCGTACGCGGCCCGGATGCCGGCAAATTCCTGCAGGGGCAGCTGACCTGTAACCTCAACTACCTCGACGCCCGACATTCGAGCCTGGGCGCACGTTGCACACCCAAGGGGCGTATGCAGTCGAGCTTCCGCATCGTTCCGAAAGGCGACGGCTACCTGCTGGCGATGGCCAGGGAGCTGGTGGAACCGCAGCGTGCCGATCTCGCCCGTTTCGCGGTATTTTCCAAGTCGAAACTGCATGACGAAAGCACGGAGTGGGTGCGCTTCGGCCTGCGCGGTGGCGACGGTGCCCTGGTCAGTCTGGGCCTCGATCTGTCGCAAACAGCCGACGAGGTGGCGACCGCGCACAACCTGATCGCCATCCGCCTGCCTGATGGCCGCGCAGAGCTCTGGGCGCCTGCGGCAGAGGCCGAAACCATCCGGCAGCGACTCGCCGCCCAACTGGCCGAAGCCTCGCTCGATCACTGGCGACTGGCGCAGATTCGCGCCGGTATCGGCCAGGTGTTCGGCGAAACCCGCGAGCTGTTCATCCCGCAGATGATCAATCTGCAAGCACTGGGTGGCGTCAGTTTCAAGAAAGGCTGCTACACCGGTCAGGAAATCGTCGCACGCATGCAGTACCTCGGCAAACTCAAGCGCCGCCTGCATCGTCTGGCCTTTCAGAATAGCGAGGCGTCAATGCCTGCGGCAGGACAGGAACTCTTTTCACCGGTTCATAACTCCAGTGTCGGCGAGGTGGTCATGGCGGCCCGAGCCGACGGAGCACTGGAACTGCTCGCCGTGCTGCAGCAAGACGCGGCCATCGATGGGCGCATATTCCTCGGCTCGGTCGATGGCGAGCCTCTGGACCTGCTCGATCTGCCGTACACCCTGGATGCGGACCGGGAAATCCAGCGCTGACAGGCCGTTCAAAAACGCCTGTCAGCCATCGGCGACTACCTTTATTGGAATCAGAAGGAATCACATGAGCACCCTCGCCGACAAAGTCCAGCAGGAACTGATCAAGGCCATCGAAAATGACGAACTGGTCCTGCCAACCCTTCCGGAAGTCGCCTTGCGCGTACGCGAGGCGGCGGAGGATCCCAGCGTCAGCATTCCCACGCTGTCCAGGGTGATCGGCAACGATACCGCGCTCACGGCCCGTATCATCAAAGTGGTAAACAGCCCCCTGCTGCGTACCCATCAGGAAATCAACGACCTGCAGACGGCGATCAGCCGTCTCGGCATCAATTACACGGCCAACCTGGCAACCGGCCTGGCCATGGAACAGATGTTCCAGGCGACTACCGACGCCGTGGATCGCAAGATGCGCGAGGTCTGGAACAAAAGTACCGAGATTGCGGCAATCAGCCATGTGCTGTGTCGCAACTTTACCCGCCTGCCGGCGGACCAGGCGACCCTTGCCGGCCTGGTCCACCAGATCGGCATCCTGCCGATCCTGACCTATGCCGAAGAACACGGCACACTGCTCGGCGATTCCATCAGCCTCAACCACGTGATCGAGCGGATTCACCCGATCATCGGCGAGAAGATCCTGCGCACCTGGGAATTCCCGGACCCGATCGCCGCGGTCCCCGGTCAGTACCTGGACTTTTCACGGGTATCGGACAAGGCCGACTACGTCGATATCGTCCAGGTCGCCACCCTGCAAAGCCATATCGGCAGTACCCACCCCTACACACAGCTCGACTGGAACCGGATTCCGGCATTCGCCAGGCTGGGACTGGAGCCCAGCACCCTGCTGCAGGAAGACGAAGACCTGTCAGCGGCAATGGACGCCGCCATGAGCATGCTGCAGTAGGAAAGCCATTGCTCCCGCTCGCCCTCGCACCTGGAAGGAACCGCTACCGTGCACCCCAGTCTTAAAAGGGGACGGCATCCTGCCGCTCAGGTGATTGAAGGAGAGCATCGTGAACAGCACAACCAAAGCGTTCCTATCGGGCACTACCGCACTGTTCTTCGGCATGGCTGCAAACCTTGCCCTGGCTGTCGAAGGTGAGAACTTCGTTGACGAAGCCTCTGCCAAAGGCATCGCGGAAATCGAAACCGCCAAGCTGGCGCTGGACAAGAGCAACTCCGAAGACGTCAAGACCTTCGCTCAGAAAATGATCGACGACCATACCCAGGCCAACCAGAAACTCGCTGAACTTGCCGGACAACATGACGACCTGGAGCTTTCCGACGAGGCCACGCTGATGGACAAGGCGAAAGCCATGATCCTCAAGTTCCGCGAGGGCGACAATTTCGACAAGGCCTATGCGAACAACCAGGTCGTGGCCCACGAGCAGACCATCGAGCTGTTTCGTGAGTACGCCCGGAACGGCGAAAACGCCGAACTGAAGCAGTTCGCCGAATCGACACTGCCGAAACTTGAGCAGCATCTCCAGCACGCCCAGGAACTGGCCTCGAAGCATGGCGCCAATCCGTAATTCCCCTCGGCGGCGTCAAGCCTGACGCCGCCTCATACCTCTACCGGCAACTGCCAGTCGATAGGCTCCAGGCCGTGTTGCCTGAGAAACTGATTGGCACGGCTGAAGTGTCCGTTGCCGATAAAGCCTCGATGCGCCGACAGCGGCGATGGATGAACGGACTTGAGCAGTAGATGCCGAGTCGGGTCGATCAGCTTCGCCTTGCTTTGCGCATGGGCGCCCCAGAGCATGAAGACGACATTCGAGCGCTGCTCGCTGACAAGCTCGATAATCCTGTCGGTCAGTCGCTGCCAGCCCATTTTCGCATGCGATCCGGCCAGCCCCTGCTCCACCGTGAGCGAGGTGTTGAGCATCAGTACGCCCTGATCCGCCCAGTGCTGCAAATAGCCGTGACGGGGAATCTCCAGATTCAGATCGCGCTTGAGTTCCTTGTAGATGTTCTGCAGCGACGGCGGTGGTGCGACGCCCGGCTGGACCGAAAAACACAGGCCATGGGCCTGGCCGGGACCGTGATAGGGGTCCTGACCGAGAATGACCACCCGCACCTGCTCCAGCGGCGTGGAATCCAGCGCGTTGAAGATCAGCGGGCCGGGGGGATATATGACCTTGCCGGCGGCCTTTTCCCGACGAAGAAAATCGCCCAGTTCGCGCATGTACGGCTGTGCAAACTCATCTTTCAAGGCCGCTTTCCAGCTCGCTTCGAGCTTGACGGGATGATCCTGACTCATAGTCGCTCCTGCAGCAGTGACGATACAAAATGTCGAGTTTCAAAGTGAGCCGGCCGGCAGAGAGCTTGATCCAGCGCACTACCGCTCACCAGCAGGCTTCGATAATGTTGCCCACCGCACGCCTGTGAGTTCTACGACCATTGAAAGGGTGACGGAGTGGCGCAGGCCGCTGTACAACAGCGTCTCTGCCGACAAAAAAACAAAAAAGGATCCTGCGATGAAACGGATTACCCTCTTGGCTCTGGGGCTGGGTTTCTGTCTTGCTGCCCAAGCTGCGGACCCGATCACACTTGGCCTGAATTATCCCCGCACTGGCAGCTATAAAGAAGAAGGACTGTCGCAAATGCGCGGCGCCTTGCTTGCCATCGACGAAATCAATGCGCGTGGCGGCGTACTCGGTCGTCCGCTGCAGCTCATCAGCCGCAACACGGCTTCGCGCCCGGAAAAGGCGGTGGTCAACGTCGACAGGATGGCCGATGAAGGCGTAGCCATGCTCTTCGGCGGTGTCTCCAGCGCTGTGGCAATCGCCGCCAGCAAGCGCGCCAAGGAACGAGGCCTGCTCTACTTTGGCACCATTACCTATTCCAACGACACCACCGGCAAGGACGGCCACAGGTACATGTTCCGCGAATGCAACAACGCCTGGATGAGTGCGCGGGTGCTGGGGCAATACCTGAACGAAACCATGCCGAACAAGCGTTATTTCTACCTCACCGCCGATTACACCTGGGGCCATACCAGCGAAAGCTCGCTGCGTCAGGCAACCGGGACCACCGATCAGTCCCAGCATCCGGGCACCAAGACCCCCTTCCCCGGCGCGCGCCTTTCCGATTTCCGCAAGGCATTGCAGCAGGCCGAGCAGAGCGGCGCCGACGTGCTGGCGCTGGTGCTCTACGGTGAGGACATGGTGCGCGCGATGCGCATCGCCGACGAATTGGGCCTGAACAAGAAAATGCAGATTGCGGTACCCAACCTGAGCATGACCATGGTCGAGTCCGCCGGCCCCGATATCATGCGCGGCGTACTGGGTACCGAACCCTGGACCTGGCGCGTCCCGGAGATTGAAGGGTCCGAGCATGGCAAGGCCTTCGTGAAGAACTTCGGTGAGCGCTATCAGTCCCACCCCTCCAGCTCTGCAGCCATCGCCTACACCATCGTTTACCAATGGGCCGATGCAGTCACCCGCGCCAAGAGCCTCGACAGCGAAAAGCTGATCGCGGCTCTCGAAGGCCATCGCTACACGCTGCTCAAGGATGAACAGTACTGGCGCCCCTTCGATCACCAGAGCGTACAGACAGTCTATGCTGTGAGAGTGAAACAGCGCGAAGAGGTATTGAAGGACAAATACAGGCAAGACTACTTTGAAATCGTCCACCGCCTGTCCGGCGAAGAGGCGGCGCCGACCCTGGCCGAATGGCAGGAAGAACGGCGCTCAGCCAACCAGCCGCTGCAACTGCAATAACAGGCACAGCGGGAATGGCAGAACCCGCCATTCCCGCTTCCGCCACCAAGGGAACTGCAACCCCGACGCCTCGACGGACTCTGCATAGCAGGTCGTTGAAAAATGCAGGCGAGGCAGGCAAGACGAGGCAAAAACAGCCGAAGAACGGACTGGGCTCGCATACGAGTTTAGTTTTCTAAATGAGCATTCTGAGGCTGTTTTTAACGACGTATTGCCAACGCAGGTAATTTTTCAACGATTTGATAGAGTCCTGACCTCCCTGCGAGGATTCCTGCCATGAGCAACGCACTCGAACCCTACAAGCCCGGCATCTTCGACCTGACCCACAAGCTGACCGTCGAAAAGCACGGCCATACCGCACTGATCACTATCAACCATCCGCCGGCCAATACCTGGGACCGGGAGTCGCTGATCGGCCTCAAGCTGGTGATCGAACACCTCAACCACGACGACGATATCTATGCGCTGGTGATCTGCGGCCAGGGCGAAAAGTTCTTCAGCGCCGGCGCCGACCTGAAACTCTTCGCCGATGGCGACCGGCTGCGCGCGCGGGAAATGGCACGTCGCTTCGGCGAAGCCTTCGAGGCCCTGCGCGATTTTCGTGGCGTTTCCATCGCCGCCATCAACGGCTTCGCCCTGGGCGGCGGGCTGGAGTGCGCGCTGGCCTGTGACATCCGCATTGCCGAGCGCCAGGCCCAGCTGGGCTTGCCGGAAGCCTCGGTGGGCCTGCTGCCCTGCGCCGGCGGCACCCAGGCGCTGGCCTGGCTGGTAGGCGAAGGCTGGGCCAAGCGCATGATTCTCTGCGGTGAGCGTCTCGACAGCGAAACCGCATTGCGCATCGGCCTGATCGAGCAGATCGTCGAGCCCGGAGAGTCCCGCGGACACGCGCTGTTGCTGGCCTCACGAGTCGCACGACAAAGCCCGGTGGCAGTCCGCGCCATCAAACCCCTGATCGACAGCGTGCGCAGTCGCGGCCCCAATACCCTCGCAGCCGCCGAGCGGGAAGCCTTCCTCGGCCTGTTCGAAGCCCAGGACACCCTTGAGGGCGTCAACGCCTTCCTGGAGAAACGTGAACCACACTGGCGAAACCGCTGAATCAGCCGGCCTCAGTTGCGCCGGTAACCTCGCTGATTGAAGTCGCGCCGCTGCGGTGGTCGGTAATCAAGCCCCTGCCGCGGGCCGTGGTCTCGACGATAGCCCTCTGTCCGCCGCTCATGCTGCCAGCGCGACGGATGATCCATGCGGGGCTGACGCCCCTTGTTCCAGCGCTGTGGGCGATCGACACCGCGATGCCGCTCGTAATACTGCGGCGGCAACTGCCCCTGAAAGCGCGGCGGCAGATTCTGCTGATACTGGCGATGCTGCGGGTAAGGACTGCGTGGGTCGTACCGATACGGACCACTGCCGATGCGATAGCTGTTGCCGTCCGGCTGATAGACCCAGACGCGTCCCGGCGCATCGGCCTGCACCGGCAACGCCAGGCTCAGGCCCAGCAGCAGTAAAAGGGCTCTGACATTCATCGGGAACCTCCGCAAACGAAGCCGCGACAATCGTCCACGGCACTTTCAATCAGACCACAGCCTGAGCACATACGAGCAGCCAACAGACAGCCGGCGCAGCCTGCGACAGCCAGTCGCGACTTGTATGGCCGCGACCGCTTGCCGATAATGGCGGCCTTTTAGCCTCGGGCTCATACAGAGCACCACAGGAACCCGCATGACCGAACTCGCCCTGATCATGGTTAGCGCCATCCTGGTCAACAATTTCGTGCTGGTACAGTTTCTCGGCCTGTGCCCGTTCATGGGCGTCTCGAAAAAGATCGAAACCGCCATCGGACTCTCCCTGGCCACCACCTTCGTGCTGACATTGGCGGCGATGTGCAGCTATCTGGTACAGCAATATGTACTCAAGCCGCTGGATCTGGAATTCCTGCGCACCATCAGTTTCATCCTGGTGATCGCCGTGGTGGTGCAGTTCACCGAAATGGTGGTGAACAAGACCAGTCCGCTGCTTTATCGCGTGCTGGGCATCTTCCTGCCGCTGATCACCACCAACTGCATCGTGCTGGGCGTGGCCCTGCTCAATGCCAACAAGTCCGAATTCACCTTCATCACCGCGACCGCCAACGGCTTTGCCGCCGGCCTGGGCTTTTCCCTGGTGCTGGTGCTGTTCGCCGCCATGCGTGAACGCATCGCCATTGCGGACGTTCCCCGCTCGTTCCAGGGCGCGGCCATCGGCATGGTCACCGCCGGCCTGATGTCGCTGGCATTCATGGGCTTCACCGGGTTGATCAAGCTATGAGCCTGGTTCTGATTGCCGTACTCGCGCTGCTGGCGCTGTGCCTGGTGTGCGGCGCGATCCTGGGATTCGCGGCAGTGCGCTTCCGGGTCGAGGGCGACCCGATCGCCGAGCAGATCAACGCCCTGCTGCCGCAGACCCAGTGCGGCCAGTGCGGCTATCCAGGCTGCAAGCCCTACGCCGAGGCCATCGCCGGCGGCGACAAGATCAACAAGTGCCCACCGGGTGGCGAGTCCACCATCCAGGCACTGGCCGACCTGCTGGATGTCGAGCCGGAGCCGCTGGATGCCGTGGAAGGCGAAGTGCCGCCGCGCGTCGCCTACATTCGCGAAGCCGAGTGCATCGGCTGCACCAAGTGCATCCAGGCCTGCCCGGTGGATGCCATCGTCGGCGCGGCCAAGCAGATGCACACGGTGATCGTTTCCGAATGCACCGGCTGCGACCTCTGTGTCGAGCCCTGCCCGGTGGACTGCATCGACATGATCGAACTGGGCAGTAACCTGCAGAGCTGGAAATGGGACCAGCCGCTGGCGCCGGGCCAGCTGATCGCCAGTGACCGGGAGCAGGCCGCATGACCTCGTTGAACGTCTGGAACATCCACGGCGGCATCCATCCGCCGGAGCGCAAGGAGCTGTCCAACCGCACGCCGGTCCGGCAGATGCCGCTGCCCGCGCGGCTGATCGTGCCGCTTGCCCAGCACCTGGGCGCGCCCGCCGAACCCTGCGTCACCCTCGGCGAGCCGGTGCTCAAGGGCCAACTGATCGCCGAGGCCAGCGGCTTCGTCAGCGCGCCGCTGCATGCGCCCACCTCGGGCACCGTCAGTTTCATCGGCCCACAGCCCTACCCGCACGTCTCGGGCATGACCGCGACGGCCATCGTCATCGACAGCGACGGTCGGGACCAGTGGATCGAACTGCAGCCACGCACCGATTACCGCCAGCTGCCGCCTGCCGATCTGCTGGAAATCATCCGTCAGGCCGGTATCAACGGCCTCGGCGGCGCCGGCTTCCCCACTGCCGTGAAACTCACCGCGCCGCCCACGCAGGCGATTCACACGCTGATCATCAACGGCACCGAGTGCGAACCCTACATCACCGCCGATGACCTGCTGATGCGCGAGAAGGCCGCCGAACTGGTCGCCGGTATCGAGATCCTCGAACACCTGATCCAGCCGCAGCGGGTGCTGATCGGCATCGAGGACAACAAGCCCGAAGCCATCGAAGCCGTGCGCGCCGCGCTGGGCGACAGGCCCTATGCGCTCAAGGTCTTCCCCACCAAATACCCCTCCGGTGGCGAAAAGCAGCTGATCCAGATCCTCACCGGCGAGGAGGTCCCCAGCGGCGGCCTGCCCGCCGATATCGGCATGCTCTGCCAGAACGTCGGCACCTGCGTCGCCATTCATGATGCCGTGCTTCTGGGCAAGCCGCTGATCTCGCGCATCACCACCCTGACCGGTGAAGCCCTGGCCGAGCCGATGAACGTCGAGGCGCTGATCGGCACACCGGTGGCCGAGCTGCTGGCCTTCGCCGGGCTCGACAGCGGCAAGCTCAACCGCCTGATCATGGGCGGACCGATGATGGGCTTCACCCTGCCGTCGCTGGACGTGCCGCTGATCAAGACCACCAACTGCCTGCTGGCCAGCACCCTCGCCGAGCTGCCGCCACCACCGCCGGCGTTGCCCTGCATCCGTTGCGGCGAGTGCGCCGAAGCCTGTCCGGCCAGCCTGCTGCCGCAGCAATTGCATTTCTTCGCCCTGGGCCAGGAACACGAGCAGCTCAAGGCCTACAACCTGTTCGACTGCATCGAATGCGGCGCCTGCGCCTACGTCTGCCCTTCGAGCATTCCGCTGGTGCAGTACTACCGCGCCGCCAAGGGCGAGATCCGCGCCCTGGAGCACAAGCAGCAGAAGGCCGAGCACTCCAGACAGCGCTTCGAACTGCGCCAGGAACGCCTGCGCCGCGCCGAAGAGCAGAAGGAAGCCGACCGCAAGGCCCGTGCCGAACGCGCCGCGCGCGCCAAGGAGGCACAGGCGCAAGCCGGCCAGGATGACCCGGTCGCCCGCGTCCAGGCGCAAAAGGCCGGCCTGTCCGAGGAACAGAAGAAACTCAAGATCGAAGCCAGCATGGCCCAGGTCGCCCTGAAGAAAGCCGAGAAACAGCTCGCCGCCCATGCCACGCCCGAGCTGGAGGCACAGGTCGCCGAACTGCGTGTCGCTGCCAGCCAGGCGCAGCAAGCCCTGGACGAAGCCAACGCTGCCGCACCAGCCGAAGCCGCACCGGCCCCGGCCAGTGACGAGGCTGCGAAGAAGGCCAAAATCGAAGCCGCCATGCTGCGTGCACAGGTCCGCAAGCTGGAAAAACTGGAGAGTCGAGACGAGCAGCAGCAGGCCGAACTGACCCACTTGCAGGCGCAATTGACCACAGCCGAGCAGGCACTGGCTGAGGCACAGCAAAACGCACCCATTGCTCCGAGCAAGCCGGCCAACGACGAAGCCGCCAAGCAAGCCAAGATCGAAGCCGCGATGCTCCGCGCCCAGCTACGCAAGCTGGAAAAGCTCGAAACCCGCGATGAGGAACAACAGACCGAGCTGACCCGCCTGCAAGCGCAACTTGCCGAAGCGGAACAGGCACTGGCCGGCGTACAGCAAAGCGCTCCCGTTGCCAAGAAACCGGTCGCCGACGAGGCCCTGAAGAAAGCCAAGATCGAACTGGCGATGAAACGCGCCGAACTGAAGAAAGCCGAAAAGGCCGGTGCCGACGAAGCCGAGCTCGGCAAACTGCGCGACGGTCTGGCCAGTGCCGAACAGGCCCTGCACGCGGCGGAAGAAAACTCCGCCAAGCCCGCACCAGAGCTGGTTCGTACCGACAAGCGTCCGATAGACGAGCAGGCCCGCGCCCTGAAGACCGAAGTCGCCTTCGCTCGCGCCGACCTGCGCAAGCTGGAACGCGCTACCGACAACGACACTACCGCGATCGAGGCCGCCCGTCAGCGCCTGAGCGAAGCCGAGCGCAAGCTGCAGGAACACACCGACTCATAAATAGCGGCGCCACAGGCGCAACTATCCGGGCGCGACAATCCCCGTGAAGACCGCGCCCCGCACCACATTCGACCGGAGAGCCAATGGCCCTGCCACGCATCACCTCACCGCACAGCACCGGCAGCAACCGCACCCAGCGGATCATGCTGCTGGTGCTGGCTGCAACCTTGCCAGGCGTCGTCGCCCTCACCTGGCTTTACGGCGCCGGCACGCTGATCAACCTGTGCTGGGCCAGCGCCGTCGCACTGGGCTTCGAAGCCCTGATGCTCAAGGTGCGGCAGCGCCCGGTGCAGTTCTTCCTGCGTGACGGCAGTGCGCTGGTCACCGCCGTGCTGTTGGCGCTGGCCCTGCCGCCCTATTCACCCTGGTGGCTGACGCTGATCGCTACCGGCAGCGCCATCGTCTTCGGCAAGCAGCTCTACGGCGGGCTGGGCCAGAACCCCTTCAACCCGGCGATGATTGGTTACGTCGTGGTACTGATCTCCTTCCCGGTGGAGATGACTTCATGGCCGGTGCCTCACGGCGTTGGCCTGAGCGCCGGTCTGCAGCATATCCTCGGCATCGCCTCGCTGCCCGATGGCTGGAGCCAGGCCACCGCACTGGACGCGATGAAACTGAACAAGAGTCTGACCGTGGACGAGCTCTGGGCCAATCCGGCATTCGGGCACTTCGGCGGCATCGGCTCGGAGGTGGCCAACCTGGCATTCCTCGCTGGCGGTCTGTTTCTGCTGCACAAACGGCTGTTCAGTTGGCATGCGCCGGTGGGCATGCTCGCGGCACTGGCGCTGATGAGCCTGGTGTTCTGGAACGGCTCGGGCTCCGATAGCAACGGCTCACCGCTGTTCCACCTGCTCAGCGGCGCCACCATGCTCGGCGCCTTCTTTATCGTGACCGATCCGGTCAGCAGCGCCACCAGTACCCTTGGGCGGCTGATCTTCGGCGCCGGCGTCGGTATCCTCGTCTACGTCATTCGCGCCTGGGGCGGCTACCCCGACGGCGTGGCATTCGCCGTGCTGCTGATGAACCTGGCAGCACCGACCATCGACTACTACACCCGTCCGCGCACCTACGGCCACCGCAAGGCCGAGCGTGGCTTCAAGCTGGGCGAATGACATGATCCTTCCCGAACTCAGCCGCTCGATGTTCAGAAACGCCCTGGTGCTGGGGTTGTTCGCAGTGGTCACCGTGGGCGCGGTGACGCTGCTGCAGCAGCTCACCACCGAACGCATTCAGGCCGCCGAGCGTGCGGCGCAACTGCGCGCCCTGAACGAAATCCTGCCCCATGGCAGCTACGACAACCATCTGCTCGACAGCAGCGTCGACGTGCACCATCCGCTGCTCGGCACCCGACAGCCCGTTCCCGCCTATATCGCCCGCAGCAACGGCAAGCCCAGCGCGGTGATCCTCCAGGCCATTGCGCCGGATGGCTACAGTGGCGCGATCCATCTGCTGGTTGGCGTGCTCGCCGATGGCCGCATCGCCGGTGTGCGTGTGGTCCGCCACCGCGAAACCCCCGGCCTGGGCGACAAGATCGAGCTGGCCAAGGACCGCTGGATCCTGGGTTTCGATGACAGGTCCCTGGACAACCCACAAACCAGCGGCTGGGCCGTGAAGAAGGATCGCGGCGACTTCGACCAGTTCGCCGGCGCGACCATCACCCCTCGCGCCGTAGTCGGCGCCGTGCACCGCGCCCTGCAGTATTTCGATGCGCACAAGGACGAACTGCTCGGCGCCAGCACCCACCCGGTTGCCCCCGAGCAGGCGTTACCGGAGCTGGACGAGCCCGACACAGCCACCCGCCATTCCCGCGCCGGCAGCGCTGCAACCCGTGACGACATGCAGATCACTGATCCGCAATCCGAGCAGCAGACAGGTGACACGCCATGAGCACACCCAGCTATCGCGAACTGAGCCTCAACGGCCTCTGGAAGAACAATCCGGCGCTGGTACAGCTGCTGGGCCTCTGCCCGCTGCTCGGGGTCAGCAACTCCGCGGTCAACGCCCTCGGCCTTGGCCTGGCCACGGCGCTGGTACTGGTCTGCTCGAACCTCAGCGTTTCGCTGGTGCGCGGCGTGGTCAACACTGCCGTGCGCCTGCCGGCCTTCGTGATGATCATCGCGGCGCTGACCACCTGCATCGAGCTGCTGATGCAGGCCTACACCTACGAGCTCTACCAGATCCTCGGCATCTTCATTCCACTGATCACCACCAACTGCGTGATCCTCGGTCGTGCCGACGGCTTCGCCGCCAAGCACAATCCGCTGATCGCCAGCTTCGACGGCCTGGTCATGGGGCTGGGCTTCGCGCTGGTGCTGCTGGTGCTCGGCGGTCTGCGCGAGCTGTTCGGTACCGGCGCGTTGTTCGCCAACATGCAGCTGCTGTTCGGCCCCATCGCCGCCGACTGGCAGATCACCGTCTTCAGCGACTACAAGGGCTTCCTGCTGGCAATCCTGCCGCCCGGCGCCTTTATCGTCCTCGGCCTGCTGATCGCGCTGAAGAACCGCATCGACCTGCAATTGGCCGAGCGCGCCAGGGCGCAGCAGCCCGAAGCTGCGGTACAAAGCCGCCGGGTTCGGGTGACCGGGGTGATCGAATGAAGTGGAAAGCTGCAAGCTTCAAGCGGCAAGTAGAAGCGGCAGCGACCCTGACATCGTTATCGGCCCCGGCTTGACGCTTGTGGCTTGAAGCTTGGAGCTGTTTGCATGAACGCAGAAAAACGCCGGGAAATCTTTCGCCGCTTCCACGAAGACAACCCCGAGCCCAAGACCGAGCTGGCCTACAGCACGCCGTTCGAGCTGCTGATCGCGGTGATCCTTTCCGCGCAGGCCACCGATGTCGGTGTCAACAAGGCCACCGCCAAGCTCTATCCGGTCGCCAACACGCCGGAGGCGATCTACGCGCTGGGTGTCGAGGGACTGTCGGAGTACATCAAGACCATCGGCCTGTACCGGGGCAAGGCGAAGAACGTCATCGAGACCTGTCGCATCCTTGTCGAGAAGCATGGCAGCCAGGTGCCGGACAACCGCGAAGACCTCGAAGCCCTGCCCGGCGTCGGTCGCAAGACGGCCAACGTGGTGCTCAACACCGCGTTCCGCCAGTTCACCATGGCCGTCGACACCCATATCTTCCGCGTCGCCAACCGCACCAACATCGCCCCCGGCAAGAACGTGCTGGAAGTCGAACGCAAGCTGATCAGGTTCGTGCCCAAGGACTATCTGCTGGATGCCCATCACTGGCTGATCCTGCATGGACGCTACGTCTGCAAGGCACGCAAACCCCAATGTGGCAGTTGCCGTATCGAAGACCTGTGCGAATACAAGCACAAGACCTCCGACGATTGAGCGCTTGGAGGTAAAAGCTATCGGGCGATTGAAAAAATCTTTTTTACGGCCTTGTTTTTTGTCGCTATAAGGTGCGCCATCAGCGCGCCTTAGCCGTGGAGTAAGACAAGTGTCCGAGAAAGAAGAAATCGAGATTGAAGACGACTTCGTCGGTGAGGACGAAGACGATACCGCAGAAGCCCCGGTCGAAGTGGCCAAGACCAACCTGACCAAGCGCCGCATCATCGACAACCTGCTCGAAGAGCGTCGACTGCGCAAGCAGCTCAACGAGTTCGACTTCGATCTTTAAGCAGAAAGCCCCGAATCCGGGGCTTTTTCATTCTGCCAGGTCATTCAGGAATCAGTCCCCGCGGTTTGGCGACAACAGCTCCACCTTGTAGCCATCCGGGTCCTCGACGAAAGCCAGGATGCTGCTGCCATGCAGCATCGGCCCCGGCTCGCGGGTGATCTTGCCACCACGGCTGCGAATGTCCTCGCACGCCTTGTAGACGTCTTCCACTTCCAGGGCGATATGCCCGTAGCCGGTGCCCAGCTCATAGCTTTCGACGCCCCAGTTGTGGGTCAGCTCCAGCACGCTGTTGTGAGCCTCGTCTCCGTAACCGACGAATGCCAGGGTGAACTTGCCGTCGGGGTAATCCTTGCGGCGCAGCAGGGTCATGCCCAGCACTTCGGTGTAGAAGGCGATGGATCTGTCCATATCGCCGACGCGGAGCATGGTGTGGAGTAGTCTCATCGGGTTTCTCCTCGTCAAAGAACCTGTTCACGATCAAAACACAGACCCCGGCTTGTGGCCGGGGTCGCGGTGTTTATATAGGAGCGGGCTTGCTCGCGATCATTCACAAGTGAAGCTTCGCAAGCAAGAACTAGGCGTCCCCCTCGCTCCTACAACGACATCAGAGCGGGCTGCGACCCTTGCCGGCGGCGATGCGCAGGCGCAGGGCGTTGAGCTTGATGAAGCCTGCGGCGTCGGCCTGATCGTAGGCGCCGGCATCGTCCTCGAAGGTAGCGATGTTGGCGTCGAACAAGGACTCGTCGGACTTGCGACCGGCGATGATGATGTTGCCCTTGTACAGTTTCAGACGTACCACGCCGTTCACCGTGGTTTGGGAGGCGTCGATCATCTGCTGCAGCATCAGGCGCTCCGGGCTCCACCAGTAGCCGTTGTAGATCAGGCTGGCGTACTTGGGCATCAGCTCGTCTTTCAGATGCGCGACTTCGCGGTCCAGGGTGATCGACTCGATGGCGCGGTGGGCCTTGAGCATGATGGTGCCGCCAGGGGTCTCGTAGCAGCCACGGGACTTCATGCCCACGTAGCGGTTCTCGACGATGTCCAGACGACCGATGCCGTTCTCGCCGCCGATGCGGTTCAGCTCGGCCAGCACGGTGGCCGGGCTCAGCTCCTTGCCGTCGATGGCGACGATATCGCCCTTGCGGTAGGTCAGCTCGATGTAGGTCGGGGTATCTGGCGCGGCTTCCGGGGACTTGGTCCAGCGCCACATGTCCTCTTCATGCTCGGTCCAGGTGTCTTCCAGCACGCCGCCCTCGTAGGAGATGTGCAGCAGGTTGGCGTCCATGGAGTACGGCGACTTCTTCTTGCCGTGGCGCTCGATCGGGATAGCGTGCTTCTCGGCGTAGTCCATCAGCTTCTCGCGCGACAGCAGGTCCCACTCGCGCCAGGGGGCGATGACCTTGACGCCCGGCTTGAGCGCATAGGCGCCCAGCTCGAAACGCACCTGGTCGTTACCCTTGCCGGTGGCACCGTGGGAGATGGCGTCGGCGCCGGTCTCGTTGGCGATCTCGATCAGGCGCTTGGCGATCAGCGGGCGGGCGATGGAGGTGCCCAGCAGGTACTCGCCTTCGTAGACGGTGTTGGCGCGGAACATCGGGAACACGAAATCGCGCACGAACTCTTCGCGCAGGTCGTCGATATAGATTTCCTCGACACCCATGGCCTTGGCCTTGGCGCGGGCCGGCTCGACCTCCTCGCCCTGGCCGAGGTCGGCGGTGAAGGTCACCACTTCGCAGTTATAGGTATCTTGCAGCCACTTGAGAATCACCGAGGTGTCCAGGCCACCGGAATACGCCAGGACTACCTTCTTTACGTCGGCCATTGCCATCCACTCCCGGGATTGAAGGAAAACGACAATTCTACTGGTCGCGACGTTGGTTTTACAGGGGCACAGCCCCTGGCATGGCCCGATTGCCGGTCAGGACGACGGACTGACAGCTTCGGCAGCGGCTGTGGTAGTGGCCGGCTCGCGATACAGGCTCAGGCTCACCCGGCGATTCTTGGCGCGGCTGGCCGCGTTCCGGTTGGGCACCAGCGGGTATTGCTCACCATGGAAGCGCAACGTGATCTGCTCCTTCGGCACGCCGTTGGCCAGCAGATATTCCTCCACAGCCAGGGCGCGACGCCGGGAAAGGTCGCGGTTGCTGAGCCGGTTGCCGCTGTTGTCGGAATGGCCATCGAGCTGGATACGATTGACCGTGGGATCGGCCCGCAGGTATTGCAGGATGATATCGAGCTTGGCCTGGCCCAGCGCATCGAGTGTCACGTCACTGCTGGGGAAGCCGATCTGCGACTTGCGAATCTGATCGAAATTCACCGGCAGCAGCTTCGCCGTGCAGCCACGGAAATCCTCATAGGCCTTGCCGAAACGCGCCGGCAGCAGGCGCACTTCCAGCGCCTCACCGCCGTGCAGAGTGCGATGACGCACCACCGGACTGCGACCGTCGAGCAGACCACTGAGCAGGCGTCCAGCCTGCAGGTGCGAGCTATTGAACGGAATATCGCCCTCACCCACGGAAACCACACCCAGGTTGATATCACTGCGGCTCGGCTGCCAGGGCGCAGCGGCTGCCAGCAGTGTCGCCGAGCCGGCGCCCAGCCAGCGCTCCGGCGAATGCAGGCGGAAGATCGCCTCCTCACCGGCACGCCGCACGAACTCGCCACGACCAAAGCCGGCAATCGGCTGCGCCAGTCTGCACTCGAACTGATCCCCCTCGACCTGCCACTGCACCCTCTCCAGACGCGTCTGGAAAGTCAGGGCATTGGCCGGCGAGGCCAGAAGGCAAGCCAGGATAAGAGGGCGCAGGCGCACACGAGGCTCCACGGGGAAGGAACATTCAACCTGTGTATCGGTGCGCCCTGCAAAAACTTGAACGCGCAGATCTTCATTCCAGCGGCGCTGCCGTCACGCAACGGGGTCCTTTCAGCTCGCCGCATCCCGCCTGCGGCGATTTTTCCTCGCATTTCCGGTAGCATTCGCGCACGTTTGATCCGCTTGGAAACCCGCATGTCCGATCGCATTACTCTCCTTCGTCCCGACGACTGGCATATCCATCTGCGCGATGGCGCGGCGTTGGCACACACCGTGGCGGACGCCGCACGCCAATTCGCCCGCGCCATCGTCATGCCGAACCTGGTGCCGCCGGTGCGCAATGCCGCCGAAGCGCACGACTATCGCCAGCGGATCATTGCCGCCCGTCCCAAGGGCAACGCCTTCGAGCCGCTGATGGTGCTCTATCTCACCGACGGCACGCAGCCCGACGAGATTCGCGCGGCCAAGAACAGCGGCCATGTTTACGCGGCCAAGCTCTATCCAGCGGGCGCCACCACCAACTCGGCCTCCGGCGTGACCCGCATCGAGAATATTTTCCCGGTACTGGAAACCATGGCCGAGGTCGGCCTGCCGCTGCTGGTGCATGGCGAAGTGACACGCTCGGAAATCGATATCTTCGACCGCGAGAAATACTTCATCGAGGAGCAGATGAGCCGGATCACCGAACGCTTTCCGACGCTGAAAGTGGTATTCGAGCACATCACCACCCGTGACGCGGTGCAGTTCGTCGAAGCTTCGGCCAGCAATGTCGGCGCGACCATCACCGCGCACCACCTGCTCTACAACCGCAACCACATGCTGGTGGGCGGGATTCGTCCGCACTTTTTCTGCCTGCCGATCCTCAAGCGCAACGTTCACCAGGAAGCGCTGCTCGACGCCGCCACCGGCGGCAGCCCGAAATTCTTCCTCGGCACCGATTCGGCGCCCCATGCCCAGCACGCCAAGGAAAACGCCTGCGGCTGTGCAGGCTGCTACACCGCCTTCGCGGCGATCGAGCTCTATGCCGAGGCGTTCGAACAGCGCAATGCGCTGGACCGCCTGGAAGCCTTTGCCAGCCATTTCGGCGCCGACTTCTATGGTCTGCCGCGCAATACCGAGCAGATCACACTGGTTCGCGAGCCCTGGAGCGTGCCGGGCAACCTGCCCTTTGGCGAGCACAACCTGGTGCCCCTGCGCGCCGGCGAAACCCTGCAATGGCGACTGGAGGCAAACGCATGAGCGAGGACTCGTTCGACGACGAACAGGACAACAACCTCTCCGGCAAGTCTCGCTCACCCATGGCGCAGCGCTTTCGGGGCTTCCTGCCGGTGGTGGTCGACGTCGAGTGCGGCGGCTTCAACTGCGCCACCGACGCCCTGCTGGAAATCGCCGCGGTGACCATCGGCATGGATGAACAGGGTCTGCTCTATCCACAGGACACCCTGTTCTACCGTGTCGAGCCCTTCGCCGGCGCCAATATCGAAGCCGCCGCGCTGGAGTTCACCGGCATCAAGCTGGATCATCCCCTGCGCATGGCCGTGCCCGAAGCACAGGCAATGGGCGATATCACCCGCGGCGTACGCAAGGCGGTCAAGTCCGCCGGCTGCAAGCGCGCCATTCTGGTCGGGCACAACAGCAGCTTCGACCTGGGCTTTCTCAACGCGGCGATTGCCCGTTGCGACATCAAGCGCAACCCCTTCCACCCCTTCTCCAGCTTCGACACCGCCACCCTCGCCGGCCTCGCCTACGGCCAGACCGTACTGGCCAAGGCCTGTCAGGCGGCGGGCATCGACTTCGACGGGCGCGAAGCGCACTCGGCCCGCTACGACACCGAGAAGACCGCCGAGCTGTTCTGCGGCATCGTCAACCGCTGGAAGGAAATGGGCGGCTGGGAAGAGTTTGACGACTAACAGCGGTGAGGCCGACAAAGCGCTGGAGGCTTGAGGCTGGACGAAAAAGCGACTCGCAGTGGTCCTTTCGTCCAGCCTCAAGCCTCCAGCGCTTTTGTCGTCTTTTGCCTTTACAGCGGCTTGCCGCGATTGCCATGCTCGCTGACGAAGGCCTGCACGGCCTTGAGGTCGTTCGCCAGCACGGTGCAGCGCTCGGGACGCTCGAACAGGTCGGCCAGATGCGCCGGCAATTCCAGCGCCTTACCGACTCCGGCCTTCTCCACCGCCTCGGGGAATTTCACCGGATGCGCGGTGCCCAGGGTCACCATCGGCGTTGCCAGGCTACGGCGGCATTCGCGCGCAGCATAGACGCCAATCGCGGTATGCGGATCGAGCACTTCGCCGGTGGCCGCGAACACCTCGGCAATGGTCTTGCAGGTCTGCTCGTCGTCCACGGCCAGGGAATCGAACAACTTGCGCGCCTCGGTCCAGCGCTCTTCCTCGACCGACAGCTTGCCGCTGGCCTTGAAGGCGCTCATCAGCTCGGCCACGGCGGCGCCGTTGCGACCGTGCAGGTCGAACAGCAGGCGCTCGAAGTTGGACGAGACCATGATGTCCATGGACGGCGACAGCGACGGATGCAGGGTGTCCTTGTCGTAGCGGTTACCGCTCATGAAGCGGTGCAGGATGTCGTTGCGGTTGGTCGCGACCACCAACTGACTGATCGGCAGGCCCATGTTGCGTGCCAGGTAGCCGGCGAAAATATCGCCGAAGTTGCCGGTCGGCACCGAGAACGCCACGGAACGCGCCGGACCGCCCAGCTGCAGCGCCGCATGGAAGTAGTAGACGATCTGGGCCATGATCCGCGCCCAGTTGATCGAGTTGACCGCCACCAGACGGGTGCCCTTGAGGAAGCCCTGGTCGGCGAAGCTGTCCTTGACCATTTCCTGGCAGTCGTCGAAGTTGCCTTCGATGGCGATGTTATGGATGTTGTCGCCGAAGATGGTGGTCATCTGGCGGCGCTGCACCTCAGACACGCGCTGGTGCGGATGCAGGATAAAGATATCGACGTTGTCGCAGCGGCGGCAGCCTTCGATGGCCGCCGAGCCGGTATCACCGGAAGTGGCGCCGATGATCACCACCCGCTCGCCGCGCTTGGCCAGGACGTAGTCAAGCAGGCGACCGAGCAGTTGCAGGGCGAAATCCTTGAACGCCAGGGTCGGGCCGTGGAACAGCTCCATCACCCATTCGTTGCCGTCCAGTTGGCGCAGCGGTGCGACCGCGCTATGGGCGAATACGCCCTGCCCTGATGAAGAATAGGTTTCTTCGAGAATCTGCTTGAAATCGGCATCAGGAATGCTGCCTGCCACGAAGGGACGCATGACCTTGAACGCCAGCTCGTGGTACGGCAAGCCGGCCCAGGAGGCGATTTCCTCGACGGTGAAGCGCGGCAGGTTCTCCGGCACATAGAGGCCGCCGTCGCTGGCCAGCCCGGCCAGCAGCACATCTTCGAAATTCAGGGCCGGAGCCTGGCCACGGGTGCTGATATAGCGCATATCTAAAAACCTTTCATAAAAGCCGATAACAGCGCTGAAGGCTGGAGGCTGAACGCAAAAGCACTTTCGTCCAGCCTCCAGCCTTCAGCCTCAAGCGAGTTGCTCTACCCGGATGCGCACGACCTTGCCAACCACGTCATCGAGGGTTTCGAGGGCGGAGATGGCGTTGTCGATGCGCTGCTCCACCACCCGATGGGTGACCAGGATGACCGGCACCAGGCCGTCATGCTCTTCGGCTTCCTTCTGCATGATCGATTCGATGTTGATGCCATGCTGGGAAAGAATGGTCGCGACCTGGGCCAGCACGCCTGGATGATCCTTGGCCTGGATGCGCAGATAATAGGCGCTCTCGCAGTCGCTGACCGGCAGGATCGGATGAGCCGACAGTGCGTCGGGCTGGAACGCCAGCGGCGGCACGTGATTGCTCGGGTCGGCACTCAGCGCGCGCGCCACGTCCACCAGATCGGCGACCACCGCCGAGGCGGTCGGCTCCATGCCGGCGCCGGCACCGTAATAAAGCGTCGAACCCACGGCATCGCCATTGACCATCACCGCGTTCATCACGCCGTTGACGTTGGCGATCAGGCGGTCGGCGGGGATCAGCGTCGGATGCACCCGCAGCTCGATGCCGGCGTCGGTGCGGCGCGCCACGCCCAGGTGCTTGATGCGATAACCCAGCGCCTCGGCGTAGTTCACGTCAGCCGTGGTCAGCTGCGAAATGCCCTCGGTATAGGCCTTGTCGAACTGCAGCGGAATGCCGAAGGCGATGGAGGCAAGAATGGTCAGCTTGTGCGCGGCATCGATGCCTTCGACGTCGAAAGTCGGATCGGCCTCGGCATAACCCAGCTCCTGGGCTTCCTTGAGCACGTCCTCGAAGGTGCGACCCTTCTCGCGCATCTCGGTCAGGATGAAGTTGCCGGTGCCGTTGATGATGCCCGCCAGCCAGTTGATGCGGTTGCCCGCCAGGCCCTCGCGGATCGCCTTGATCACCGGAATGCCGCCTGCCACCGAGGCCTCGAAGGCGACGATGACGCCCTTTTCACGGGCGCGGGCGAAGATTTCGTTGCCGTGCACGGCGATCAGCGCCTTGTTCGCGGTGACCACATGCTTGCCGTTCTCGATGGCCTTGAGCACCAGCTCATGGGCCAGGGTGTAGCCGCCGATCAGCTCGACGACGATATCGATTTCGGGGTTGCCGGCGACGGCGAAAACGTCGTCGGTAATGGCGATGCTACCGGTGTCGCAACGGGGATTCGGATGACGGGTCGCGATCTGCACGACTTCGATTCCACGCCCGATGCGACGGGCAATCTCCTCGGCATTGCGCTTGAGCACATTGAAGGTTCCGCCACCGACGGTTCCCAGCCCACAGATGCCAACTTTCACCGGTTTCAAGCTGCACTCCCCATTGCCAGCGAACGACCGGACACACCAGCCGAACAAAAGAGTCGCACATTACGAAGCGCACGGGATTTAGTCAAATCGGCTGGAGGTGTACCAGGGCCTGTACCCGTTCCGGGTCGATACGACAGAGTATCTGGAGGGCCGAATTCATTCGGCCATCGTCGCCGCGCAAAGGCCGAACGAGTTCGGCCCTACGGGCTCAGCTTTCCGCCCCGCCCAGGCCGAGGCGCTCATGCCACTGGGCCAGCGACTCGTCCGGGTAGTCAGCGAAGCATTTATCGCCCTCATGGATCTCCGGCTCGACCCAGCTGGCTTTGGAGTCGAGCATCAGGTGAGTGTGTTCGGGCGGCGTGGGTAGATCGGTATCGATGGCCGACGCATGCGGATGGACCAGCTCCGGCCAGCCGGGGTCCCATAGCCAGAGCGCGCTGCCGCAGTGCCTGCAGAAGTGACGCTGCCCTTCGCTGAAGGTGACCGCGCCGGTTTCAGGATCGACCATACGCGCCCGATAGACGCTCAGGTGCTCCCGCCCTTCTATCGCCAGCGTCCGGTAGTCGCCGCCGAGGTTGATCGCATAACCGCCGCCACCTGCCGTCTTGCGACAGATGGAGCAATAGCAGCGCATGAATGGATAAGGCGTGGCCGATTCCAGCGAGAAACGCACGGCCTTGCAGTGACAGGACCCTTCAAGTTTCATGATCGCCCCCTTCGCATGTCTTCAGACTTTGAACGCGGGGAGCGATACAGTTCAACCAGTGTGCAGCCGGGCGCCTGGAGAAGGCGCCTCCGCCATCACTTGGCCTGGAGTGCCAGCTCGGCAAGCTGAGGCGCCGGCTGATAGCCGGGGATGATCTGGCCATCGGCGAGAATGATCGCAGGGGTTCCCTGCACGCCGATCATCTGGCCCAGCTCGTACTGCCCGGCAACAGGGCTGTCACAGGTAGCGACCGGCACGTCCTTGCGGGCCTTGGCCTTGTTCATCGCAGCCTGCTGGTCCTTGGCGCACCAGACGCTGGTCAGCGTACTGGCGCCGTGGCTCATCATGCCCTGACGGGGAAACGCCATATAACGCACCTCGATACCCAGGCGATTGAGCTCCGGCACTTCACTGTGCAGCTTCTGGCAATAGACGCAATCGGTGTCGGTAAACACCGTGATATGAGCCTTGGGCTTTTCCGGGGCGAACACGACCATCTCGCTGACGGGCACCGCCGCGATGGCCTGCGCCACCGAACGGCTCTGGGCCTGCTCGGTCAGGTTGATCGCCTGACCATCCTTGAACTGGAACAGATAGCCCTGGATCACGAACTGGCCATCGGCGCTGGCATAGAGCTGGCGCCCGCCCTTGAGCTGCACCTGATAGACGCCTGGCATCGGGCTTTCGGCAATGGCCTCGATGGGCATGTCGGGCTGGATCGACTGCAACGCATCACGGATCGCCTTGTCGGCATCGGCGGCCAGGGCAACGGAGCCGAGCAGACCGAGGGTCGCGGCGGCAAACAAACGAATCACGCGCATGGAATCTCCTGGCGACTTCGAGCAACAAAAAAGAGGCGCAGACTAACACAGGCGCCGTACCGAGACTGCCGCCCAACGCCCTGAATCGCCGACGCTGCAACCTGACGCACACACTGACGAACGGCCTCACCCCTGCCTCCTGCACCTCGCACTACCCGCTGGCCGCCGAGAGATCAGCCAGCGGTGACGCCATCAGAACTCGAAGCGATAGCCGACGATCAGGCGGTTCTCATCCAGATCACGGAAGAAGTTCGAACGAATCATGGTGTTGCGCCAACGCAGGCTGAGGTTCTTCAGCGGGCCGTTCTGCACGACATAGGTGACGTCGAAGTCGCGCTCCCATTCACGCCCGCTGGACTGGTCCGGACCACGGTCCACACCATGACCGCTGACATAGCGGGTGAACAGGCTCAAACCGGGAATGCCAAGACCGGCAAAGTCGTAGTCGTAGCGGAGCTGCCAGGACTTCTCGTCCTTGTTGGCGAAATCCCGTACCTGGGAATAGTTGACCAGAAAGGGATCGGTGCCATTGATGTAGACGTAGCCGGTGTCGCCGGTCATCTTCTGGTAGCTCACGCCCAGTCGGGTATGGCCGAAGGCATAGCTCAGCATGCCGGAGAAGGCCTTGTTGTCCACGTTGGTCCCGCCATCGTCGGAGGACCTGGAGAGGCGCAGATCAGTCCTGAGAGAGCGCCCTTCACCCAGCGGCAAGACATGCACGCCGTTGAGGATATGCTGCCTGTACAGCCCCTCCAGCCGGGAAACGTTGTAGGCCGTGGTCAGCCCCGGATTCCAGCGGTAACTGAAGCTGGCGAAGTCGAAGCTGTCGCTCTGCCCGACCTTGCCGGGGGAAAACCTGCCCGCCTTGTTTACCGGCATGCCTCGGGGAATGTTGTTCAGCGTCATGGGCTCGTGATCAGACGAATAGCGCTGGTTGATCCGGTTCAGATGCCCGAGGTTGAAGGACAGCCCGTCAATATCGGTACTGGTCAACTGCGCGCCCTGGAAGCTCTGCGGGAGCAGGCGTCCTTCCAGATTGGCGCTGACCGACGGCAGACGCGGCATCAATGTACCGACCCGCAATACGCTCTCGGCCACCCTGGCCTTGGCGGTCAGTCCCAGATCGCCGTAGCTGCGTTCCGCACGGCCCTCGCTGCGGTCGATCTGCAGCAACTGCGTATCGCTGCGACCGCGCCCGGAGTCCAGGCGAATGCCCAGGCCGGCGATGGCATCGACGCCCAGCCCGAAAGTGCCTTCGGTAAAACCCGATTCGTAGCGCAGGATTACCCCCTGCGCCCACTCTTCGGACTTGCTGCGAAATTCATCCTTGTTCACCAGTTTCGGCGGTCGGGTATTGGTGCTGTCAGTTGCGTCGCGGTAATCCCGGTTCATATAGAAGTTGCGCAACTCAAGCGACTGCTTGCTGTCCTCGAAGAAATCCGCAATCGCCGCAGCGGGCACCAGCAGCAAACCCAGGGCAAGGCCTCGCCCCGGCAGAGTCATGGTCGGCATAAAGGGTTCCATTCAGTGAAGGCAGGGGCGACGCACGTCCCTGATGTCATTCGGCGGTGAAAGTACGCGGGCGCAGAATCTCGGGTTTGAGAAAGTCCTTTTCACCCACATTGTCGTGATCGCCCAGCAGGCGCCCCTCCACTTCCAGCCCGTAGTTGGTGTGGGTGTGGAAGGTTTCCAGGTACCTGGCGCGCGTTTCCCGGACATCACCGGTGTAGCGCGCATCCTGCGGGCGTTCCTGGCTGTTGATGTAGTAGGCCACGTCCCAGGCGTCCTGGTCGCTCAGGCTGTTCGGGCGGCCCAGCGGCATGTTGTGCTTGATAAAGGAAGCCAGGGTGAAATGCCGGCTGATGCCGGCCCCCCAGTTGTAGGAGGCATCACCCCATACCGGCGGGAAGACCACTTTGCCCTTCTGCTCCAGGCCGCTGCCATCGGCGGCATGGCAGAGCGCGCAGTTTTCCGCATAGACCTGGCTACCACGCTGGTAATCCATGCCCAGCGCCGGCTCGGGCAGCTTCGGATAGCCGCGACCGTACATGTTCTGCCCGTTCTGATACATCGGCACCCCCTTGGCCAACCACTGGTGATAGGCGGTCAGGGCCAGCATGTCGTCACTGCCATAGTCCGGCGGCATGCCGTTCATGGAATAACTGAAACAGCCGGCGATGCGCTCTTCGAGGTTGTTCACATGATCGTTCTTGGGCCGGTAGTTGGGCAGCGTCACCACTGCCGGCCAGACCGGACCGGCGAATGGCAGGCGCCCCTCGCCCATGTGGCAGCTGTTGCAGTTCATGCTGTTGAACACGTTCTTGCCGCGCAATTGCTGCGTGTTCACGAACAGGTCATGGCCACGCCGGATGACGCGCTTCAGCTCAGGGTGAAGCTGGCTTTTTTCCAGGTCTTCCAGGGTTGGCGGAACATGCACATATTCGCCGGGCCTGGGCTGGGGCATATCAGTGCCGTAACGCGCCTCGGCCTGCGCCAGGCCGGCACCCAGACCGAGGACGATTGCAGTCAGGGTAGCGTTCAAGATGATCATTGGCCGTCCTCCCGGCTGGGCTGAAGCGAAAGCCAGCGCGAGACCGCCTGGATGTCCTCGACGCTCATACGCTCGGCAATCGCCGCCATCAGATGCTGCGGATCGTTGTCCCGCGTCCCTTCCTGCCAGGCACGCAGCTGCCCGGCGATATAGTCCGCGTGCTGCCCGGCAATGCCGGGGAAGTGCTCACCCGCGCCCTGGTTATCCGGCCCATGGCAGCTTCGGCACGGCACGATGTAGCGATCCCAGTCGCCTTGCAGCGCCAGCTTCTCGCCGTGGGCAAGCTCCTGTTCAGTCGCCTGTTCGCCGCCCTTTCCGGGTGTGGCGGGCAACCGGCTGTAATACTCGGCCACCAGCCGCATCTGCCGCTCATCGAGCATGCTGGCGAAGGGCTGCATGCTCGGATTGCTGCGCTTGCCACTCTTGAAGTCCCGCAACTGTTTGCTCATGTAGTCGGCATCCAGGCCGGCGAGTCGCGGCCAGGACTCGCCACCCGGAATATTCATGCCACCGCCATCAGCTTGGTGGCAGCTGGCACATACCACGGCCAGTGAAGCGCCTTCGTCCATGTCCGTTTGAGCGTACGAACCAGTGGCCATGCCCATGCCTGCCAAGGCGATGGCGCCCATCAAGGGTCCTGTCATTCTCATTGCCTGCCCCCTGTAATAACCACGACCTGCCACCACACCCCAGAACCAAAAGCCCCAGTCATAGTGCGTGTATTGCAGCCTGCCGAAAGAGGATTAAGGCAGTATTAAGCGTCCCGCCCTCCCCATAGCCTTTTGGTCCGGGTACACAGCCGGGGGCTTATCCGCTACTGTCGCGCCCTCTTGATTTCGGACCGCTCATGCACGTTCTGCTTGCTGAAGACGACCCGCTGATTGCCAGCGGCATCATCGCCGGGCTCCAGGCGCTGGGGCTGGTTGTCAGCCACAGCCTGACTGCCGCCGGCACCGAGAGCATGTTGCGCTCGACCCACTTCGACATTCTCGTGCTCGATCTGGGGCTGCCCGATGAAGATGGTCTCAGCCTGCTGCAACGTCTGCGCCGGCGTGGCATGCAGTTGCCGGTGCTGATCCTCACCGCCCGCGATGCGGTCAACGAGCGGGTCACGGGCCTGCAGGCCGGTGGCGACGATTACCTGCTCAAACCCTTCGATCTACGCGAACTGGCGGCGCGGCTGCACTCCCTGCTGCGTCGCGCCAATGGCCGCAGCAGCAACCTGATCGAGCATGGCCTACTGAAATATGACCCCACCGAGCAACAGGCCTGGCTCGAAGACCAGCCCATCGTTCTCTCCCGGCGCGAACAGGCGCTGCTGCAAAGCCTGCTGCACAATCCCGGCAGAATCCTCAGCGCTGAACAGCTCAAGGACGCCATCTACGGCATGGACGGTGATGTCGAAAGCAACGCCCTGAACGTGCACATCCACAACCTGCGCCGCAAGCTTGGCAGTGACATCGTCGAAACCATCCGCGGGCTGGGCTATCGACTGGGGGCGGCTACCTCATCGGGACGATCGCGCGCATGAGCCTGCGTCTGCGCCTGACGCTGAATCTCAGCCTGGCCTTTGTGCTGCTATGGGGGCTGACTGCGACCTGGATGCTCTACGACCTGCACAATCAGATGATGCAGGCGCTCGACCAGCGCCTGGCCGCTTCGGCCAGGATGGTCGCCGGGATGATGGCGCAACTGCCATCCGCCTCCGTCGCCGATGACTTCCAGCAACCGCTGAGTGCCGAACAGCTTGGCATTCCCAACGGCCTGACCTGCCAGATCAGCTCACTGCGTGGGCAGGTACTGGCCCGCAGTCACGCCACAGCCGACAGGACCCTCGACGCCAATCAGCCCGGCTTTCGCACGCAGCTCATCGAAGGCTTGCCCTGGCGCAGCTTCACCCTGGAGCACGACGGACTGCGCATCACCACTGCCGACCGCCTCGACGAACGCACCACCCTGGAAAACGCCATCTGGCTCAGCGCGGCAACTCCGGTAGCGCTGGCCTTGCTGGGCAGCCTGCTGGTGCTCTGGCTGGGCATCGGCCACGGCCTGGCCCCGCTCCGGCAGATCAGCGAGGCACTGACCCGACGCAATGCCGGTGCCCTGTCGCCGCTGCCCGCACAGACGCTGCCCAGCGAACTACGCCCACTGGTCGAAACCCAGAACCAGCTGTTCGAGCGCATCGCCCAGGCCGTGGAGCGCGAGCGCCAGCTGACCAACGATGTCGCCCACGAATTGCGCAGCCCGCTAACCGTCATCAAGACGCACCTGCAGGTCGCCCACATCACCGAAGGCGAGACTGCGCGCCAAGCCCTGGTCCAGGCCGAAAAAGGCGCGGACCGGCTGCAACACACCCTGGAACAACTGCTCCTGCTGGCACGAGTGGAAGGCAGCCTGTCATTCGAGGATGGTCAGCAGTACAACGCCGAGCAAATCGCTCGGCAGGCCATCGAGGACACTGGGCAGGCCATCGAGTTGCTGCTGACACCCGAGATCGCACAAGCCACCCTGAATATTCCTCCACTGCTGGCCATCACGGCGCTGCGCAACCTGCTGGACAACGCCCTGTGCCACAGCGGCACGGATGCACCGGTCAGGCTCAGCGTGCTGCGCCAGGCTGGCCATGTCAGCTTTCAGGTCAAGGATCAGGGGCCTGGCCTGTCAGCCGAACAGCTACCCCAGGCCACCCGACGTTTCTGGCGACAATCGGCCCATGGAGGCAGCGGACTGGGGCTTGCAATCGTACAGGCCATCGTCGAACGCTGTGGCTGTGAACTGAAATTCAACAACCAGCCAGACGGCCTGCTGGTCACCCTGAATATCCCCGGCCAGCCGCAACATCCAGCTCTCACGGCGACCTGACAGCGGCATAAGCGTTTGAAAAAGCAGGCAGAAAAAGCGCGGCCAAAAGCTTGACACACAACCGCCCGACGAGAATAATGCGCGCCACTTGGCTACGTAGCTCAGTTGGTTAGAGCATAGCATTCATAATGCTGGGGTCCGGGGTTCAAGTCCCTGCGTAGCCACCAAACAAAACAAGGGCTTACCGAAAGGTAGGCCCTTTTTGTTTTGGGCCGATGACTACGGAGTGACTACACCATGTCCACGCCGTCAGCCAACCACTCGAAGCGGCTCGATTGCATGCTCGATCTCTTCGCCGCTTGCCGCATAGGTTGTCGCCAATGCGTAGTCGGACTGCAGGTTCATCCAGAACTGGGCAGATGTATCGAAGTAGCGACCCAGCCGGATAGCCGTATCAGCAGTCACTCCACGACGCTCGCGCACAATGTCATTGATGGTCGGTGCCGATACGTGCAGTGCACGCGCAAGCGCAGCAGGAGTAATCCCCAGAGGCTCCAGAAACTCTTCGCGCAACACTTCACCAGGGTGAACGGGGCGCATGCCGTTAATTGCCATGTAGCCACCTCCTCAGTGGTAGTCGACGATTTCGACTTGCGTGGGGCCTGCGTCTGTCCAAACAAAGCAGATCCGCCACTGGTCATTGATCCTGATGCTATGTTGCCCGGCCCGGTTGCCCTGCAACGGCTCCAATCGGTTACCCGGTGGCGAGCGCAAGTCTCGAAGCTCCGTAGCCACAAGGCACCTGAAGAAGTCCAGACCAGGGAAGATGGCTGCGGCTCAGCTTCTTTTCACGGCCTTCAAACCGCGAGCAAGCATCGTGGATGATAGGGCTCCAACGCTTCAGCAAAGGCGGCCTTGGCGGAGGATAATAGGCCTGCCCCTTTTTCAATGAGCACATCCATGCGTGCCGTCACCCCTCGTCGCTGGCTGATCCTGCTGGCCGTCATGCTGGCTTTCCTGCCAGTAGTCATTGATATGACTATCCTGCACATTGCCGTGCCCTCGCTGACCCTGGCGCTCGGCGCCTCGGCCACCGAAGTGTTGTGGATCATCGATATCTACCCACTGTTGATGGCGGGCCTGCTGGTACCCATGGGCACCCTGGCCGACCGTGTCGGTAACCGCCGCGTACTGCTCATTGGCCTGACGGTGTTCGGTATCGCCTCGCTGCTGGCCGCCTTCGCGCCGAATCCTGCCCTGCTCATTGGCGCACGGGTGCTGCTGGCCCTAGGCGGTTCGATGATCCTGCCCTGCGTGCTGGGCATCATCCGCCGCACCTTCGAGGACGAAAATGAACGCGCCATGGCTCTGGGCCTGTGGGGCACGGTCGGCGCTGCTGGTGCGGCGGTCGGCCCGCTGATCGGCGGGGCGCTGCTGGAGCACTTCTGGTGGGGCTCGGCCTTTCTGATCAACGTGCCGATCATGCTGGTGGTCGGGCCGCTGGTGTTCCTCCTGCTGCCGCGTAGCGAAGAAACCACGTCTGGCACCTGGGCACTGGGCCAGGCCCTGTTGCTGATCGCCGGCATGCTGGCGTTGGTATACGGCATCAAGGCCGCCGTCGGCGCCACACAGCCGCTGGCTATGGTCATGGCAGTGGCAGTGGCGCTGCTGGGGCTTGGCCTGCTCAGTATTTTCGCGCGCATGCAACTGCGCTCGGCGACGCCGATGCTCGACCTGTCACTGTTCTCGCGCCCGGCAATCCTGGCCGGGATAATCATGGCGACGGTGGCGAGCGGCGCCCTGGCCGGCGTCGAGCTGACGCTGGCACAGGAGCTGCAATACGTGCTGGACAGAACACCGTTGCAGGCCGGTATCTTTATGATCCCGATCATGGTTGCGGCTGCCATCGGTGGCCCGGTAGCGGGCTACCTGTCCAACCTCTGCGGCCTGCGTCTGGTGGCCAGTGCATCCCTGGGGTTGTCGGCGGTGGCCTTGGCATTCCTGGCCCTGGCAGATTTCCACACGCCTGGCTTTTGGGTGCCGGCAATGTTGGCTTTGCTGGGCCTGACCCTCAGCATCGGCCTGACAGCCTCGTCCATCGCCATCATGGGCTCGGTCGAGGCCAGCGAGGGCGCGGCGACGGGCTCGCTGGAAGCCACCGCATACGAACTCGGCACCGGCCTCGGAATCACCTTTTTCGGTGTATTTATGTCCAGCATATTCAGCCGCACCATCTCGCTACCAGCCGATCTTGCGCAACCACTGGCAGAGCGTGCAGCAAGCTCGATTGGTGATAGCTACGTCGTCGCTCAAAGCCTGACGAAGCCCCAAAGCGCAGCCCTGATTGAGGCTGCTAAAGAAGCCTTCTCGGTGACGCATGCAATGTTGCTGATGACGTCCTCGGCAATGATGGGACTTCTGGGAGTCTTCGTGTTCTTTATGCTCAGAAATTACAGGCAGAGAAGTTGAATAGCGTCATTATCGGCAGAAGCGGTCACTCAGGAACATTCGTAACAGGAAGCTCGTCAACGTAAGCTTGAGCCAAAAGCAACAAACCATTATGAAACGGCTGTCGACACAACGAGCAGGTGAGATGAGGTAATTGCTACCGCATCAATGGACGCCGTCTCATCTGGAAGACCAACAAAAGATTTCAAGCTTGATGCCTGAGCTGGGATTTGGAATCGCCCCGAAGCAGAGCTTAGGAGCGATTCACGATTACTGTCCTAGACGGGCAAGCTCAGGTGAAGCAAGGGGAAGGGGCGACCCTCGCCATCAAGCGGAGAGCGACCTGTTTGAACAAACCCGTAATGTAAATAGAACCCTACCGCTTCGGGGTTCTGCTCATTCACGTCAACACTCATCTGTTTGCGCGAGCTTCGGGCATGATCCAATAGCGCGCGGCCAATACCTTTCCCTCGCAGATCAGGCTCGATGAAGAGCATCTCTACGTGGTTTTCATTGAGCCCAATAAAGCCTAACGGCGAGTCCTTCGTATCCACCGCAACCCATAATTCAACAGCGGGCAGGTAGTTATCACGGAGCTGAGGAAGCAATTCCTCGATAACGGATTCTTGCAGGAAGTGATGAGTGGCGCGAACGGAGCGCTGCCAAATGTTGAGCAGCAGCGGATGGTCGGCGTTAATAGCCTGACGAATGATCATAGAATCATCCTTTACACTTAATACCGGAAATGAGGCGCGCTAGTAGATAGCGACCGTAAAAGTGTCGGCAACTTGTATGACCGCTTCGCGAGTTAACGCCTGGGCGGTTCACGGCAGAGGTGGCCGGAAAGGAGGGAGGCGGACATTACTGGGGAGGGGTTCGGGGTGTCAATAAAAATGACGGTTGGAATACTACCGATAGCGTTGAACCTACTGTCCGTTCTCGCAGGTTTGGATGCTGATGTCTGACCGGCTGCTTATGGCCCAGGCCGTGTAAAAACGCAGCGGGCGATGGATAGCTGGATATTGGATTGTTTTAGCGGCGCCCAGAGGCCCTACGGGCTCTTGGTGTGTCGATCCGATGTATTCAGCCAATTCGGGCAAGTGTGTATCTGCGATGCTTGGCGATGAGTTCAACGATCTGCCAATGGGGTTTCAGACCCTCATCGCAGCCATCAGCGCGCCATTGCCCAGCAGATTCAGCACCCGTTTGAAGTTGTAGGCGAGCACATGCAGGCTAATTTCCGTGCTCACCCGGTCGAGCGTTCGGGTGAGGAAATGAGTAGCGCCCATCCAGGCCTTCAACGTGCCGAATGGATGCTCCACCGTCTGACGGCGGATGCGCATCATCTCCGGTGCCTGATCCAGACGAGTCTGCATCGCATCGAGCACCGACTCATGCTCCCAGCGACTCACCCGGCGCTGTGCGCTCGGTGTGCACTGATCTTTCAGCGCACACCTTTGGCAGTTCGAGCTCCAGTAACGGTGCAGTTTTAGCCCTTTCTCGACGTGTGAGAAGCGCCAGATCAGGCTTTGCCCTGCCGGGCAACGATACTCGTTCCTTGCCGCGTCATAGATGAAGTCACCTTTGCCAAAGCGGCCAGCCGCTGTCGCTCCCGAAGTCAGAATCTTGGGCACGAAAGCAGTGATGCCAGCTTCGTGGCAGGCGAGGATTTCCTCGCTCTTGAAATAGCCTCCACCGAGAGCGCTTCCACGCCCATCGCTTCCCGCGCCTGCATGGCCATGCTACTCAGTTGATCACGGTCGACGCCGTCGTTGGTGACTTCGTGCGTCACGATCAGGTGATGCTTCGTATCGACCGCAGCCTGGACGTTGTAACCGACCATCCCGGTGCCGCACGTCATCATCGAGCGTGCATCAGGATCGGTCAGTGAAATCTGCTTGTCTGGGGCGGTCTGAAGCTGGATCTCGATGGCCTGGAGTTCCTGCATCTTCACTTTTAACGCCGCGATCTTGCTGTGCAGTCGCTCGGCCTTGGCTTGTGCCACGACAGGTTCCTGCCGATCGGCAGTGTCCAGGGCGGTGAGGTAGCGGCTGATGCTGGATTCGATTTCCTCTATCCCCCGTTGCAACTTGGCACTGGTGAAGTTGCGATCACGATTGTTGACCGCCTTGAACTTGCTACCGTCGATAGCCACCAGCGCTTCGGCGAACAGACCGAGCTGCTGGCACAGCACGACAAACTGCCGACAAACGCCGCGGATGGCCTTACCGTTATCCTTGCGGAAGTTGGCAATGGTCTTGAAGTCCGGCATCAGGCGCCCGGTCAACCACATCAGCTCGACGTTGCGCTGGGCCTCTCGCTCAAGGCGGCGACTGGACTGGATGCGATTGAGATAGCCGTAGATGTAGATCTTCAGCAGGACGGCAGGATGGTAAGCAGGCCTACCAGTTTCTGCGGGGACAACGCCCTCGAAACCGAGTTGACCAAGATCGAGTTCATCGACGAACACATCGACCACACGCACCGGGTTGGTGTCCGCCACGTAGTCATCCAGGCTCTCGGGAAGCAACACACTTTGGCCTCGATGCTCTCCCTGGATAAAACGCTTCATCGGCATCCCCCACTGATTTGAATCCATCAAATCACAGCAAGGTCGATGCCAGCGTTTTTACACAGCCTGGGCCGAAGGCAGACGTCAGGAAGCCCTACTTTCGCCCGTTTCAGCTGTTCATTAAGACTTGCAACGTTGCCCGCCGGGCTCTCCATTCAGCCGCCGCCGCGATGGCGCAAGGCGTGTCCCGCAAACTATCCGAATCGGCTTCGATGCCGGATCGATAGCTTTGGATTTTCAAATCCAATGGCCACTCGACCTAACGCCGTACCCGCTTGCAGCTGTCATATCAACTAAACCGCTGCCCCGACACCGCCGGATGATAAAGCGGCTGCACGGTATTCCCCGCGGGGTCGAGCACATGAAAGCTGTGGGCGCCGTCGCGGTGGGCGAAGGGGCGGTCGAGCATGGTGACGCCTTGGGCCTTCAGGTATTCGTACCAGGCGTGCAGTTCTTCCAGGGTGTCGACGATGAAGCCGTAATGGTCCATCGCCTGGACGCCGCTGCTTTTTTCCGAGGCGCGGCCCAGGGACAGGTTGTCGTTGCCGCACGTCAGGTAGACGAGGTCCTTGCTGGCTCGGTTGAGCACCTCCATACCCAGCACATCGACGTAGAAACGCTCGCACTCTTCGAGATTCGGTACGGTGAGCGCCAGATGGCGCAGGCCGTTAAGGCGACCGGGACGCTGTGGCATCTTGTTATCCCCTGTATACAATCGAGCATCTACCTTAAAACAAAACGGAGCGCTCATGTACTGTCTCATCCTGAAAACCCAACTCGCGCCAGGCTCGTTCGACCGGTTCATGGAGACGATGCGCATCAACGCCGCCGCCTCGGTACAGAACGAACCGGATTGCCTGGTATTCGACGTCATCCAGGATCTGGCTGATCCCGATCTCGTCTATCTCTACGAGCTGTACCGCGACGAAGCGGCCTTCGCGCACCACAAGACCACCGAGCACTATCTGCAAAGCCGCCCGCTGCTGGGCGAGTTCATCGTCAAGCAGGAGGCCATGAAGGGACATATGGTGTGCGATAACAGCAAGCGCTGACGGCGAGCGAGACGAGTCGCTCTCAGCGCGCCGCCTCGCCCGTCGCGCTGCGGGTCGCCAGCAGCAGCCCGCTAAAGATCAGCCCGCCGCCGATCCAGTGGAAGGTCTGCAAGCCTTCGCCCAGCACCAGCCAGCCGATGATCGCGGTGAAGACGGGCATCAGGTAGGTGGTCATGGCGGCCTTCGGGGCGCCGATGACGCGCACGCCATGGTTCCAGGCCAGATAGGCCACCAGCGAGGCGAAGATGGCGGTGTAGGCGACGGCGGCAAGATTGCCGGGAGTGGGTGCGAAACCGCCGACCTGGCTGTACTCGTAGAGGTAGAAGGGTGTGATCAGCGGCACACCGATCAGCATCAGCACGCCCAGCAGCGTCAACGCCGGCACCAGCAGAAACCTTGCCCAACGCCGCAGCAGCAGGGTGTAGAGGGTCCAGGCCAGCACCGCCACGAGCATCAGCAGGTCGCCTTTCTGGAACGACAGGCTGACGAAGGCTGTCCAGCTGCCTCGGCTGATCAGGTAGAGCAGGCCCGCTGCGGCAATCGCCATGCCGAACCAGGCGCGGCGTGCCGGCCATTCGCCCAGCAGCAGGCCGGCGCCAAGAAAGGCAAACAGCGGCATGCAGGTGTTGAGCAGCGTGAGGTTGATGGCTTCGGTGCTTTGCGCGGCGGAATACAGCAACGTGTTGTAGCTGGCGATGCCGAGCGCCGCGACGATGGGCAGACGCCAGCCGGCGGCACGCAGGGTCTGGCGATGAGTCCAGATCGAACGCACCACGAAGGGCAACAGGAGGCAGGTCGCCAGCGACCAGCGCCAGAACGACAGACTCAGCGGCGGGATCTCTTCATGGAAGGCGCGCGCCACCAGCGCGTTGCCACTCCAGCACAGCACGGCGAGCAGCAGGCCGGCGAAGGCCCATGTGCGACTTTCGGTCATCAGGCTGGGCGACGCGGACGGAGACGGTATTGCGGCGGCAATTGTTCCGGGCTGCTGATGGTCACGTTGAGGTTTTTCCAGATGCCATCCTTGATGCCGTAGATGCAGCCATGCACGGCCAGCGGCTGGCCACGGTGCCAGGCGTTCTGGACGATGCTGGTGTGGCTGACATTGGCGACCTGCTGGATGACGTTGAGCTCGCACATGCGGTCGACCTGGGCTTCCTCGGTGGGGAAGCTGGCGATGTGGTCGCGGTGCTCGTAGTAGAGGTCACGGATGGTACGCAGCCAGCCGTCGATCAGGCCCAGCTGGTCGTCACGCATGGAGGCGCGCACACCGCCGCAGCCGTAGTGGCCGGTGACCAGGATGTGCTTGACCTTGAGCACGTCGACCGCGTACTGGATCACCGACAGGCAATTGAGGTCGGTGTGCAGCACGACGTTGGCGACGTTGCGATGGACGAAGAGGTCGCCAGGCAACATGCCGACGATCTCGTTGGCTGGCACTCTCGCGTCGGAGCAGCCGATCCAGAGGTATTCGGGCTCCTGCTGCTTGGCCAGCTTGCTGAAGAAGGTCGGATCCTCTTCGGTAATGGCCTCGGCCCAGCGCGCGTTGTTTTCGAATAATTGTTGAAGATCGTCGCTCATTGACTGCCCTGCCCTTTCATTCCGACACGCACGTTACGAACCGGTCGGCGTTTTGACAAGCGCCTTGCGCGCGACGTCACACCCTGCTTTGCCGAAACGGGGAAAGCCTGATCAGACATTGAACAACGGGCTCGCCTGCGTCTGCGCTCTGGGGCGGGATGAAAAGGCCCGCAGGTCACGCAGGAAAGTGTCGCGCCAGGCGTCTAGGTCAGCGATGCGGATGATGCGCATCATGTGCTCGTAGCGGTCCTTGCGTTCCGCGAGCGGCATGCGCAGGGCGCGGTCGAGGGCTTCGGCCATGCCGATACAGTCATAGGGATTGACGATCAGTGCAGAGGTCAGCTCACGGGCAGCCCCGGCGAAGCGCGACAGCACCAGCACGCCTGGGTCTTCGGGATCCTGTGAGGCCACGTATTCCTTGGCGACGAGGTTCATACCGTCGCGCAACGGCGTGACGAAGCCGATATCGGCATCGCGAAAAAGCCCCATCAGAACCCGCCGATCATGACTTTTGTTGAGGTAATGCAGGGGCGTCCAGTCGAGGTCCGACAGCCGACCGTTGATATGCCCCGCTTCGCTTTCCAGTTGCTTGCGGATGTTCTGGTAGGTCTTGACGTCAGAGCGCGAGGTAGGCGCGATCTGAATGAATTCGACCCCCCGGCGATGCTCCGGAAAGTGATCGAGAAAGGCTTCATAAGCTTTGAAACGTTCCACCAGGCCCTTGGAGTAATCCAACCGATCCACGCTGATGATTTTTTTACGGGCGATATCCGTGATGCGCCGCATGGGCCGCCGACGGCCCTTGCTGGATTCTGCAAGGTCGCGGATTTCATCCGGCACCACGCCGATGGGATAGACCCCGGCACGGAAATTCTGCCCATAAGCGGTCAGGCTGCCGTCGGTTTCGAGGACGCCACGCACTTCCCGGGTCATGTAGTCCTGGAAGGCCAGACGATCGGTTTCGGTCTGGAAACCGATAAGATCGTAAAAGCAAAGCGTCTTCAGCAGCTCGTTGTGCGGCGGGATGACGGTGAGAATTTCCGGTGGCGGAAAGGGGATATGCAGGAAGAAACCGATGCGGTTGCGAATACCCAGCCGGCGACACTCTTCGGCAAAGGGGATCAGGTGGTAGTCGTGGATCCAGATGATGTCGTCGGGTTTTAGCAGCGGTTTGAGCTTTGCCGCCAGCATGGCGTTGACCCGCCGATAGCCATTGTATTCCTGGCGATTGTAGCGGGCCAGATCGATGCGGTAATGAAAGATCGGCCAGAGCGTGGCGTTGGAGAAGCCGCGGTAATACTGGTCATAATCCTGCCGGGTCAGGCCCAGGGTAACGTAGGTGATATTGCCGATGATCTCGGTATTGGTCTGCGGCGTGCTGCTGACTTCTCCGCTCCAGCCAAACCAGATACCGCCGGTCTGACGCAGCGCATCGTACACACCTACCGCAAGCCCGCCGGCGGCGACCTTGCCCGCCTTGATCGGCGCCACCCGGTTGGAAACCACTATCAGTCGGCTCATGGGGCGCTCTCGCTTCGGTCTGTTTTATTGTTGTTTTCCGGCAGATCGTCCAGCCCGTCGAGCAGCGTGCCAAGCCAGGCACCGACAGCGTCCACCGAATCCAGTCGTTGCGTGGCCAAAGTCTCGCCACCACCCACCTTGATGCTCAGTCCGCCCAGTTGGTTGACGACTTCGAAACCGGCCTCGTCGGTCCTGTCATCACCCACGAATACCGGGAATCGTCCGAGAAAGGGCGCCTCCTGCATGAATGCATGGATCACTTCGCCCTTGCTGGCGCCGCGCGGTTTGAGCTCGAACACGCATTTGCCTGGCTGCAGCGCCAGCACCTCGCCGTAACGCTCGACAAAAGCCTCGGCAAGGGCACGCGCCGTCTCTTCCAGCTCGGGCGCCAGGCGAAAATGCAGGGCAAAGGCGACGCCCTTGTTTTCCAGCCTCAGGCCGGGATGCTCGACACAGGCACGAACAAGCGCCTGCTCGATGTCATGGAAAACCTCGACATCGAGGGCCAGTTGCTGCAGCCGGCCATCGGCAGTGCGCCGTTCGGCACCATGGATGCCCGCCGCCGGCAGCCGCAGTGGCGCGAGCAGCGCGTCGAGCTGGCTCAGCGGTCGTCCGGAAATGACCGCCACGGGAATGTCGCCGGCATGCAGCTGTTCCAGCGCCGCCAGCACGCGGGGCGGGATGAATACGAGTTCGGGACGGGGCTGTATGTGCGCCAGCGTTCCGTCCACATCGAAGAAAAAAGCACAGCGCCGGACGTCTGTTTCGGGCCGATCGTTTTGTTTGTCCATGTTCCCTAGACTCCGGATCGACCAAGGTGGTTCGCTGGCCCGTACGACAAACCGAACCGGCCAGCGGCAAGGTGGAATCTTCGTCCGAGCCTTCAGTCACAACCAGCAAGACTGGCCATTCACGCAGGACATTGCCATGAACGATCGCAAGCCCTATACGCCCACGGAAATCGACGATACCGAAGACCGCATGGGCTCCATGGAGCAACTCGACTTCGACCAGCGCCGGGACGAGCGCAAGGGCCGCATCGGCGACGAAGTGCCACGCGAGGAGGTGGAAGACGAATTCCCGCCGGAGCGCGTCGCCGAAGCTGGGATGACTGCGGGCGAAGTGCCCGATAGCGGCGCCACCATGGATGACCTGACACCCGAAACGCAGATTCCCGACGATGGTGCCCGTTCATCCCGCGAGCGCGGCCACGGAGGCCCCGCCGATCAGGACTTGAGCGTGGTATCGGAACACCAGATCGGCGCCGACGTAGGTCTGGACGAAGCCGAGCAGGCGCGTCGCGACCCGCTCGATGGAAAGCCCTGGGACGGCCCCGCCGATGGCGACCCGGACACCGGCGTCAGCAGCGGCAACGCGGTGCTGCAAGATGACGACAGCCTGCTGGAAGAGGACCAGGACATCCTCTCCGACGACGAGCTGGAAGGCGACGCACCGCTGGACTCCGGACGGGACAAACCGGTCGGATCATGAAAAACCTGTAGGCCGTAGCCTGGATTAGCCGAAGGCGTAATCCGGGTTTCCGAAGGCGTACTCCGGACCGAATCAATCCAGCAAGGTACAGGCCATCACCAGCGCATCCTCGCGCCCTTCCGCTGCCGGGTAATAGTCCCGGCGCCGGCCCACTTCGTTGAAGCCGTAGCGCTCGTAGAGACGATAAGCCGAGCCGTTGCTGGCGCGAACTTCGAGAAAGCATTCGCGCCCACCGCGCTCGTAGGCCCGCGTCATCAGATGTTCCAGCAGACGCAGGCCCAACCCGTGTCCCTGGCTTTGCGGCTTGACGGTGATATTGAGCAGGTGCGCCTCGTCGATGATCACGTTGATCACGCCATGGCCGACCTGCTGCTCGCCCTCGAACATGACCCAGCATTCGTAGGCCGACAAGGCATCGGTGAAAATGCCGCGTGTCCAGGGATGGCTGAAGGCGGCGTATTCGATCTTCAATACGTTATCGATATCCCCCGCGGTCATCGGGCGGAAGCTGACGGCATCACTCATGAACCTATCTTCCAGCGTGGCATGCTGCGGCGCAGGGCCTTCCACAGTTCGGCCTTGGCAGCCGGCTGCTCCATCAGATGCTCCAGACCAGGCATGGCCAGCGCGTGGCCGAGGCCTTCGATGGCCACCTCGCGGTAGCAGGCATCTTCATCCACTTCGCCGGCATGGCGCAGCGCCGGCTGGCCGATCAGCCAGATGCAGTCACAACCCATCTCTTCCAGCTCGGCAGCCATCACGCCTTGCACATAATCGCGCGCGGCGTCGGCACCCTGATCGAGATTGCCGCCCTGCAGCAGCGGCCAGCGGATCGGCTCGCCGTCGCCGACCTGCTGCGGCTTGTCCGGCAGGCGCGCGGCGCGCAGCAGATCCTTGAGCAGGATGTAGGCCGGATCGCGGCTCTGGAAGGATTCGCCCGTGGGCAACTCGACCAGCAACAGCACGCTGCCGGCGCGCAGCAGCTGCAGGGCGAAGCGTGGCGGCGGCGCGATAGGCTTTTGCTGCTCCGCCGGTATCTCCGGGACCGCGACCGGCTCGGGCTTCTTCGGCTCCGGCATGGCGATACGGGGTCGCGGCACTTCGGATCGTGCGGCAGGAGCCACTACCGGAACCTGTGCCGGCGAGGCCTCTACGGTCTCGTCAGGGTCTGCCGGCTCGCAAACGTTTTCCGGCTCGGCTTGCGGCAGCAGCAATTCCAGCCGCGATGGTGCAGCGAAGGGCAGCTCGGTACGCGGCAGCCAGACGGCCACCTGCATGGCGTCGAGATAGGCTCGACGCCGGGTTTCGCTGATCAAACGCCTTCCACCTGTGGATGAGCTTTGGCGCCGACCTGCATCAGGTTCAGCGCGTTGAGATAGGCCTTGGCCGAAGCGACGACAATATCGGTGTCGGCGCCATTGCCGTTGACGATGCGCCCGCCCTTCTCCAGCCGCACGGTCACCTCGCCCTGGGAATCGGTGCCCTGGGTGATGGCATTGACCGAATACAGCTGCAGGGTGGCGCCCGAATCGGCGATGGTCTCGATGGCCTTGAAGGTGGCGTCCACCGGCCCGGAGCCCTGGGCGGTCGCGCTACGTTCGGCGCCATCGATGCTCAGCACCAGCTGCGCCTGCGGCACCACGCCGGTCTTGCTTGCCACTTCCAGGCTGGCCAGCTTGTAATGCTCCGGTGCCTCGTCGGCCAGGGTGTCGGAGACCAGCGCCTGCAGGTCTTCGTCGAAGATTTCGTGCTTCTTGTCGGCCAGTTCCTTGAAGCGGCCGAAGGCGGCGTTCAGCTCGTCGCCTTCCAGCACGATGCCCAGCTCCTCCAGGCGCGAGCGGAACGCGGCGCGACCGGAATGCTTGCCCATGACCATCTTGTTGGCGTTCCAGCCGACCGACTGCGCGGACATGATCTCGTAGGTCTCGCGGTGCTTGAGCACGCCGTCCTGGTGGATGCCCGACTCGTGGGCGAAGGCGTTGGCACCGACGATGGCCTTGTTCGGCTGAACCGGGAAGCCGGTGATACCGGAGACCAGACGCGAGGCGGCGAGGATGTTTTCCGTTTCGATGCGAGTGTGCACGCCGAGCAGGTCCTGGCGGGTCTTGATCGCCATGACGATCTCTTCCAGCGCGGCGTTGCCGGCCCGCTCGCCGAGGCCGTTGATGGTGCATTCCACCTGCCGCGCACCGGCGACCACCGCCGCCAGCGAATTGGCCACCGCCAGGCCCAGGTCGTTGTGGCAGTGCACCGAGAACACCGCCTTGTCGGCGTTGGGGATGCGTTCGAGCAACTGGCGGATGGTATCGGCGTACTGGTGCGGAATCGCGTAGCCGACGGTATCGGGAATATTGATGGTACGCGCCCCGGCGTCGATGGCCGCCTCGATGATGCGGCAAAGGAAATCGATCTCCGAACGACCGGCATCCTCACAGGAGAACTCGACGTCGGCGCACAGGCTGCGTGCCTTCTTCACCGCGCGCACGGCCTGCTCGACCACCTGCTCCGGCTGCATGCGCAGCTTGTACTGCATATGGATCGGGCTGGTGGCGATGAAGGTGTGGATACGCCCGGAATTGGCTCCGGCCAGCGCCTCGGCGGCGCGCTCGATGTCGGCGTCCACCGCGCGCGCCAGGCTGCACACGGTACTGTCCTTGATGTTGTCGGCCACCAGCTTCACCGCGGCGAAGTCGCCGGGGCTGGCGATAGCGAAGCCCGCCTCGATCACGTCCACCTTCAGCCGCTCCAGGGCGCGGGCGATACGCAGCTTCTCCTCGCCGGTCATGGACGCGCCGGGGCTCTGCTCGCCGTCGCGCAGGGTGGTGTCGAAGATGATGACGCGATCGTTGCTGCTCATAGGGGGAGTCCTCACGGCTACCGCAGATAGGTGCCCTTCGTGGGGGCGGCGCTTATGTGGGCGATTGTCGCGTGAAACGCGGCGGGCGGGAAGGAGCAGTGGAGGCTGGAGGCTGGAGGCTGGAGGCTGGAGGCTGGAGGCTGGAGGCTGGAGGCTGGAGGCTGGACAGAGCGTACCCCCACCTTTTCGTCCAGCCTCTAGCCTTCCAGCGCTTTTAATCGGCTTTTTCGTCCCAGGCCCGGTCGCCGTGCTCATCCTTGATCCGGGTGGGCAGGCCCATCACATCGAGCAGCGCGAGGAAGGGCTCAGCCGGCAACTGCTCGACGTTGACCATGCGCTGCGCATCCCACTCGCCACGCGCCACCAGCAGCGCGGCGGCGACCGGCGGTACGCCGGCGGTGTAGGAAATACCCTGGCTGTCGGTCTCGGCGTAGGCTTCTTCGTGGTCGGCCACGTTGTAGATGAACAGCTCGGTCTGCTTACCGTCTTTCGTGCCTTTTACCAGGTCGCCGATGCAGGTCTTGCCGGTGTAGCCCGGCGCCAGCGAGGCGGGGTCGGGCAGCACGGCCTTGACCACCTTGAGCGGCACCACTTCCAGGCCTTCGGCGGTCTTGACCGGCTGCTCGGAAAGCAGGCCGAGGTTCTTCAGCACGGTGAAAACGTTGATGTAGTGCTCGCCGAAGCTCATCCAGAAGCGGATGTTCGGCACGTCGAGGTGCTTGGACAGCGAGTGCACCTCGTCATGACCGGTCAGGTAAAGGCTCTGCTCGCCGACCACGGGCAGGTCGTCGGTGCGTTTGACCTCGAACATCCTGTTGGTCGTCCACTGGGCGTTCTGCCAGCTGTAGACCTGACCGGTAAATTCGCGGAAGTTGATTTCCGGGTCGAAGTTGGTGGCGAAGTACTTGCCGTGGGAACCGGCATTGACGTCGAGGATGTCGATCGACTCGATCTTGTCGAAGTACTTCTGTTGCGCCAGCGCAGCGTAGGCGTTGACCACACCCGGATCGAAGCCGACGCCGAGGATGGCGGTCACGCCCTTCTCCTCGCACTCGGCCAGGTGTTTCCATTCGTAGTTGCCATACCAAGGCGGGGTTTCGCAGATCTTGCCCGGCTCTTCGTGAATGGCGGTATCCAGATACGCGGCGCCGGTATCCATGCAGGCGCGCAGCACCGACATGTTGAGGAAGGCGGAGCCGACGTTGATGACGATCTGCGATTCGGTCTCGCGGATCAGCGCCTTTGTCGCTTCCACGTCCAGGGCATCGAGGGCGTAGGCCCTGATTTCGGCGGGCTGTTTGAGGCTGCCCCTGGCCTGTACGCTATCAATGATGGCCTGGCATTTGGAGATGTTGCGCGACGCGATAGCAATACGACCAAGTTCGTCGTTGTGCTGCGCGCACTTATGGGCCACCACCTTGGCGACACCTCCTGCACCAATGATAAGAACGTTCTTCTTCAATTTTTTTAACTCTCCTTGCTACCGCCGCCTCAAGAAAGGCTGGACAGGTAATCATCAAAGGTAAATTCACGAACCACCTCGACACTGCCGTCGAGCTGCTTCACCACGATGGACGGCATTTTCAGGCCGTTGAACCAGTTTTTCTTGACCATGGTGTAACCCGCCGCGTCGATGAACGACAGGCGATCGCCGATGGCCAGCGGACGATCGAATTGGTACTCGCCGAAGATGTCGCCGGCCAGACAGGATTTGCCGCACACCATCCAGGTGTGCTCGCCGTCGTTGGGCGCCATCTTGGCGTTGAGGCGGTAGATCAGCAGATCGAGCATGTGCGCTTCGATGGAGCTGTCGACCACCGCCAGGTTCTTGCCGTTGTAGAGGGTGTCGAGCACCGTCACTTCCAGCGAGGCGCTCAGGGTGATCGCCGCCTCGCCGGGCTCCAGGTAGACCTGCACGCCGTACTTCTCGGAGAAAGCCTTGAGCCGCGCGCAGAAGGCATCGATCGGGTAGCCCGGGCCTGTGAAGTGGATGCCGCCACCCAGGCTGACCCACTCGACCTGCTGCAGCAGGTGGCCGAAGCGCTCCTCGATGCGGGTCAGCATCCCGTCGAACAGCTCGAAGCTGCCGTTCTCGCAGTTGTTGTGGAACATAAAGCCGGAAATCTTGCCGATCACCTGTTCGATCTTTTCCGGGTCCCACTCGCCCAGGCGGCTGAACGGGCGCGCCGGATCGGCCAGCAGGTAGTCGGAGCTGCTCACCTGCGGATTGACGCGCAGACCACGGATGGTGCCCTCGGTCTGGGCCGCATAGCGGTCCAGCTGGCCGATGGAGTTGAAGATGATCTTGTCGCAGTTGGCGACCATCTCTTCGATTTCGTCGTCGGCCCAGGCCACGCTGTAGGCGTGGGCTTCGCCGGCGAACTTCTGCCGGCCCAGCTTCAGCTCATAAAGGGATGACGAGGTGGTGCCGTCCATGTACTGCTGCATCAGGTCGAACACCGACCAGGTGGCGAAGCACTTGAGCGCCAGCAGCGCCTTGGCACCGGAGTGTTCGCGCACATAGGCGATCTTTTCCAGGTTGCCCAGCAGCTTCTGCTTGTCGATGAGGTAGTACGGCGTCTTGATCATTTATAGGTGCCCATGCGAGTCGCCCGACAGGAAGCCGGCGGCTCCCCATTTGCAAAAGGGCGGATTCTGCCGGCAATCGCCACATATCGAAAGGCCATCGACACATTTCGTCCGACAGAATGCGTCGCCGCGGGTCTGTAGGGCCGAATTCATTCGGCCACCGCTTCCGCAAAAGCCGAACAAGTTCGGCCCTACGAGCCCAGGCAGCTAACCCGGTCTTGATGACAATTCGGTTACCGCGCCCCATGGACGAACGAACGACAACCGCTCATCCGATCGCAAATACCGGCGCGCCGATGCAGTACAATCCGCCCTTTTTTCACTGGCTGGAACCAGCGCCTCGATGATCGAACCCAAGCGCGTACTGCGTGCCCTCGCCGAACACTGGACCCTGCTCGAACCGCTGTGCGAACGCTTCGATGCCGGCACCCTGAGCCTGGTCGAACTGCGCCACCAGCTCGCGGCGCAACTGCCCGAAGGCACGCCCACCGATATCACCGCCCTGCTCGACCAGTGGATTCGCCTGGACATCCTGGTGCCGGTGGCCAAGAGCCCCAACCGCTTCGAGCTGAACGCGCAGATCCACGACTTCCTCGCCTACCTGCGTCGCGAGCACCGCCTCGGCCTGTGCCTGGAAATCGAAGCCTACCTGCGCCATCTGGAACGCCTGGCCGGACACATCCTCGACGCCTTCGAAATCCGCGACGGCAACGACCTGGCCCGCCAGCTGCGCCTGCTCGACATGCGCGTGCGCGACGTGCTGAAGAAACTCGACAACGACGAACAGGCGCTGGTGGCCGTGGCCGACCGGGCCAAGACCAGCGACCGGCAGATTCCGCTGCGCCAGCGCTACGCCGAGGTGCTCGCCACCTGGGACGAATACGTCGAGCCGATGATCCAGCTGGTCTCCGCCGACGGCGCCTTCGAGCAGGGCGTGCACCGCGTCGAACAGGTGCTGATGAAGCTGCTCGGCGAGCAGCAGCGCCTCGGCCAGCTGGTGGACGACGACCTGCTGCTGCGCACCCACGCGCGCATCCTGGAGATGCAGACCACCGCCCAGCTGACCCTGCGCAAGGCCCGCGAGCTGCTGCTGCCGCTGCGCGAAGAGGCGCGCCGGCACAACGCGGTGACCCGCGGCGCCGCTCTGGCGCTGTCGGCGATCCGCAAGAAAGGCCTGGACGCCGTGCCGCAGGCCTCGCTGCCGCTGTTCACCCGTCCGCAGAGCACCTTCCTCGGCACCGCCAGCCAAGTCGAAGCCTATGTCTATGCGCTGGCGCGCTTCGAGCCGAAGCCGGCGCAGTTCCCCCGCGCCGGCAGCAAGCGCAAGGGCGACCAGCCGCGCGCGCCACGCACCGCCCGCGAGATGATCGAGCGCTGCCAGCAGGCGCTGCCGCTGCCGGACCTGATGGCCTGGCTGCTGGAACAGGAACCCGAGGGCGCCACCGACGAACTGCTGTACTGGTTCTCGCGCCTCTCGCGCGACGCCCGCTTCCAGCGCGACCGCCTGGAACGCCGCGAGTACCTGACCCGTGAACACCGCGTCAGCCTCAGCTCCTTCGCGCTGGTGGCCAATGCGAATGGTTGAGCCAAGCGTATGGCCTACGGGGGCCGGTGGAAAATGCTTCGCAGTTTTCCACGGGGCGGCCTACCGCACTACGGCCACCCCCACCTTGGCGGCCAAGCCTGACGTAGGGTGGACAACGCGAAGCTTGTCCACCATTCGCCCATCCAAACACCACGATGGAAAAGGCTTCGCCGTTTTCCACCCTACGATTGCCTGTGAGCCACGTTCATGAACATCGACCTCAAGGAAATGACCCAGCTGGCGCCGATCTTCCGCGAGCTGTTCAAGGGCTACCACCTGTCGCGCAGCGAGCCTGAGCCCTACGCCCAACTGTCCAACCTGCAGGATCAGTACCGCGCGCTGTTCAAGGCGCTCGGTTTCGAGCTGGTCTGCGACCCGCGCGGCTTCTACTACTTCGTCCCCGAGCAGATGGGCGCGCAGGTCAACAAGACCGCCCAACGCCTGGCGCTGTTCACCTTTATCCTCGTTGAGCATTTAGCGGATCAGGGCCGCGACCCGCTCGCCGTGCTCGACGGCGGCAGCCTCGGCCGCGACGAGTTGCCGGCACTGCTGGACAAGTACCGCGACCTGTTCCTGCAGGCCGAAGTCACCACACAGGACGAGCTGGAAGAGAAGGTCATCCGCCGCCTGACCCAGCTGGGCTTCGCCGAGGACAGCAACGGCGTCTACCGCTTCCTGCCGCCGATGCACCGCTTCCTCGACGTCTGCCTGTCGGTGCAGCAGGACCGCGATCTCGCCGCCAGCCTGCACAGCAGCGACCTGCCACTGCCGGAACTGATTGCCGAGGACGACAGCGAGGACGAGATCATCCTTATCGAGGAGCCGAGCGAGGCCCTTGTCGAGGAATCCGAAGAGGACGCCCTGGCCCGCGCCATCGCCGCAGAAAAGGAGCTTGAAGCATGAGCCAGGAACGCTACGGCATCCGCCGCTTCGCCCTGCTGAACACCGCCGGCTACAGCCTCGGCATCTTCCCACTGGAAAACCCGCTGTCGGTCTACGGCGCCAACAACCTGGGCAAGTCCGCCTCGATCAACGCGCTGCAGTTCCCGATCCTGGCGCGCATGTCGGACATGAGCTTCGGCAAGTACAGCCTCGAGCAGTCACGCAAGTTCTACTTCGCCTCGGACACCAGCTACATCCTGGTCGAGGTGATGCTGCCCCATGGCACGCACGTGATCGGCGTGGCCGGACGCGGACCCGGCGGCGGCTTCGGCCACCAGTTCTTCGTCTACCAGGGCTCGCTGGACCTGGACCACTACCAGCAGAACGGCACCTGCCTGCGCCAGCGCGAGCTGTTCGCCAACCTCGAACGCGCCGGCATCAAGGCCTACGAGGCTAAGCCGGACGAACTGCGCCGGCTGCTGGTGGGCGGGCATACCTCGATCCCGCTGGACATGACCCTGATCCCGCTGCGCTCGACCAGCGAGCAGAGCCTGAAGACTTTCCGCGCGCTGTTTATCAACCTGCTGCATATGCGCGAAATCACTGCCGCAAAATTGAAGCAGCTGTTCCTCGACGCCTTCGAGCACAGCCTGCGCTCGGGCAGCGTCGACTACATCGCCGCGACCGAGGAAGCCTTCCGCGACGTGCGCCGCATGGAGCAGGACTACCAAGCGCTGGTGGCCGCCGGCCCGCTGGTCGAGGCGCTGGCCGCCGGCGTCGCGCAGCGCGAGCTGCTGCGCGGCAAGCTGCATCGACTCTCGCCGCTGCTCGACAACCTGCTCGGCACCTGGCACGACTATGCCGATGCGCGCAAGGAAGAGCTGGTGATCCAGGCCGAGCACTACCGTCGCGAGCAGGACGGCCTACAGAACGAACAGCGCGGCAGCACCGGCGAGCTGATGCGTCTGGAGCGCGAAATCAGCGAGGCCCAGCGCTGGCTCGGCGAACTGGCGGTGCTGAAGAACCGCTTCGCCCTGGTCGAGGACGCCCATGTACTGGAGCAGCAGCTGCTCGCCGCCAAGGACGCCCACGACGAACTGGCCGGCGCGCTGGCGCAGTCCCGGCAGTTCTCCAGCGAGGACCTGGACGAGCGCCTGCGCGACCTGGAAAAGCGCCTGAAATCGGTGAAGCAGCAGCTCGACCATGCCGACAACAACAGCTATTCGCGGCTGCGCGAGGAGTTCTCCCAGGCCGATGTCGATCGCCTGATGCGCCTGTTCAACGGCCAGCTGTTCAGCCTTCCGCTAGGCGACAAAGGCATCAGCGCCGAGGGCGATGACTGGATCAAAGCCGTGGAAGCCGTGCTGGATCGCTTCAAGGGCGACACCTTTTCCGTGCCGGGCCTGTCCATCGACCTCTCGCAGATCGAGCCGCCGGCCCTGCAGGCGCTGGCCGATCGCGCCGCCCTGCGCGACCAGAAGGATCGCCTGGAACGCGAACTCAAGCAGCTCAGGACCCAGCACGCGGTAGCCGTCGACCGTAACGCCAGCAAGGCCCAGGCCGAGGCGCTGTACCAGGCCGTGCTGGATGCGCAGAAGGCGCTGGAGGATTTCCGCCGCAGCCAGACCCTGGCCGCCGAGGAGCCCGCCAAGCTGGAGCAACTGGCCCAGGCCGAAGCCGCCCAGGACGAACTCAAGCGCACCAGCGATGCCTTCGCCGAACGCGTGCAGCAGTTTTCCGCCAAGTTGCAGCTGGTCGGTCGTCAGCTGGCCGATCTGGAAGCCAAGGAACGCACCCTGGAAGACGCCCTGCGCCGGCGCCAGCTGCTGCCAGCCAATCTGCCGTTCGGCACGCCGTTCATGGACCCGGTGGACGATTCCCTGGACAACCTGCTGCCGCTGCTCAACGACTACCAGGACAGCTGGCAGGCGCTGCAGCGCGTCGACGGCCAGATCGAGGCGCTCTACGCCCAGGTGCGCCTGAAGGGCGTGGCCAAGTTCGACAGCGAGGAAGATCCCGAGCGCCGCCTGCAACTCCTGGTCAACGCCTACGCCCACCGCCAGGACGAGGCGCTGACCCTGGCCAAGGCGCGCCGCGCGGCGGTCACCGACATCGCCCGCACGCTGCGCAATATCCGCAGCGACTACGAGAGCCTGGAACACCAGCTGGCGCTGTTCAACCGCGAGATCAACAAGCGCCAGGTGTCGAACCTGGAGAGCTTCCGCATCGTGCTGGCGCCGAACAAGGATGCGCTCAGGCACATCGACCAGATCATCCACAGCGCCGGCCAGTACGAGGAAGGCGAGACGCTGTCGGTGTTCGACCTGTCCCAGTCCGCCGAGCAGGATGCGAAGAACGAGGAAGCCAAGGAATACCTGGCGCGCCTGGTGGCGGCGAACAACAACCAGCTGGGGCTGAAGGACCTGTTCGAGCTGGCGTTCGAGATCACTAAGGTCGGCGGCCAGCCGGTGATCCATACCGACATCGATGGCGCCGCATCCAACGGCACCACCATGACCATCAAGGCGCTGACCAACATGTACCTGCTGCTGCACCTGATGGACCGCGAGCAGGCCGGGCGCATCCGCCTGCCCTACTACCTCGACGAGGCCGCGGACATCGACGAGCGCAATCAGCAGGCGCTGATCGAGACCAGCCTGCAGCTGGGTTTCGTACCGATCCTCGCCTCGGTGAAACCGCAAGTCTCGGCGCACGTCGCCATCGACCTGGAAGGCGGCAGCGGACCAGCGGGCATCTATATCGACGAAGCGGACTGGAAGTTCATCCAGCGTCGGGAAAGCTCAGTCTCGACAAACCAGAAATCGACGGCCACAGCCGAGCCCGCCTTGTAGGTCGGGTCACGCTTCACCGACCCGACGAGCGGAGCCAAGGTTACATCGCGAGCCTTGGATTGCGCCTGCGGGGCGTCGGATTACGCCTGCGGCTAATCCGACCTACAGTCCGTTCCCACCGCGCCCCTGCGCCATCACCCACGCGGGTGATGCTGCGCATGCAGCTCCTGCAGACGCGCACGGGCGATATGCGTGTAGATCTGCGTGGTGGACAGGTCGGTATGGCCGAGCAGCAGCTGCACGGTGCGCAGGTCCGCGCCGTGGTTGAGCAGGTGCGTGGCGAAGGCATGGCGCAGCGTATGCGGCGAAATCGATGCGGCGATCCCCGCCGTCCTGGCGTGCAGCTTGATCCGATGCCAGAAGGTCTGGCGCGTCATCTGCTCGCCGCGCAGGCTGGGAAACACCACGTCGCTGGCCTTGTCGCCCAGCAGCAATCCGCGCCCCTGGCGCAGGTAGCGCTCCAGCCAGTGCATGGCCTCGTCGCCCAGCGGCACCAGACGCTCCTTGTTGCCCTTGCCGAAGGTGCGCAGCACGCCCTGGCGCGGGTTGATCTGTTCGAGCCTGAGGCTGACCAGCTCGGTCACGCGCAGCCCGCTGGCATAGAGCACTTCCAGCATGGCGCGGTCGCGCAGGCCCAGCGGATCGCCGGTATCCGGCGCGGCCAGCAGCGCCTCGACATCCGCCTCGGACAAGGCCTTGGGCAATGGGCGGCCAAGATGGGGCATCTCGATGCGCAGGGTCGGATCGACCGCAATCGTCCCCTCACGCAACAGAAAACGATAGAACCCACGCAGCCCCGACAGCAGCCGCGCGGTCGAGCGCGCCTTGTAGTCGTTGGCCAGGCGCCAGGCGAGATGATCGAGGATCGCCTCGCGGCCCGCCTCGACCAGCCGCACACCGCGCTCGTCGAGCCAGCCATTGAACAGCGTCAGGTCACTGCGATAGGCATCGCGGGTATTGTCCGACAGCCCCTTTTCCAGCCAGAGGGCATCGAGGAAGCGGTCGATCACGGGGTCATCGAGGGCAGGCATGGGCAAGCATCAGCGCAATGGGGCCGCCTAGTCTTCCACAGGCATCATCCCAGGCAAGGTATTTTTGTTACAAACCCAAAGGCCACTGTCATCAGCAAACCAGCCCTTTCCTGTTTGATGTCAAACCTTCCCGGCGCCACTTGGCTAGGCTGATACAGCCAGCATTCGACACAGCTGCCTGACTGCGACCCGCTTACCGCGACCAGAGAGTACCCACGATGACCGACCGCTCAGACGCCAACAGCAGCGCACGGAACCAGCCGGACTGGCACACGCTGGAGGCGGCTGAAGTCGAGCGGCGGTTGCAATCCGCAGCGGCAGGCCTGAGCGAAGCGGAGGCCACCGCACGGCTCGACGTGTACGGCGAAAATCGTCTGGCGCCGCCGAAGACGCGCGGGCCGCTGATGCGTCTGCTGGCACAGTTCCACAATATCCTGCTCTACGTGATGCTTGGCAGCGCACTGGTCACCGCCGCGCTCGGTCACTGGGTCGATACCGGCGTACTGCTGGGCGCCGTGGTGATCAACGCGATCATCGGCTTTATCCAGGAAGGCAAGGCCGAAGCCGCACTCGACGCCATTCGCGCCATGCTCTCCACCCACGCCACGGTGATCCGCGCCGGTACGCGGCGACAGATCGACGCCACCGAGTTGGTGCCCGGCGACCGCGTATTGCTGGCCTCCGGTGATCGCGTCCCGGCCGATCTGCGCCTGGTTGCGGTGAAGGAATTGCGGGTGGACGAGGCCGCCCTGACCGGCGAATCGCTGCCGGTGGAAAAAGGCACCGCGCCGGTGGCCGACAGTGCAGCCCTGGGTGATCGCTACGGCATGGCCTATTCCGGCACGCTGGTGGTGTTCGGTCAGGCCAGCGGTATCGTCGTCGCCACCGGCGCCGCCACCGAGCTGGGCAAGATTAACCAGATGCTCAGCGGCATCCGCCAGCTCGCCACGCCGCTGCTGCGCCAGGTGGATCGCTTCGGTCGTATCCTGGCGTTGACCATCCTCGCCCTGTGCGCCGCCACCTTCGTGCTCGGCACGCTCTGGCGCGGCCATCCGGCGGCGGAGATGTTCATGATGGCGGTAGCCCTGGCCGCCTCGGCGATCCCCGAGGGCCTGCCGGCGATCATGACCGTCACCCTCGCCCTCGGCGTGCAGCGCATGGCCCAGCGCAACGCCATCATCCGCCGCCTGCCGGCGGTGGAAACCCTGGGTTCGGTCACGGTGATCTGCTCGGACAAGACCGGCACCCTGACCCGTAACGAGATGACCGTGCAGCAGGTAGTCTGCGCCGAACGGCGTTTCGAGGTCAGCGGCGTCGGCTACGCGCCCCAGGGTGATTGCAGCCTCGATGGCCAGCCGGTCGATCCCGAACAATATCCGCCGCTGGCGCTGGCGATCCGCAGCGGCGTGCTCTGCAACGATGCCCGCCTGCACGAGCAAGGTAACCGCTCCATAAACCCCACCTTCAACTGACCTGTCCGTTCCCGGATGCTGGGCTCCCTGTTTTCCCCAGTGGAGCCCCGTCATGATGCGTCCCGACGCCAAGGTGCAGAAGGTCTACCTTTAC
>NZ_JAAMQZ010000018.1 GCF_013522825.1 Stutzerimonas stutzeri
CCGGCGCTTGAAGGGGTTTCGGCGTATATTCTCTCGCTTCGAGAAGCTTGATGTGATGTTCATCGGATTCATCAACTTCGCGCTAATAGTTGACGGACTGAAGATGTGTTAACACGCCCTAGCCGAAGGCGTAATCCGACGATCTGTCAGAACAGTACCTTGATCACGTCGCTGAAACGCTTGGCGAAATGTACCGTCAGGCCCTCTTTCAAATAATCGGGCAGCTCCTGAAAGTCGCCGCGATTCGAATCCGGAATGATCAGCTCGTACAGCTTCAGGCGTCGCGCGGCGATCACCTTCTCGCGCAGGCCGCCGATGGCCAGCACCTGGCCGGTGAGGGTCAGCTCGCCGGTCATCGCCACGCCCTTCTTCGGCGCCTGGTTGCGCGCCAGCGAGAGCAGGGCGCTGGCCATGCTGATACCGGCGCTGGGGCCGTCCTTGGGCGTCGCGCCTTCGGGCACGTGCATGTGGACGAAGGCCTGGTCGAAGAAAGCCGGGTCACCCTTGAACTCCTTCAGGTGCGCATTCACGTAGCTGTAGGCGATTTCGGCAGATTCCTTCATCACATCGCCGACCTTGCCGGTCAGCTTGAAGCCCCGGTTGAGAGTATGGATGCGGGTCGCCTCGATCGGCAGTGTCGCGCCGCCCATGCTGTTCCAGGCCAGGCCGGTGACCACGCCGATCCCGCTGAGCAGCTGTTCGGGATGCCAGAACGGCAGGCCCAGGTAGCCTTCGATGCTCTTGGGGCCGATCTTGATGGTGCTGTCCGGCTCGTCGAGCAGCTTGACCACCGCCTTGCGCACCAGCTTGCCGAGCTGCTTGTCCAGTTGGCGCACGCCGGCTTCGCGGGCGTAACCCTCGATCAGCGTGCGCAGGGCCGCGTCGTTGATGGTCAGGCGATTCTTCGGCACGCCGGCCCGCTGCAGCTGGCGGGGCCAGAGATGGCGCTTGGCGATCTCCAGCTTTTCCTCGGTGATGTAACCGGACAGGCGCACGATTTCCATGCGGTCCAGCAACGGGTCGGGCACCGAATAGAGCGTGTTGGCGGTGCAGATGAACAGCACCTTGGACAGATCCAGGCGCAGATCGAGGTAGTGGTCGAGGAAGCCAGCGTTCTGCTCGGGGTCAAGGGTTTCCAGCAGCGCCGAGGCCGGGTCGCCCTGATGGCTGTTGCCGAGCTTGTCCACTTCGTCGAGCATGATCACCGGGTTCATCACCTCGACTTCCTTCAGCGCCTGCACCAGCTTGCCGGGCAGGGCGCCGATGTAGGTGCGCCGGTGGCCCTTGATCTCCGCCTCGTCGCGCATGCCGCCGACGCTGAAACGATAGAACGGTCGCCCCAGGGATTCGGCGATGGATTTGCCGATGCTGGTCTTGCCGACACCGGGTGGCCCCACCAGCAGCACGATGGAGCCGGAAATCTCGCCCCGGAAGGCGCCGACGGCGAGGAATTCGATGATGCGACTCTTGATGTCGTCGAGCCCCGCATGGTGCTTGTTGAGCACCTTGCGCGCATGGGCAAGGTCGAGCTTGTCCTCACCATAGACGCCCCAGGGCATCGAGGTGGCCCAGTCCAGGTAATTGCGTGTGACGGCATATTCGGGCGAGCCGGTTTCCAGCACCGAGAGCTTGGTCAGCTCGTCGTCGATGCGCTTCTGCGCTGCGGGCGGCACCACCTTGCCTTCCAGTCGCGAGCGGAATTCGTCGGCATCGGCGCTGCGGTCATCCTTGGTGATACCCAGTTCCTGCTGGATGATCTTCAGCTGCTCCTTGAGGAAGAATTCGCGCTGGCGCTCGCCGATCTTGCGATTGACCTCGCCGGTCAGCTCCTTCTGCAGCTTGGCGACCTCGACTTCCTTGCGCAGCAGCGGCAGCACCTTCTCCATGCGCTTGAGCACCGGCACGCTGTCGAGCACCTCCTGCAATTCATTGCCAGGCGCGGTGGTCAGCGCTGCGGCGAAATCGGTCAGTGGTGAGGGCTCGTTGGGGCTGAAGCGGTTGAGATAGTTCTTCAGCTCCTCGCTGTACAGGGGGTTGAGCGGCAGCAGCTCCTTGATCGCGTTGATCAGCGCCATGCCATAGGCCTTGACCTCGTCGCGCGGGTCTTCGTCGCTTTGCGGGTAGTCCACTTCCGCGAGGTACGGCGGCTTGCGCCGCAGCCAGCCGCGGATACGCACGCGCGCCATGCCCTGGGCCACGAACTGCAGCTTGCCGCCTTCACGCGAGGCGTGGTGTACGCGCACCATGGTGCCGTGCTCGGGCAGGCTGTCGGGATCGAAGCTGGCCGCATCCTGCGCCGGGTTGTCCATGAAGAACAGCGCCAGGCGCTGGTGCGGCGTCTTGCCGACGAGCTCCAGCGTCTGCGCCCAGGGCTCTTCATTGACGATGACCGGCAGCACCTGGGCGGGGAAGAAGGGGCGATTGTGGATCGGGATGATATAGAGCTTGTCCGGCAGGTTCTGGTCCGGCAGCACCAGGCCGGTGGCGTTCTGCTCGAAGTCCTGATTGGTCTCGTCGTTCATGCGGCACCCAATGTCGATACATGACCTGTTAGATAGGTCTTGTGCGAATGATTTCAATCTCGCTCGATCGGTTGCCGCTCTATTGATGATTTCCTACCCCGGACTAAGCAGGAGTCACGGTCTGTCAGTCGTCAGTGATGAGGTTTTCTCGTTCATCCCTGGCGCCGGCTGCAATCAGGTGCTCGGCCTGGTCTTCGGGCAGGTGCACGCTGACGCTGTCGATATGCGCGACTGACATGCGTGCCTGCGGGTCGGTACTGATCCGGACATCCATGATCGCGCTGCGATGAGTGATGCCGTCGCGTGTGGTGGAGCAGGTGCCGGTGGCGGTGTCGATGCTGACTGTCATGGATGGCCTCCTGATGGCGCACGAAGCCGCGTGCGAATACACGCGACCGATACCCATCCGACCTTTTTCGGCTCGATCCGTTGCCAGGATGATGGCTCACGAGTTGTCGGCGGGAAAACGGTCGAGGCGCTATGCTTTGCAGCAGGCCGCTGAAAACGCAGGTGGTTTTCAGCGACCTGCCAACCCGATCATTCGTTGCCAGGGTCTTGCCCGCATTTGGCCAGTGGATGCGTGATGCAGGGCAACATGAGGAAAACCCAACATGAACATGAGCAACCCAACCCTGATCACCTTCGTGATCTATATTGCGGCGATGATCCTCATTGGCTTCATTGCCTACCGCGCCACCAAGAATTTCGACGACTACATCCTCGGTGGTCGCAGCCTCGGCAGTTTCGTCACGGCATTGTCGGCGGGCGCCTCGGACATGAGCGGCTGGCTGCTGATGGGCCTGCCCGGCGCCATTTTCGTTGCGGGTCTCTCGGAAAGCTGGATTGCCATCGGGCTGATCGCCGGCGCCTGGCTCAACTGGCTGTTCGTCGCTGGCCGTCTGCGTGTACATACCGAGCACAACCATAACGCGCTGACCCTGCCGGATTACTTCACCCATCGTTTCGAGGACAACAGCCGCCTGCTGCGCATCTTCTCGGCGCTGGTGATCCTGGTGTTCTTCACCATCTACTGCGCCTCGGGCGTGGTGGCCGGTGCGCGACTGTTCGAGTCGACCTTCGGCATGGACTACGGTACGGCGCTTTGGGTTGGTGCCGCCGCAACCATCCTCTACGTGTTCATCGGTGGCTTCCTGGCGGTCAGCTGGACTGACACCGTACAGGCGACGCTGATGATCTTCGCGTTGCTGGTCACGCCACTGTTCGTGATTCTCGCGCTGGGTGACATGGGCACCACCATGGCCACCATCGAGGCGCAGAACCCGGCCAACTTCGACATGTTCCGCGGCCTGTCCTTCGTCGCGATCATCTCGCTGTTGGCCTGGGGCCTGGGCTACTTCGGCCAGCCGCATATCCTGGTGCGCTTCATGGCGGCCGACTCGGTCAAGACCATTCCCAACGCACGCCGTATCGGCATGACCTGGATGATCCTCACCCTGGCTGGCGCGGTTGCGGTTGGCTTTTTCGGCATCGCCTATTTCGCCGATCATCCCGAACTGGCCGGGCCGGTCAGGGACAACGGCGAGCGGGTCTTCATGGAACTGGTGAAAATCCTCTTCAATCCCTGGGTCGCCGGTATCATCCTGTCGGGCGTTCTTGCCGCCGTGATGAGCACGCTCAGCGCCCAGCTGCTGGTGAGCTCCAGCGCTCTGACGCAGGACTTCTACAAAGCCTTTCTGCGCAAGAGTGCCTCGCAGGGTGAGCTGGTCTGGGTGGGCCGTGGCATGGTGTTGTTGATTGCGCTGATTGCCATCAGTATCGCCTCCAACCCCGAAAGCAAGGTGTTGGGGCTGGTTTCCTACGCCTGGGCCGGCTTCGGCGCTGCCTTCGGGCCGGTGGTGCTGATCTCGCTGCTGTGGAAGCGCATGACCCGCAACGGTGCGCTGGTCGGCATGCTGGTCGGGGCCGTTACCGTGGTGGTCTGGAAGGAGTTCATCGGCCTGGGCCTGTACGAAATCATCCCCGGCTTCCTGCTCGCCAGCATCGCCATCTACGTCGTCAGCCTGGTGGACAAGGAGCCTGCCGCCTCCATCCAGCAACGCTTCGAGACGGCGGACGCGGAGTATCGAGCGGGTTGATCACCGACACCTGCCGCTGCGAACGGGTCTTTTAGCGTTCCGGCTGGGGTTCAGGCAAGGCTCTGACGGGTCTTGCTTGCTCCTTACTCAAACTTTCCGCGACCTTGTTCTGATGACTCCCATGCTCCAGCGTGAGGAGCATGAATCTTGCTTAAAGCCCTTAATTGTTATGATATAACATGGTAGATTCTTCGCCGCCTGTCTGACTGCCAAGCAGGGCGGTCGTTATTTCCTTGGAGAATCCCATGAAACTGAAGCGTCATCCTCTGGCCTGGGCTGTCAGCCTGGCTCTGGTTCCGGCTGCCTGGGCCGCCGATCCGGTCGAACTTGATTCCGTGGTCGTCAGTGCCAGTGCTCTTGGCCGGCAAAGTCACGAAATGACGATGCCTGCGGCGGTCATAGAAGGAAGCGAGCTGGTGATGCGCCGGGAGGCAACGCTGGGGGAAACGCTGCAGGGGCTGCCGGGAGTGCATTCCAGCAGTTTTGGTGCCGGTGCTGCGCGACCGGTCATTCGTGGCCTCGATGGCGCACGAGTGAAGGTGCTGAGCGATGGTGTGGAGTTGCTCGACGCATCGACCATCAGCCCGGATCATGCGGTAGTCAGCGAACCGTTGCTGGCCGAGCGTATCGAGGTGTTGAAGGGGCCGGCGAGCCTGCTGTATGGCGGCGGCGCCATTGGCGGTGTGGTCAATGTGATCGATCGCAAGGTGCCGACCCGAGTGCCTGAGAAGGGCTATGAGGGTGAGCTGGAATTGCGTGCCAACAGCGTCGCCAATGAGGGGGCCGGTGTCTTCGGCATCACCGCCGGTAGCGGCAACTTCGCGGTGCGTGCCGAGGGCGCCAAGCGTCAGGCCGACGAGTACGAGATTCCCGGCTCGCCGAGCAGGCAGCCAGGTTCCTACAACGACACCGATAGTTTCACCCTTGGCGCCAGTTTCATCGGTGCGCGCGGTTATCTCGGCGCGGCCTACACCGAGCAGAACAATCGCTACGGGCTGCTGGCCCATGAGCACGCCGACTGCCATACCCATGGCAGCGACTGGCACTGTGGCGGTCATGGGCACGGCCATGACCATGGCCATGATGACCACGAGCATGAGCATGACCACGAACATGGCAGTGTGCCTTATGTCGATATGCAGCAGAAGCGCTGGGATCTGCGTGGCGAGCTGAGTGATCCGCTACCCGGTTTCGAACTGGCGCGCCTGCGTGTGGGGCACAGCAACTATCAGCATAAGGAAATCGAAGGCGGTGAGGTCGGCACCCGTTTCGATAATGACGCCACTGATGCGCGTCTGGAACTGACTCATCAACCATTGTTCGGCTGGCGCGGGGTGCTGGGTGCGCAAACCCTGCGCCGCGATTTCGAGGCCTCAGGTGAGGAGGCCTACGTTCCGCCGACATTGACCCGCAACCATGGCCTGTTCCTGCTGGAGGAATACACTGCCGGGGCATGGCGCTACGAAATCGGCCTGCGCCATGAATGGCAGGATATCGATGCCGATGGCCAGCGCGACACCGATCACAGCGGCACCTCGGTTTCTGCCGGTGCAGTCTGGACCTTCGCACCGCAATACTCGCTGGGCTTCTCGCTGTCACGCTCCCAGCGCCTGCCCACCGCTGAAGAACTCTATGCCTACGGTCCCCATGCGGCGACCCGCACCGTCGAGCTGGGCAATGTCGAACTGGACGAGGAAACCTCGCACAATGCTGAACTGACCTTGCGCAAGTTCGCCGGGCGCACCACCTTCAGCTTCAGCCTGTTCCGCAATCAGGTGGATGACTTCATCTTCGCCGCCGATACCGGGCACGACATCGGCGGTGGCTACCGTGAAATCGAGTATCGCCAGCAGGATGCCGTACTCACCGGAGCGGAAGGTGAAATACGCTTCCAGGCGAGCGACGCCACTGCGTTTACCCTGTTCGGTGACCATGTGCGCGGCAAACTGCGCGATGGTGGCGGCGATCTGCCGCGTATTCCGGCAGACCGGCTGGGCGTGCGCCTCGACCAGAGCTTTACGCCCGCGCTCAATGGGCAGCTGGAGTTCTACCGTGTACAGCGCCAGGACCAGCTGGCCGATTATGAAACCGAAACCGGCGGCTACAACATGCTCGGTGCGGGTTTGAGCTATGCCGGTTCGCTGAAGCAGAGCGACTACCTGGTCTATCTCAAGGGCAACAACCTGCTGGACGAAAAGGCTCGCCAGCACACGTCCTTTATCAAGGATGAGGTGTTGCTGCCTGGTCGCAATCTGACCCTTGGGGTGCGCCTGGCGTTCTAAGCGTTTTCAGCGGCCAGTTACGCCGGCACGCCGACAATCACGCTGGACGCCTTGAAGATGGCCGTAACGGTCTTGCCTTCCTCCAGGTCCAGCGCGCGGCTGCTTTCGTTGGTGATGATCGCGGCCAGCGTGGCGCCGCCCGGCAGATCCAGTATCACCTCGGTGTTCACCGCACCGGGGTGGACTCGCGCAACGCTGCCGGTCAGGCGGTTGCGCGCCGAGAAGCGTGCGCCGCCCACATCGCTCATGAGAATGACCGATGACGACTTGATCAGCGCCAGGGCCTCGGCGCCGGGCTGCAGGCCGAGTTCCGTGGTGCTTTCATGGGTGACGATGGCCACGAGCTTCTGGCCGCCGGGAATCTCCAGCTCGATTTCATCATTGACCGCCCCGGTTTTCACCTGGACCACCTTGCCGCGAAACTGATTGCGTGCGCTGGTTTTCATACTCATCCTGCGGATCAGAAGATAGTCATCGGCAATGCCAGTGGCTTGCCGGCTCAGTTGCTCGACGAAGCGCAGGTGTTCGCGCTCGATCAGGCGAAAGTTCTCCACCAGTTGCTCGCCGCGCCGGGTCAGGCGCGTGCCGCCACCACCCTTGCCGCCGGCGACGCGCTCCATCAAGGGTTCACCGGCCAGGTTGTTCATGGCATCGATGGCATCCCAGGCGGCCTTGTAGCTCATTTTGATTGCCTTGGCGGCCTGGGTGATGGAACCGCATTCGGCGATCTTGGCGAGCAGGGCGATACGCTGTTCGCCTCCGAGCTTTTCCCCGGCGACGGTCAGCCAGACTGAACCTTGCAGCTCAATCGCGCGATCTTTTGTATCCATGAGCATTCCACGGTCGTTGTGTGGTGTGCCGGAAGCATAAGGGATTCAAGCCGGGAGGGGTGAAGCTTCGGGCATGTCGAGGGTTCCATCGCGCAGATGCAGTACCTGATCGCCGAACACCTCGGCGTCCTCCTGATCGTGGGTGATCAGCAGCATGGGTACCTGCAGGCGCCGCTGCAACTCATCGAGTTCCCGGCGCATATGGCTGCGCAGCGCGGAGTCCAGGGCCGAGAAGGGTTCGTCCAGCAGCAATGCTTTCGGTTTCGCCACCAATGCCCTGGCCAGTGCGGTGCGCTGGCGCTGGCCTCCGGACAGTTCTTCGGGCAACTGGTCGGCGACCGGCTGCAGATGGAAGGTTTCCAGCCAATGCTCGACCGTCTCGTGATACCGGTCCGAGCGTGGATTGAGCAGGCCGTGAGTGAGGCCGAAAGCGATGTTCTGTCGCACGCTCAGGTGTGGGAACAGCGCGTAGTCCTGAAACAGGTAGGCCATTTTGCGCTGCTGTGGCGCAAGATCGATCTTCGCCGCCGCATCGAACAGGGGCGTGCCGTCCAGGCGGATATGTCCGTGATCTGGACGCATCAATCCGGCGATGGCTTTGAGCAGCAGGCTCTTGCCCGAGCCGGACGGCCCGAGCACGACCAGCCGCTGGCTGCTTGTCTGGAAGCCCAGTTGTAGCTGGAAGACGCGCTTGCCGGAGCGAAGGGTCTTGCTGATGTCGATGTCGAACAGCACGGGTAGCTCCGTCAGCGATTGGCGATACGTCCGGGCGCCAGGCGTCCGGCGATCAGTAGCACGGTCACGCAGACCAGCGAGGTAATCAGCACCAGGGTGTTGGCCACGTCATCCTGACCGGCCTGGACCGCCTCGTATACGGCGATCGACAGGGTCTGCGTCTTGCCGGGAATGCTGCCCGCCACCATCAGGGTGGCGCCGAATTCGCCCAGCGCACGGGCGAAGGCCAGCAGCACGCCCGCCAGGATGCCGCGCCAGGCCAGCGGCAACGTCACCCGAAAGAAGATTGCCAGCTCCGAGATGCCAAGCACCCGCGCGGCGTTTTCCAGCTGCCCGTCCACACCCTCGAATGCCGCCCGCGCGGGTTTGAATACCAGTGGAAAGGCGACGATGGCGGCGGCGATCACGGCGCCCTGCCAGGTGAAGATCAGGTTGATGCCGAAACTGTCCTGCAACCAGGCACCAAAGGTACTGCGCCGTCCCAGCAGCACCAGCAGGTAATAACCCAGCACGGTGGGCGGCAGCACCATCGGCAGGGTCAGCAGGGTGTCGAGCAGGTCGCGACCGGGAAAGCGCAGACGCGCCAGCAGAAATCCCGTGGCGGTCCCCAGCACCAGAGTGATCGCCGTGGCAAAGCCGGCGACCTTGAGCGAGAGGGCAAGTGCTGTCCAGGCCGATTCCATGTTCTTCTCAGGCCGAGTTCAGGGTTTCAGAAAACCATGCCGGGCAAGAATTTCCTGTCCGGCGGGTGACTGCACATGGGCGATGAAGCGTTTGCCTTCCTCGGCATTGGCGCTGTCGCCGAGCTGGGCAATCGGGTAGCTGATCGCTACATCCAGTGGTACGGCGAAGGCAACCTTCACCTTGTCTTTCATGATGTGGGCGTCGGTGGCATAGACGAATGCCGCCTCGACCTCGCCTCGGGCTACGTAATCCAGCGATTGGCGTACGTTCTGGGTATTGATCGCCTTGGCCTGCATGGCTTCCCAGAGATTGGCCGCTTCCAGGGCGCGTTGGCTGTATCGGCCCACGGGGACGCTGGCCGGATTACCAATGGCGACCCGTTCGACGGCGGGTTGCTGCAGGTCGGCCAGCTGCTCAAGCTGGATCCGGCTGTCGTTGGGCACGATCAGCACCAGCGCATTTTGCGCAAAATCCTCACGGGTTCCGGCTGCAAGCAGGTTCTGCTCGGCTGCCATGTCCATCGTCTCCTGATCGGCGGAAGCGAACACGTCTACCGGCGCGCCCTTGGCCATCTGTTGCAACAGTGCTCCGGAAGCAGCGAAATTCAGCAATACCTTGGCGTCTGGATATTCGGCTTCGTAATTGCGGGCGATTTCCTGAAAGGCATTGGTCAGGCTGGAGGCGGCTGAAACCGTCACTTCGCCTGCCTGGGCCAGGCCACAGGAAAACGCCAGGGCAATACCGACTCGTTTGACCCATGAAATACGCATGACTTTCTCCGGTGCATGATGATTTGAGCGCCATATAAGCACTTGTATAGCGCCTAAGGAAATAGCCTACGAAGAAAATGACTGGAATCGGGGGCATCGCATGGATGTGGTGACTTGAGCCGGTTAAGTGCTCGCAGGACAAGTCCAGTTGCCCGATATCAAGCGCGACGCTGTGGCGTTGGCATGCTGCGGAAACGAAAAAGCCCTGTAAAAACAGGGCCTTAGCTTTTCGATTCTGGAGCGGGCGATGGGAATCGAACCCACGGCTCTAGCTTGGGAAGCTAGGGTATTACCATTATACGACGCCCGCGCAGGGAGCTTTGTACCAGAAGGCTGGCTGAAATTGAAGCGGTTTCAGATTTCGCCGCGAAAGGCTCAGATTAGAGCGATTTCTTCCGCTGTCAGGTGCCGATATTGGCCGGGCTGGAGTTGCGGGTCCAATGTCAGCGGGCCCATGCGCTCGCGGTGCAGGCGGGTGACCTTGTTGTTGAAGTGGCCGAACATGCGTTTGACCTGATGGTAGCGACCTTCATGCAGCGTCAGACGGGCCTGGCGCGGGCCGAGCAGTTCGAGTTCGGCGGGGCGGGTGGTGAGGTTCTCGAAGCGGAAGTAGAGACCTTGGGCGAAGCGTTCGATGCAGATGGGATCGATCGGGTCTTCGGTTTCCACCCGGTAGGTCTTGCCCAGCAGGCTCTCGGGCTGGGTCAGGCGGCGGGACCAGAGGCCGTCGTTGGTGATGATCAGCAGCCCGGTGGTGTTGAAGTCCAGGCGACCGGCAATATGCAGTTCGGCCTTGTCCGGCTCGTCGAGCAGGTCGAGAACCGTCGGGTGCTGCGGGTCGGAGGTGGCGCTGACGCAACCGGTCGGTTTGTGCAACATGAAGAAGCGCGCGGCCTTGCCTGCCTGTAGCGTCTGGCCGTCAAGCGACACATGATCGAACACTCGGATATCGCAGGTGCCGTCGCGTACCGCCTGGCCATTCACTTGCACCTGTCCCGACGCCAGCAACAGGCGGGCTTGCCGATGGCTGCAGTGGGGCTGGTTGGCGAGGAAGCGGTCGAGGCGCATCAGCTATCGGAAGATGACTCGCCGCGGGCGCAGCGCGCACAGAGACAGGTCTTGTTCCGTGCCTCGCTGGGAATCCGTTGGCGAGCATCCGGCGCGATGATGGCGCTGAAGCACCAGCAGGGCTGCTCGGCGCCCTGCGGTTCGCACTGGCCGCACTGGTTGGGCTGCCCGCACAGCGGGCAGCAAGTGGGGGCGCAGGCCTGGACTGTCACTTCACCCGCTGACCGGGCTTGGCCCCGCTGTCGGGGCTGAGCAGGTAAATGTCCTCACCGCCGGGGCCGGCGGCCAGCACCATGCCTTCGGATACACCGAACTTCATCTTGCGCGCCGCGAGGTTGGCCACGTACAGGGTCAGGCGGCCTTCAAGCTTGCTCGGGTCCGGGTAGGCGCTCTTGATGCCGGAGAAGACGTTGCGCTTGGCATCGCCGATGTCCAGGGTCAGGCGCAGCAGCTTGTCGGCGCCTTCGACGAACTCGCACTTCTCGATCAGAGCGATGCGCAGATCGACGGCGGCGAACTGGTCGAAGGTGATCTCGGCAGCCAGCGGATCTTTCTCCAGCTCGCCATTACCTGTCGGCACAGTGCTTTCGCTGGCGGCCAGGTCTTCCTTGGAAGCTTCCACCATGGCTTCGATCTTCGCCGGTTCAATACGGGTCAGCAGCGGGTTGAAGGCGTTCAGCTGATGATTGGCGAGTAGCGTCTGGTGATCGTCCCAGGCCAACGGCGCGACGTTGAGGAAGCGTTCGGCATCGGTGGCCAGGTTCGGCAGCACCGGCTTGAGAAAGATCACCAACTGGCGGAACAGGTTGATGCCGGTGGCGCAGATCGCCTGGACCTCGGCCTGCTTGCCTTCCTGCTTGTTCAGTGCCCAGGGCGCCTTGTCGGCGATCCAGGCATTGGCGCGGTCGGCCAGGGCCATGATCTCGCGCATGGCGCGGGCGAAGTCGCGGCTCTCATAAGCTTCGGCGATCGACGGCGCGGCGCTGCGGAAGGCGTCGGTCAGCTCCGGCGCGGCGTTATCGGCGACCAGCATTCCGGCGTTGCCCTTGTGGATGAAACCGGCACAGCGGCTGGCAATATTGACCACCTTGCCGACCAGATCCGAGTTGACCTTCTGCACGAAGTCTTCGAGGTTCAGGTCAAGGTCATCGACGCCACGCCCGAGCTTGGCTGCGTAGTAGTAGCGCAGGTACTCGGGGTTCAGGTGGTCGAGGTAGGTGCGGGCCTTGATGAAGGTGCCGCGCGACTTGGACATCTTCTGCCCGTTCACCGTCAGGTAGCCGTGCACGTTGACGGCGGTCGGCTTGCGGAAGCCCGCGCCTTCGAGCATCGCCGGCCAGAACAGGGTGTGGAAATTGATGATGTCCTTGCCGATGAAATGGTACAGCTCGGCGCTGGAGTCCTTGTTCCAGAAGGCGTCGAAGTCCAGTTCCGGGCGGCGCGCGCAGAGGTTCTTGAAGCTGGCCATGTAGCCGATCGGCGCATCGAGCCAGACATAGAAGTACTTGCCCGGCTCGTCGGGAATCTCGAAGCCGAAATAGGGCGCATCGCGGGAGATGTCCCATTCGTGCAAGCCGCTGTCGAGCCATTCGGCGATCTTGTTCGCCACCGAATCCTGCAGGGTACCGCTGCGGGTCCACTCCTTGAGCATGGCCTCGAACTCGGGCAGCTTGAAGAAGAAGTGCTTGGAGTCGCGCAGCACCGGTGTCGCACCGGAGATGGCCGAGCGCGGGTCTTTCAGGTCGGTGGGCTCGTAGGTCGCGCCGCATTTCTCGCAGTTGTCGCCGTACTGGTCTTCGGCGGCGCATTTCGGGCAGGTGCCCTTGATGAAGCGGTCGGCGAGGAACATGCCCTTCTCGGGGTCGAAATACTGGGTCACCGAACGGGTGGCGATATGCCCGGCATCGCGCAGCTTGCCGTAGACCAGCTCCGACAGCTCGCGGTTTTCCTCGGAATGGGTGGAGTGGAAGTTGTCGAAATCCACCAGGAAATCGGCGAAGTCGGCACTGTGTTCGGCCTGGACGTTGGCGATCAGCTGTTCCGGAGTGATGCCTTCTTTCTCCGCGCGCAGCATGATCGCCGAGCCGTGGGCATCGTCGGCGCAGACGTAGATGCACTGGTTGCCGCGCAGCTTCTGGAAGCGTACCCACATGTCCGTCTGGATGTACTCCAGCATGTGGCCAAGGTGGATCGAACCGTTGGCGTAGGGCAGGGCGCTGGTAACGAGGATCTGACGAGCTTCGGACATGGAAATGGCTGCACCGGTAGAACGAGAAGTCCGCAACTATAAAGGAAGCGACCGCATGCAGGCCACCGCCGGGCAGTGAGGACGGGATGTCGCAAGGGCGCGCGCCGGCGTTGTCGCTGCTGTTAATATGGCCTCCTGTTTTACTCGGTCTTTCCTTGGAGTAGTCATGTCCGTCACCCGTGAAGCTGTGGAAGCGGTACTGCGTCAGTACACCGACCCCCATTTGAACCAGGATCCGGTCAGCGCCGGATGCGTGCGTTCGATCGAGATACAGGGCGAGCGCGTCAGCGTGCAGCTCGAACTCGGCTACGCGGCCGGACTGTTTCGCAGTGGCTGGGCACAGACGCTGGCCATGGCCATCGAGCAGCTCGACGGCGTGAGCCGCGCGGACGTACAGGTCGATTGCGTGATCAAGCCGCACAAGGCGCAGGACCAGGTGCCGGCGCTGGCCAACGTGAAGAACATCATCGCGGTGGCGTCCGGCAAGGGCGGGGTGGGCAAGTCCACCACGGCGGCCAACCTGGCGCTGGCACTGGCCCGTGAGGGCGCGCGGGTCGGCGTGCTGGACGCCGATATCTATGGGCCGAGCCAGGGCATCATGTTCGGTATTCCCGAGGGGACCAAACCGGAGATTCGCGACCAGAAATGGTTCCTGCCGCTGGAGGCGCATGGCGTGCAACTGATGTCCATGGCGTTTCTCTCCGACGACAAGACGCCGATGATCTGGCGCGGCCCGATGGTGTCCGGCGCGCTGCTGCAACTGATCACCCAGACCGCCTGGAAGGATCTCGACTACCTGGTGGTGGACATGCCGCCCGGAACCGGTGACATCCAGCTGACCCTGGCGCAGAAGGTGCCGGTGACCGGCTCGGTGATCGTCACCACGCCGCAGGACCTGGCGCTGCTGGACGCCAAGAAGGGCGTCGAGATGTTCCGCAAGGTGAATATTCCGGTGCTGGGCGTGGTGGAGAACATGGCCGTGCACATCTGCTCCAACTGCGGCCATGCCGAGCACCTGTTTGGCGAAGGAGGCGGCGAGCGACTGGCGGATGAGTACAACGTCGATCTGCTGGCGTCGCTGCCGCTGTCCATGGCCATCCGCAGCCAGGCCGATGCGGGCAAGCCGACGACCATCGCCGACCCGGAAAGCCAGATCGCCATGATCTACCAGGAAGTGGCTCGTACCGTCGGGGCGCGCATCTCGCAGAGTGGGCAGATCATCGCCCAGTCGATGCCGAACATCGTGGTGACCGACGACTGATCGGTTTCAGGGCGGCGTGGGTCGGGTTGGCCGAAGGCGTAATCCGACAACCCCCAGGCACAGCCCCGCGCTCGTGGCGTAACCTTGGCGCCGCTTGTCGGGTCGATAAAGCGTGACCCGACCTACAAAGGCGTAATCCAATATTTTGCAGCTACAAAAAAGCCCCGCCGAAGCGGGGCTTTTTCAGAGAAGACTCAGGTTAGATAACCTGAACTTCCTCAGCTTGCATGCCTTTCTGGCCGCGGGTAGCGACGAAGGAGACTTGCTGGCCTTCTTTCAGGCTCTTGAAGCCGTCACCCTGGATGGCACGGAAGTGAACGAAGAGGTCGTCACCGGATTGCGGAGTGATGAAGCCGAAGCCTTTTTCATCGTTGAACCACTTAACGGTACCGGTTTGGCGATTGGACATTTGAAATGTCTCCTTGAACAAGGTGTAGAGATTGTTTGAACGGGCAAATACCCCGAACGGTGACTGTGTGCAAGGAGTTAAAGGAGTCGTAGCAATGATCGGATCGAAATCTAAACATGTAGCGATTCACGGTGACACATGCATCAGCAGCCAACGCAAGATACCGTATTTGCGTAGCAATGCGAGCATTATTTTCAGTTTCTGCCAGGCGCCCGGTGGAAGCGGTATACGGTCCCAGGCTGCGGGCTTGGAGAAGGCTGCACAGGGCCGGTAATATGCACCTCTTTTTTATTGACCAACCAGCACAATCAGGACGCCTGCCATGAGCATCAAATCGGACAAGTGGATTCGCCGGATGGCCCTGGAGCAGGGCATGATCGAGCCCTTCGTCGAGCGCCAGGTGCGCAACGAGGGCAATGAACGCCTGATTTCCTACGGTGTATCCAGCTATGGCTACGATGTGCGTTGCGCCGATGAATTCAAGGTGTTTACCAACATCAATTCGGCGACGGTCGATCCGAAGAATTTCGACGAGAAAAGCTTCGTCGACATCAAGAGCGACGTTTGCATCATCCCTCCGAACTCCTTCGCTCTGGCCCGCACGGTCGAGTACTTCCGCATTCCGCGCAACGTGCTGACCATCTGCCTGGGCAAGAGCACCTATGCCCGCTGCGGCATCATCGTCAATGTCACGCCGCTGGAGCCGGAGTGGGAAGGCCACGTGACGCTGGAGTTCTCCAACACCACCACGCTGCCGGCGAAGATCTACGCCAACGAGGGCGTGGCGCAGATGCTGTTCCTCGAATCCGACGAGGAATGTGAAGTGTCTTATCGCGATCGGGGCGGCAAGTACCAGGGCCAGCGTGGCGTGACATTGCCCAAGGCCTGATTTTCTCTGCGATCTGATCGCTGTCGATGCGGGTGGCTGCCGAAGGGCGCCACCCGCATCGTCGTTTCAGGGTGCTGCTTTACCAGGGCAGCGCTTGGCCCTGATAGTCGATGAAGCGATGCCCGCCCTGGCCAGCGGAACGGGTGACCTGCTCGACCATCCCCCGGCAGCTGGTTTCCACATCCAGTGGCGCCTGGTCGCCGCCCATCTCGGTTCTTACCCAGCCCGGATGCATGGAAAGCACTGTCAGGCCGCTGTCTTCGCCGAGGCTGGCGATAAAGTTGCGCGTCAGATGATTGAGCGCCGCCTTGCTGGCGCCGTACAGTGGCATGCCCATTCCGGGGCCGAGTTCGATGCTGCCCATGATCGAGCTCATGAAGGCGATCACGCCGCTCCGTGACTCCATCAGTGGCAGCAGGCGCTCGGCCAGGCGAATCGGCGCTACGGCGTTGGTCATGAAGAGTGCGCCGAGGTCTTCCAGGTTCACGTCACTGGCCGAAGCGTTGCGTGGGCCGGAAATGCCGGCGTTGACGAAGAGCAGATCCAGTTGCGTACCGGCCAGACGCTGGGCCAGCGCATCGACGCTTGCGGTATCGTCGATGTCCAGTGTTTCGATACGAACATCGCTCAGGGCGCGGAGTGCGTCGGCGCGTTGCGGGTCACGGACCGTGGCGATCACCTGCCAGCCTTCGGCGTGCAGTTGTTTGACCAGCCCGAGGCCAAGGCCGCGAGAGGCGCCAATGACGAGTGCGGTTTTGGGCATGACAGCAGACTCCGTACGGGTTCCAGAAACGAAGAATGCCCGGCTCATGAGGAGGCGGGCATTCTGGTGCATGCATCACGAGGGATGGCCGGCAGGCTGTTGAAAAACTACCTGCGTTGGCAATACGGCGTTAAAAACAGGCTCGGAATGCTCATTTAGACCACTAAACTCCGCTTCCTCGCCTGTTTTTGCCTTGTCTTGCCTGCCTCGGCTACATTTTTCAACGGCCTGCCAGACTACCCGTGGCAGGCATGGTGGCTCAGCCGGCGAAGTTCTTCGCGACGAAGTCCCAGTTGACGACGTTCCAGAACGCCTCGACGAACTTCGGACGGGCGTTGCGGTAGTCGATGTAGTAGGCGTGTTCCCAGACGTCGCAGGTCAGCAGGGGCTTGTCACCGGCGGTCATCGGGTTGCCGGCGCCGATGGTGCTGGCCAGGCCGACGCTGCCGTCGGACTTCTTCACCAGCCAGGCCCAGCCGGAGCCGAAGGTGCCGATGGCGGTCTTGGTGAATTCTTCCTTGAACTTGTCAAAGTCACCGAAGGCGGCGTTGATGGCATCAGCCAGGGCGCCGGTCGGCTGGCCACCGGCGTTCGGTGCCATGCAGTTCCAGAAGAAGGTGTGGTTCCAGACCTGAGCGGCGTTGTTGAAGATGCCGCCGGATGAGGTCTTGATGATGGTTTCCAGGTCCTTGCCTTCGAACTCGGTGCCTGGGACCAGGTTGTTCAGGTTGGTCACGTAAGCCTGGTGGTGCTTGCCGTGGTGGTACTCGAACGTCTCGGCGGAAATGTGCGGTTCGAGGGCATTCTTTTCAAACGGAAGCGGCGGCAATTCGAAAGCCATGATGTATCTCCTGATCAGTGTCGAGAATGCATGCGCTCAGATTGGAGGACGACAGTCCGCGCTGATGGCCAGCGCGCGGCAAAACGGCAAAAAACTGTAAGGCTCGCCGTCCGTCGGAGTTGTCTTTCCCTTCGCTGGCTCCATGCGTGGGTAATCTTTTGGCCGTTCACGGGCGACCGGGTAGCGGGCTGAAGTATTTCACTGCATGCCCGCGAATCAAGGATCATAGCACCCACCCTGCGGCAAAACCACGCGGCAACCGTGTGGGAAAGCTTGCGCCAGAGCCTTTTTAATCCATGAGATGCGTAAGGGCATGCGAGTGTGCCCTCTGCGTGGACCACGGGAAAAGCCTGCCGTTCCTCAGGCGCTGAGGACCAGTTGCGTGGCGATGGCGAACATCATGCCGGCGACGCCGAGGTCGATCAGGCGCCAGGTCAGTGGGCGCGCCAGCCAGGGGGCCAGCCAGGCGCCGCCGAGTGCCAGAAGCAGGAACCACAGCGTCGATGCGCTGGCCGCGCCCAAGGTGTAGGCGCCGGGTTCGGGCTGCTGGGCGCCGACCGAACCGATCAGCAGGACGGTGTCGAGATAGACATGCGGGTTGAGCAGCGTGACGGCCAGCGCCGCGAGCAGCACGCTGCGCCGTGAGCGTGGGCTGCGTTGCGCCTCCTCGCGCAGTGCCTGCGGACGCGCGGCACGGCGCAGGGCGACGATGCCATAGAAGGTCAGAAAGATTACGCCCCCCCAGCGGGTGACTGCCAGCAGCAGGGGATTGGCCGCCAGTACCGCAGCCAGGCCGAACACGCCGACCGCCACCAATAGAATGTCGCAAAGAATGCACAGCGCCGCGACCGGCAGATGGTGTTCGCGGCGCAGGCTCTGGGCGAGGACGAAGGCATTCTGTGCGCCGATGGCGATGATCAGGCCCGCCGCCACCAGCAATCCGTTGAAGTAACTCTGCCACATGGCCTCTCACCTGTTCGCGCCGAAGGAAGGCTCGCAGTTTCGGAGGTTCAGGCGTATAAGAAAAACGAAATTTGGTAATGCCGCATAAGGAAAATCGATGTTCGATTACAAGTTGCTGGCGGCCCTGGCGGCTGTGGTCGAGCAGGCCGGCTTCGACCGGGCGGCCCAGACGCTGGGCTTGTCGCAATCGGCTGTATCCCAGCGGATCAAGCTGCTGGAGGCACGGCTGGGGCAGCCGGTCCTGCTGCGTGCGAGCCCGCCGCAACCGACCGAAGTGGGCCGGCGACTGCTCAACCATGTGCAGCAGGTGCGATTACTGGAGCGTGACCTGCAGGCGCGGGTGCCGGGAATGGATGCCAACCGACTGCCCGAGCGGCTGCGTATCGCGCTCAATGCGGATAGCCTTGCCACTTGGTGGGCGCCGGCGGTGGCGCCGTTCTGTGCCACGCATGGAGTGGTGCTCGATCATGTGCTGGAAGATCAGGAGGTGGGCCTCAAGCGCATGCGGGCCGGTGAGGTGGCCGCTTGTGTGTGTGCCGTGGAGCGGCCTCTGGCAGGGGCTCGCAGCGAGTTTCTCGGGGCGATGCGTTATCGCGCTCTCGCCAGCCCGACCTTTATGGCGCGGCATCTGGATGGCGATGTGTCGGTCGAGGCACTGCTGCGCGCGCCGGCAATCGTCTTCGGCCCGGATGATCTGCTGCAGCACCGCTACCTGGCTTCGCTCGGCCTGAATGGGGCCTTCAGCCACCACCTGTGTCCCTCATCCGAAGGCTTTGTGCGTCTGCTGCAAAGCGATCTCGGCTGGGGGCTGGTGCCCGAGTTGCAGGTGCGCACTGAACTGGCAAGTGGAACGCTGGTCGATGTGTCTCACGGCCCGCCCATCGATGTACCGCTTTACTGGCATCACTGGCGTAATGGCGGCGAGTTGCTTGCCGAGCTGACCCGGCAGCTCACCCGTTCGGCGCATCGGTGGCTGATTGCTTGAGGGATGGTTCAGTTGATGATCCGCTGGCCGCGATAGATGCGTATCGAGGCCTGCCGAACTTCGTCAGCCGGTGAGGCCGAGATGGGGGGTACAGGTAAAGGCTGGTCCCTGTAGGTAGCCAATTGCTTGCCGAGGTCGCGTGTCAGTTCGTCGCTGGAGCAGAGGCAGGCTGCCAGCATGGCCGAGATGGCATCAGGCTGACTGAGGCGGATATCGAGATGCTGTTCTTCGCGCAGCCGGCGGCGCAGCATTCGCATGCAATCGAGTACAGCCTTGTTGAACTCCATGTCGATCCGCTCCTCTGAGGCGTTGTTCATGGTCCGACATCCCTGTCGGAGGAGCCATCCAGGCGGCCATGAGCTTCAAAGCAACAGCCGTACCAATCATGCGTACTGGCCTGCCAGGCCCCGCCATGGCTGGTGTGGGAAGAGTGCCGCACTTCAGGCGCAGGGTTGCATGCTGCACCTCCGAGGATCAGATGTCGCGAACATGCCTGGTCCTGGTGCGCCCTGAAGCGGTATCGCTGAAATCGTTATACTGCGCGCTGTTTTTCGCTACGCGCCATCGAAGGTATCCCATGCGCAACGATGCTCACGACGAACTGGACCATATTCCCAGCCTGACCGCCGATCGGAAAAGGCCTTATCCGGAGCCGGAGTTCGAGCCCCTGCACAGGCCAGGCGACAGCGGCCTGGATCATGACCGTGCGCGCAAGAAGCGGCGCAGCACCAATGCCGCGCCGTTATGGATCCTGATTCTGATGCTCTGCGGCGCGTTGCTGGCACTGGGCTGGTGGGGCAAGGGACAGATCGAGCGCCTGGAGGCGCAACTGGTGGCCACTCAGGAGAGCTTTGCGCGTATCAGTGAAGATGCGGCGGGGCGGCTACAGGATATTTCCGGAAAGATGGTGGCGACCGAATCCAGCGTCACCACCGAAGGCGAGGCCTTGAAGCTGCGTATCAAGCAGCTTGAGAAGCAGGCCATCGAGCTGCTGGAGCAACAGCGCGCCATCACCACGCAGCAGCAGAGCCTGGTGGGCAGGCAGGGCAATCAGGATCAGCGGCTGGAAGAGCAGGCCGGGCGTGTCGAGGCTGTGGCGACCGAGATACGCAAGCAGCAGGCTGCAACGGCCACCTTCACGCAGAGTCTGGAAGGACTGAACAGCGAGCACGCCAAGTTGAATGCCGAAGTGAGCGGCCTGAAAGGTTCGCTCGACGGTCTGGGCAAGGTTTCCGCTCGTATCGATAGCATCGACAAGGAGATCGCCGGCCTGAAGCGTCAAAGTGACCCCGCTCAGGCCATCAGCCGTCTGGAGCAGGAAGTGCTGATCCTGCGTAGCGAAGTGGATAACCGTCCCGCCGCCACTCCCGGCGTGAAAACCGCCGAGTTCGACTCATATCGGGCGCAGATGACGCGCAGCTTCAATACCCTGCAAAGCCAGATTGCCAATCTGCAGGAACAGATCGACCGCCGTTAGGGTGAAATTATTGGTTACAAATTATCAGGGTCTGATGCTTTTGAAACGGACGCAGCAGCCGTTAGCCCTGGCTCAAGCGCTATTTGATACAAGGTATCTGGAGCCGTTTTTCGGCGAATGCTGGGCGAACAGAGATGGGACGGATGGTTGCGCTCAGTCAAAAATGAACTGGTATCAAGGTGCTACCATCCGGCGCGACTGACACAAGCACGTGGAAAGTCCGCTTACCAGCCAGTTCGGGTGACAATAAAAATGCCGTCGCTGATTGATCTTCTTTTAAGCCGCCTGGCTACATTGCTGCCCAGTGAGCTCAAGCCCAACGAGCTGAAGCAACTGCTGATCCCGCATCGCCATTCGATGCTGCTGACACAGCGCCGCGCGACGCTGATCGTCAATCGCGTCCGTCTGTTCGCCTTTCTCTTCGCGGTGCTGACACCGGTATGGGGCATCATCGATCTGATGGTGTTCAGCTATCCGCTGTGGCTGGGGCTGGCGGCGTTTCGCCTGCTTGCCTGCGGGGCTTTTGCCTGCCTGCTGCTGTTCTATCGGCCCAGCGGCAACCTGTTCGATGCCTACCGGGCGATCGCCATTCTGTTCGCTATACCCACGGTGTTCTATATCGCTTCGCATACCCTTTTGGGCGGCTATCAGTTGACTCAGATTTCCGCGATGGTGGCCACGGGTTATGCGTTTCTGCCCTTCGTACTGATGGCCGGCCTGGCGATATTTCCGCTCACCCTGGTGGAAAACCTGGTACTGGCCTGCATTCTACTGCTGGCCCAGGCCCTAGCGGGATATCTGAGCTGGTCGACCTTGAACTGGCCTTCGTTCGCTGGCGCCTTCTGGCTGTTGATCCTCATTGCCGGGGTTACCGCCCTGGCGAGTCTGAGCCAGCTGGCATTCATGATCGCGCTGGTGCGTCAGGCCATCCGTGATCCGCTGACAGGTGTTTTCTCGCGCGGCAGCGGCCAGGAAATCATGCGGCTGCAGTGGGATACCGCGCGGCGTCACGGGAGCGGCCTGGCTGTGGCTTTCGTCGATCTGGATCATTTCAAGTCGATCAACGATACCTTCGGCCACGATGCAGGCGATCAGGCATTGCGTGATTGCACCCGGCATATCCTGACCAACCTGCGCAGCACTGACAGCCTGGTGCGCTGGGGCGGGGAAGAGTTCGTGGTGATCATGCCTGATACCGATATGGAACAGGCACGCCTGGCGCTCGGTCGGATGGTTCAGAAAGGCTTTGGGGCGCGTCCTGATGGTCTGCTGCTTACAGCCAGCATCGGTCTTGCCGAGCGCTGTGCCGACCAGGCCGAAAGCGGACAGCAATTGCTGGAATTGGCCGACAAACGCATGTATCTGGCCAAAGCGGGCGGTCGCAATCGGCTCTGTAGCGAAGCGGATGATGAACTCGACCCAAGCGCAACAAAAGAAAAGATATCGGGATATGCGACTCTGGTTGGCCGCGATCGATCCAAACTATCTGTCTGAAAGTTACTTGAACAGTAACGGGCCTGTAATTACTTGGAAATCTTCGTTTTTCTGATAGCACTTTTGACAAAGTGTAAGAATTACAGGAAGAGTTAAGGCCTGATGGAAATTAATGCCTATATGCATCATTGGTAAAGTTTGCGTTGAGGTAAATGAAAAGAGGGCAAGGATGTAAATCCTTGCCCTCTTCACAAGTCGCATCAGCTATTGCTGTTGCGACCACCGCCGTGGCTGTTCTGGCCGCCTTTGCGACCGGCTTCGGAGGCTTTTTCGCGATCATTGGCGAAGTTGCCGCCGCTGTTCTGGCCGCCTTTCTTGCCTGCTTCGGAAGCCTTCTCGCGGTCGTTTGCAAAGTTGCCGGGATTTTTGTTTGTCATCTTCATTTCTCCTGAAAGGGGATAGAGACTCTTGCGGGCTGCACGACTTCATCAGCCTTCAGGGTTTAAGAACCGGGCGGCTGGCAGGAGTTTCCCATTAGAACAAACGGCAGACGAATGGTTGTCAGTAGCAACAGTAAGTATATGGCGAAATGACGGCTCAGCGAAACGGTAGTTGATATGAGAAAGAGTTATTGCGGTAATAACTTTTTTATATGAAGAAACGCGAGCCTGCGCCCAGGCTCGCGCCGGTTCATTGCAGCGCCGAAGCGGGGCCGAAGAACTCGTGGCGTAATTGTTGCTCTGGTACGCCGAGGGTTTGCAGTTGCCGACGGATTGCTGCCATAAAGGGTTTGGGGCCAAGGAAATAAGCGTCCAGGTCCCGGTTGTCCGGCAGCCAGGTGTCCAGACGTTCGGCTGTCATCAGACCAACGGCATCCGGCTGGGTGTCTTCACCTTCGTGCTCGTCGTAGCAATAGAAACGTTTGAGCTGGGCATGACGCTCGGCCAGCCCATCTACCCATTCGCGAAACGCATGCGCGCCAGCATTGCGCGCGCAGTGGATGAAGTGCACCGGACGTGAGGTTTGCAGTGCTTCTTCGAGCATTGCCAGGGTCGGCGTGATACCTACGCCACCGCTGATCAGTACCAATGGCTTGTCGCTCGGCTCCAGGATGAAATCCCCCGCAGGCGCGAAGAGATCCAGGCCGGCACCTTCGGCCATGGCATGCAGCGTATTGGAGGCCAGGCCGCCGTCCTCGCGCTTGACGCTGATGCGGTACTCGCGGCCATTGCTGGCGGCGGACAGCGAGTAGTTACGCCGTACCTCTTCGCCCTCGATGATCAGGCGCAGGCCGATGTACTGACCGGGTTTGTGGACCAGCACCGGGCCGCCGTCTTCGGGTTGCAGGTAGAAGGAGGTGATCTCGTCGCTTTCGACCACTTTGCGAGCAATCCGGAAACGACGCGCGCCGCGCCAGCCGCCGGGGGCGTCGGCAGTGGTGCTGTAGATCCGCTCTTCGGTTCCGATGAGGATATCGGCCAATTGCTGGTAGGCCGCAGCCCAGGCGGTGATTACCTCATCGGTGGCGATATCGCTGCCGAGTACTTCGCGGATGGCGCGCAGCAGGCAGGAGCCGACGATGGGGTAATGCTCCGGCAGTACCTGCAGGGCCACATGCTTGTTGACGATCTGCGATACCAGCCCGCCGAGCTGCTCCAGCCGGTCGATATGCTTGGCGTACATCAGCACGCCATTGGCCAGCGCGCGTGGTTGATCGCCGCTGGCCTGGTGGGCCTGGTTGAAGAGTGGGCGCACCTCGGGGTGCTCGGCCAGCATCAAGCGATAGAAATGAGTGGTCAGGGCTTCGCCACCGCTTTCAAGCAGGGGGACGGTGGCTTTGATCAGGGCACGTTGTTCAGCGCAAAGCATGGATTACTCCGTTCGTTATAGGGCCGTCTCTATACGGCTCGCACCATGGCGAGCCTTCGGACAGGCTGCTGTATGTCTTTCAATAATCGTTCCAGCCTGTAATTGATCAGAATCAAGGGCGTACAGAAAGGACTGGGTAGATATAACCCTGTCTTTTGGGGTTTTAATGACTGTCTGGGGTGATAATTACCGTGGCATTCACTCCATCGGCAACAAGCAGCGAACCACGATGGCGTTGGCCACTCCAAGGCGTATCGTTGATTCAGCTTGGAGAGCAGCATGGAGAACTATCACATCACTCACGAAGATGATCGCTGGGTATTGCGTGAGGAAGGCGACAAGCGCGCCCTGATCGAGACCCTGACCAGGGAAGACATCCTCAATGAGACTCGTGATTACATGAAACTGCGTACCGCTTCGGTGAAAGTCCACAACGAGAGCGGTGAAGTGGAGGAAGAGCGCTGCTACCCGCGTGATCAGGATCCGCGGGAGACCAAGGGCTAAACGCGCTTACTTCGATACCAGCGACTCCCCAGTGCTGCCAGCCAGCAAGCCAGGATGAACGGCATGGTCAGCGGCGGCAGGCCCAGCCGGTCGAATCCTGCCCTGAGCAGCACCGCCGCGATGATCGCCAGCAGGGGCGCCACCCACGCACGATGGACCTGGCTGGCCGCCAGTGCAGCGAGTGCCGGGTTGTAGCCGGCCAGCCCGGCCAGCACCTGTTGTTCCGGAGCGCCTATCGCCAATCCCATGAGCATTCCGGCGAATGAGCCGCAGAGCATCCAGGCCGCGGCCCTGCGATCGGCCAGCCATACGGCCACCAGCAACAGCAACCCGGCCAGCGGTTGGCTGAGGAAGATGACCTGGCCGATGCCGGATGCGACGGCGAAGAGCAGTCCTTGACCGTTCAGTATCAGCGGCGCATCGAGCCGCGCCTGGGTGACCAGATCGAGCGCCCCGGCCAGCGCAAGCCAGCCGAAAAGCACGAAGGGCAGGGTGAAGCCGGGCAGCCAGTTGCGTTCGCGCATGGCGGCCATCAGGCGCACCTGCAGCAGATTGGTCACCACCGAGCCGAGCGCGATCAGCCCCAGCGTGAGTGTCGACAACCCCAGCAGCAGAACGAACAGCAAGCCCAGCAGCGCCGCGTTGTAGCCGTAGAGGCCGATAGCGATATCGGACTTGCGGTAACCCAGTGCGACGGCGCTGAAGGTTCCCACCAACGCGCCGGCCATGGCCCCGATCATCAGGCCGGGGCCATGCAGGGTGATCGCCAGCAGGATCAGCAACCCGCAGCCGGGATGTGTCTGCAGGAATATCTGGCTGAAGCCGTTCAGAACGGCAAGGGTGCAACGCGATGGGCTGAGAGTGGGCATTTGCGGCTGTGGCAGGAGGTTAGGTGCTGCGTTGCAGGAAGAGGATCGCTCGGGTAAACGAGGAACGGCGAGCCGAAGCTCGCCGTCTGGATGGTCGCAGCCGCCGTGGTCGTGCCGGCTAGCGTTCCTGTTGTGGTCCTCAGTCAAGCGTCTCGATGCGCAGCGAATTGGTGCTCCCCGGCTGACCCAGCGGCACGCCGGCAGTCACTATTACGGTGTCGCCGGTGCCGGCCATTCCCTGTGCGCGTGCCAGTTCCAGCGCATTGGTGCAGACCTGCTCCATGTCGCGCATGGGCGCATCGAGTACCGAATAGACGCCCCAGGCTACCGTCAGCTTGCGCGCCGTGGTGATGCTCGGTGTCAGGCTGAGAATCGGCGTGCTGGGCCGCTCACGCGCTGCGCGCAGGCTGGAACGTCCGGATTCGGTGTAGTTGACCAGTACGGCGACCGGCAGAATCCCGCTGATCCGGCGGATCGCGCAACTGATCGCATCGGACAGCGTCGCTTCGGCGCTCGGGCGATTCACGTCGAGTTGAGCCTGGAAGTCCGGGCCGCTTTCCACCTGGCGGATGATCTTGCTCATCATGCTCACGGCCTCCAGCGGATAGTCGCCCGAGGCGGTTTCCGCCGAAAGCATCACTGCATCCGCGCCTTCGGCGACGGCGTTGGCCACATCGGTGACCTCGGCGCGGGTCGGCGCAGGGGAGAAGCGCATGGATTCGAGCATCTGCGTCGCCACTACGACAGGACGCCCCAGCTGACGGCAGGTGCGGACGATGTTCTTCTGGATGCGCGGCACGCTTTCAGCCGGTACCTCGACGCCCAGATCGCCGCGCGCGACCATGATCGCATCGCACAGGCGGGCGATTTCGCGCAGATGCTGCACGGCGGACGGCTTCTCGATCTTGGCCATCAGGAAGGCGCGGTCGCCGATCAGTTCGCGTGCTTCGTGGATATCCTGCGGGCGCTGCACGAAGGACAGTGCCACCCAGTCGACGCCCAGTTCCAGGCCGAAGCTCAGGTCGCGGCGGTCCTTCTCGGTCAGCGGGCTCAGTTCCAGCACGGCTTCCGGCACGTTGACGCCCTTGCGGTCGGACAGCTCGCCGCCAGCCACCACGCGCGTTTCGATGGCGTCGGCCTGCTTGCCGATCACTGTCAGGTGCAGACGTCCGTCATCCACCAGCAGGCTCATGCCAGGCTGCAGTGCGTCGATGATTTCCGGGTGCGGCAGGTTGACTCGCGTGCTGTCGCCCGGTGTCGGGTCCAGATCCAGGCGCAGGGTCTGCCCGCGCACCAGCTGCACCTTGCCTCCGGCGAAGCGTCCGACGCGCAGCTTCGGGCCCTGCAGGTCCATGAGGATGCCGATCGGCTGGTTCAGTTCGCGCTCGACTTCACGAATCCAGCCGAAGCGCTCAGCGTGATCGGCATGCTCGCCGTGGCTGAAGTTGAGGCGGAACAGGTTGACCCCGGCTTCCACCAGCGCACGCACGTCATCGATGCTGCGGGTGGCCGGTCCGAGGGTGGCGAGGATCTTGACTTTCTTGTCGGGTGTCATGGCAGGTTCCGTTGGCAGTTATCGTTATGGGATACGCGCGCTGGGGCCGTTTCAGGCGGACGGTGGCAGCACCAGAATCGCGCGGAAGTCGTTGACGTTGGTGCGTGTCGGGCCGGTCATCAGCAGCGCGTCGAGCGCCTGGAAATAGCCATAGCCGTTGTTGTTGGCCAGTTCGCCGGCGGCGTTGAGACCGAGGGCTTCGGCGCGGGCGAAACTGTCCGGCGTCATCAGGGCGCCGGCATTGTCTTCCGAGCCGTCGATGCCATCGGTGTCGCCGGCCAGGGCATAGACGCCGGGCAGGCCCTTGAGATTTTCAGTCAGGCTCAGCAGGAATTCGGCGTTGCGCCCGCCGCGGCCTTCGCCACGAACCGTCACCGTGGTTTCGCCGCCGGAGAGGATCACGCAGGGCGCCGGGAGCGGCTGGCCATGCAGCAGCACCTGACGGGCGATGCCGGCATGGACCTTGGCCACTTCCCGCGACTCGCCTTCCAGGTCGCCAAGGATCAGCGCCGGGACGCCAGCGGCGCGGGCCTTGACCGCCGCCGCTTCCAGCGACTGCTGGGGCCTGGCGATCAGCTGGAAATGGCTGCGCGACAGGCAGGGGTCGTCCGCCTTCACGGTTTCCGAGCGCGGGTCTTCCAGCCACTGGCGTACGTTGGCCGGGATCTCGATGTCGTAGCGAGTGAGGATTTCCAAGGCTTCGGCGCTGGTGGTGGGGTCCGCCACGGTCGGGCCGGAGGCGATCACCGTGGCCTCGTCGCCGGGTACGTCGGAAATCGCGTAGGTATAGACGCTGGCCGGCCAGCAGGCCTTGGCCAGGCGGCCACCCTTGATCGCCGAAAGGTGCTTGCGCACGCAGTTCATCTCGCCGATATGGGCGCCGGAGCGCAGCAGCGCCTTGTTGATCGCCTGTTTATCCGCGAGGCTGATGCCCTCGGCGGGTAGGGCCAGCAAGGATGAGCCACCTCCAGACAGCAGAAAGATCACCCGGTCGCTCTCTTCGAGGTTGCTGACCATTTCCAGTACGCGGCGGGCGACGCGCTCACCGGCGTCATCCGGCACCGGGTGCGCGGCCTCCACCACTTCGATCTTGCGGCAGTCGGCGCCGTGACCGTAGCGGGTGACTACCAGACCGGAAATCTCGCCTTCCCAGGCTGCTTCGATGGCCTCGGCCATGGCCGCTGCGGCCTTGCCGGCGCCGATGACGATGGCCCGTCCAGTGCGGTCGGCGGGTAGATGATCGGCCAGTACCTGGCGGGGGTGGGCGGCATCGATGGCGGCGCTGAACAGCTCGCGCAGCAGGGCTTGGGGATCGCGGTTCATGTGTGGCTCCTTGTATGAGGAATGGCGCCGATTTCAGACCTTAGCTCTCGTGGATGCAAGCGCTAAGGTATGAAATCGACCCGCCCGGCAATCGGGCCGTGACTCCTTCTGCCGGACGAATCGAAAGGGTGCCGCCCGAGGGCGACGGTTGAAACACTGGATATGCAGAGCCCAGGTCGTGGGGGACGTGATGATTCCGGCCCTGCGTATCCGTGGTTCAACTCTCGTGGCGCCGCTGTGCGAAAGTTCGCGTTAACCCACCACCCGGGTTCTGTCTGTCCTGAAGGTGGGTTTGCTAATTCTGCTCAGCGGGCCGGAGCTTTTTTACTTCTTGCGGATCGAGAAGTTGGACATGTGTTCCAGCCCCTTGATCAGCGCCGAGTGGTCCCAGCCGCTGCCGCCGATCGACGCACAGGTGCTGAATACCTGTTGCGCGTTGGCGGTGTTGGGCAGGTTCAGGCCCAGTTCGCGCGCACCGGCCAGCGCCAGGTTGAGATCCTTCTGGTGCAGGTTGATGCGGAAGCCCGGATCGAAGGTGCCCTTGATCATGCGCTCACCGTGCACTTCGAGGATCTTCGAGCCAGCGAAGCCGCCCATCAGCGCCTCGCGTACCTTGGCCGGGTCGGCGCCGTTCCTGGCAGCGAACAGCAGGGCTTCGGCCACCGCCTGGATGTTCAGCGCGACGATGATCTGGTTGGCCACCTTGGCGGTCTGGCCGTCGCCATTGCCGCCGACGCGGGTGATGTTCTTGCCCATGGCCTCGAACAGCGGCAGGGCGCGGGCGAAGCTTTCCTCGCTGCCGCCGACCATGATCGACAGGCTGCCGGCCTTGGCGCCGACTTCACCGCCGGAGACCGGAGCGTCGAGGTACTGTGCGCCGGTGGCGTTGATCTTCTCGGCGAACTGCTTGGTGGCGGTGGGGGAGATCGAGCTCATGTCGATCACGATCTTGTTCGCCCCGACGCCTTCGGCGATGCCGTTCTCGCGGAACAGCACGTCTTCGACCTGTGGCGTATCCGGCACCATGACGATGATGAATTCGGCTTCTTGAGCCACTTCCTTGGGGTTGGCCAGGGCGACGGCGCCGCCTTCCAGCAGTGCGGCTGGAGCCTTGTCGTGGTGCTCGGACAGGAAGATGTCGTGACCGGCTTTCTGCAGGTTCTGAGCCATGGGCAGGCCCATGATGCCGGTGCCGATGAATCCGATTTTAGCCATGATTTTTTCTCCTTCTGATTCGGTTCAGATCGCGTTGTGTGCTTTCATCCAGCCGAGGCCGGCTTCGGTGGTGGTGGCCGGCTTGTACTCGCAGCCGATCCAGCCCTGATAGCCGATGCGGTCCAGGTGCTCGAACAGGAAACGGTAGTTGATCTCGCCGGTGCCCGGCTCGTTGCGGCCAGGGTTGTCGGCCAGCTGCACGTGGTTGATCACCGCCAGGTTGTTTTCCATGGTGCGGGCCAGGTCACCTTCCATGATCTGCATGTGATAGATGTCGTATTGCAGGAACAGGTTGCTGCTGCCGACCTTGTCGCGAATCTCCAGCGCCTGCGAGGTGTTGTTGAGGAAGAAGCGCGGGATGTCGCGGGTGTTGATCATTTCCATGACCAGGCGGATGCCAGCTTCTTCGAGCTTCTTCGCCGCGTAGCGCAGGTTCTCGATGAGGGTCATCTCCAGCTTGCCGATATCCGCACCCTTGGGGGCGATGCCGGCCAGGCAGTTGACCTGGGTATTGCCCAGTACCTTGGCATAGGCGATGGCCTTGTCGACGCCGGCGCGGAATTCCTCGACCCGCTCCGGATCGCAGGCGATGCCACGATCACCGCCCGCCCAATCACCGGCTGGCAGGTTGAACAGCACCTGGGTCAGGCTGTTGGCGTCCAGCTGGGCCTTGATCTCCTCGGCGGGGTAGTCGTAGGGGAACAGGTACTCGACACCGCTGAAACCGGCCTTGGCGGCAGCGGCGAAACGGTCCATGAAGTCCTGCTCGGTGAAAAGCATGGACAGGTTGGCGGCAAAACGTGGCATGGGTATCTCCTTGTGATCTGTAGGGATCATTTCGGACAGGTTTGAAGCTACTGCGCTTGGCTATGCTGCGTTGGAACCGAACTCGGGTGCGAGCCCAGTCAAAATGCTCATTTACATAAGTAAACTCCGCTTTTTCGTTCGCTTCCGCCTTGCCTAGCCTGCGCTCGTAACGCTTCCAATCCCGCCCGTCGGTGTTGTGGTGGATGTGCTGTGCGACATCCACCCTACGGGGTGCTGCGGTGTTGCGTTGCGGTGGATATGCTTCGCGATGTCCACCCTACTTTCACTTCGTAGGGTGGACGACCGCGAAGCGTCGTCCACGCGTTTGGTTACGGTTGCCTCAATCCAGCAGCGCGATCGCGGTCGGTGCATCTTCGCGGCCTTCGGCCAGCGCCTCGAACTCGTTGATGGCGTCGATCTCGGTGCCCATGGCGATGTTGGTCACGCGCTCCAGGATCACTTCGATCACCACCGGCACCTGATGCTCGGCCATCCAGGCCTGGGCCTGTTCGATCGCCGGTTGCAGTTCTTCCTGCTTGAACACGCGGATCGCCTTGCAGCCCAGCCCCTCGACCACCGCGACGTGGTCGACGCCGTAGCCTTCCATGCCGCTCTGGTCGGCATTGATGTTCTCGAAGCCCAGCTGCACGCAGTAATCCATCTCGAAGCCGCGCTGCGCCTGGCGAATCAGGCCCAGGTAGGCGTTGTTCACCAGGATGTGGATGTAGGGCAGTTTGAACTGCGCACCCACGGCCAGCTCCTCGATCATGAACTGGAAGTCATAGTCGCCCGACAGCGCCACGACCTTGCGCGACGGGTCCGCCGCGACCACACCCAGCGCCGCCGGAATGGTCCAGCCGAGCGGGCCGGCCTGGCCGCAGTTGATCCAGTGGCGCGGCTTGTAGACGTGCAGGAACTGCGCGGCGGCGATCTGCGACAGGCCGATGGTGCTGACGTAGCAGGCATCGCGACCGAACGCATTGTTCATGCACTGGTACACGCGCTGCGGCTTCATCGGCACGCTGTCGAAGTGCGTCTTGCGCAGCATCGTGCGCTTGCGCTCCTGGCAGTCGGCGGCCCAGGCATTGCGATCCGGCAGCTTGCCCGCGGCCTTGCGCTCCTTGGCGACTTCGACGAACAGCTTCAGCGCGGCGCCCGCATCGGAAGTGATGCCGAAGTCCGGCGAGAACACCCGACCGATCTGGGTCGGCTCGATATCCACGTGTACGAACTTGCGGTCCTTGGTGTAAACCTCGACCGAACCGGTGTGGCGGTTGGCCCAGCGGTTGCCGATACCGAGCACGAAATCCGAGGCCAGCAGGTTGGCGTTGCCGTAGCGATGGCTGGTCTGCAGACCGCACATGCCGGCCATCAGCGGATGGTCATCGGGGATCGAACCCCAGCCCATCAGGGTCGGGATCACCGGCACGCCGACGGTTTCGGCGAACTCCACCAGCAACTCTTCGGCGCCGGCGTTGTAGATGCCGCCACCGGCGACGATCAGCGGGCGCTCGGCGGCGCAGAGCATGTCGATGGCTTTCTCGATCTGCTTGCGGCTGGCTGCCGGCTTGTAGACCGAGAGCGGCTCGTAGGTGTCGACGTCGAATTCGATTTCGGCCATCTGCACGTCGAACGGCAGGTCGATCAGCACCGGGCCGGGGCGACCGGAGCGCATCACGTGGAAGGCCTGCTGGAACACGCGCGGCACCAGTGCCGGCTCGCGCACGGTGACGGCCCACTTGGTGACCGGCTTGGCGATGGACTCGATGTCCACGGCCTGGAAATCTTCCTTGTACAGACGGGCACGCGGTGCCTGGCCGGTGATGCAGAGAATCGGGATGGAGTCGGCCCAGGCGGAGTAGAGGCCGGTGATCATGTCGGTGCCGGCGGGGCCGGAGGTGCCGATGCACACGCCGATGTTGCCGGCCTTGGTGCGGGTGTAACCCTCGGCCATGTGCGAGGCGCCTTCGACGTGACGCGCCAGGATGTGGCGGATGCTGCCGTCAGCGCGCAGGGCGGAATACAACGGGTTGATCGCGGCACCGGGGATGCCGAAGGCGGTATCGATGCCTTCCTTGCGCAATACCGCGACGGCGGCATCGATTGCTCTCATTCGGGCCATGGATCATTCCTCCTACGTTTAATTCGATAGTTTTTATACGTGGCCCAAGGATGCAGGGCTGGAATGAAAGGGGGAATTGGTCGAAACTTCAGTTCTGTCGATATCAGGAGTATCGAATGGATCGTTATACAGCCGTACATAGCTTCGTTTTAGTCGCTGAGGCCGGCAGTTTTGCCGCCGCCGCATTGAAGGAAGGCGTGACGCCCGTGGTGATGGGCCGCCGTCTCGATGCGCTGGAGCGCCACCTGGGCGTCAAGCTGATGCACCGCTCCACCCGTGGCCTGGCGCTGACCGACCTGGGTGAACAGTACCTGGAACGTGCGCGCGCTTTGCTCAAGGATTTCGACGAGGCTGATGCCAGCATCGCCAAGGACCGCACCTCGGTGCGCGGCCACCTGGTGATCTCGGCGCCGGCGGCATTCGGTCGCAAGCATATCGGCCCGCACGCGCCGGCCTTCCAGGCGCGCTTCCCGGACCTGCAGCTGTCGTTCAACTTCACCGACAGCGTGGTCGATCTGGTGCGCCACGGCTACGACATGGGCATCCGCATCGGCGAGGTCACCGACCCCAACTATGTGGCGGTCAAGCTGTTTCCCAATCGCCGGGTGGTCTGCGGTGCGCCGGACTACTTCGAGCGCCAGGGCGTACCGCGCGAGCTGGAGGACCTGGCGCGGCACAACTGCCTGGCCTTCAACCTGCAGGGCGGGCAACAGCGTGGCTGGACCTTCCTGCGCGACGGCAAGCAGGTGGCGGTGCGGGTGGACGGCAACCTCGACTGCAACGACGGCGAGCTGCTGTTCGACTGGGTCAAGCAGGGCCTGGGCATCGGCTGGCGCTCGACCTGGGAAATCCAGGCCGAACTCAAGCGCGGCGAACTGGTGACCGTGCTCGACGAGTATGCACTGCCGGCCTACGACATCCAGGCCGTCTACCCGCAGCAACGCTACCTGCCGGCCAAGGTGCGCTTCTTCATCGATTACCTGAAGGCGATCTACAACGCGCCCGGTTACTGGGAAACCCGCTGAGCCGAACCACGTCGCGTGGTTGCTGGTCGTAGGGTGGATGTCGCGTAGCACATCCACGCGCGGTGGCTACCGAAAAAACGCAGCCTTCGCCATGAGGTGCATCGTGGATCGTCTGAAAATCGCCACCTTCAACATCAACGGCATCCGCGCGCGGCGGACCAACCTGCTCGAATGGCTGCAGCGTGAGCAACCTGATGTGGTCTGCCTGCAGGAGTTGAAGGCGCAGGACGCGGACTTTCCCATCGACGACATCCGTGCCGCCGGCTACGGCGCGATCTGGCATGGGCAGAAATCCTGGAATGGCGTGGCGATCCTGTCGCGGGGCGACGATCCGCTGGAGATCCGTCGCGGCCTGCCGGGCGATCCCGACGACAGCCACAGCCGTTACCTGGAAGCGGCGGCCCATGGCGTCATCGTCGCCAGCCTCTACCTGCCCAACGGCAACCCGCAGCCGGGGCCGAAATTCGACTACAAGCTGGCCTGGTTCGAGCGACTGATCGAACATGCCGAAGGGCTGCTCGCCAGCGGCCATCCGGTGGTGCTGGCCGGTGACTACAATGTGGTGCCCACCGACGAGGACATCTACAACCCGCGTTCCTGGACCAGGGATGCGCTGTTGCAGCCGGAAAGCCGCGAGTGCTACCAGCGCCTGCTTGCCCAGGGCTGGACCGATGCCCTGCGCGCCAGATACCCGGACGAGCGCATCTATACCTTCTGGGACTATTTCCGTCAGCACTGGCAGAAGAATTCCGGCCTGCGCATCGATCACCTGCTGCTCAGCAAGGACCTGGCGCCCCGCCTGAAAGAGGCGGGCGTGGATCGCTGGGTTCGCGATCAGGAACACGCCAGCGACCATGCGCCGACCTGGATCGAACTGGCTGCCGACGAGCCCCGAAAACAGCCGGCCAAGCGCCGGTCGTCGTCAAAAGCAAGCTAAGGCAAAAGGGGCGCTAGGCTCAGGATAGGGCTGTGCTTCCCAAGCTGCAGAACGCCTTGATTTCCGATGGAAGATGGCGAGGGGTGCTCATCATGAACCGCTATTCCGATGTGCTTGCCGACAGCGAGCTGCCGTTGATGGTCGACGAGTTTGAGCGTGCCAATCTATCCATCGGCGAAATGCTTGCCGAGGCGCTGGACTCGGTTCGCCGCCATCTGCGAATGGAGGTGGCCTTCATCGGCGAATTTCGGGACGGCAGGCGCGTGTTTCGCCATATCGAAGGGCAATATCATTCGATGGCGCTGGCCCTCGGCGAGGGCAGTCTGCTGGAGGAAAGCTACTGCCAGCGAATCGTCGATGGTCGCTTGCCGGAGCTGATCCGCAATACCGCCGAATTTAAGGAGGCGCTGGCATTGCCGGCGACCCGGGCGTTGCCGGTCGGCGCCTACATGAGCGTACCGATTCGCTTCAGCGACGGTTCGCTCTACGGGACCTTCTGCTGTTTCAGTACGCACCCCGACGACACTCTGAGCGAGGCCGACCTGGAAACCTTGCGCCTGTTTGCCCGTTTCGCCGGGAGAGTGCTCGAGCGCCACGCGCTCAGCGAACAGCAGCGCAATGAAAGGATTGATCGCATCAAGGCTGTAATAGCCAAGCGTGATTGCTGGATGGTCTACCAACCGATATTCCACCTGGTACACAACACCATCATCGGTTACGAAGCGCTGGCCCGGTTTCGTCCCGAGCCCTATCGCTCACCGGACCTCTGGATCGAGGAAGCAGGCGAGGTCGGGCTACGCCCGCAACTGGAAATCATGCTGCTGGAAACGGCCCTCGAAGCGCTGCCGTTGATTCCCGATGATATGTACCTGTCCCTCAACGTCTGTCCGGACGCACTTTTGGATGGCACGGTGGTAAAGCTGCTCTCCAGGCAGCCACTGCAGCGTCTGATGCTGGAAGTCACGGAGCACACCTCCATTGTCGACTACGCGTTGATCGCCGCGATTCTCGAACCGCTACGTCAAGAGGGGTTGCGGCTGGCGGTCGACGATGCGGGTGCCGGCTATGCCAGCTTTCGCCACATCCTCAAGCTAAAGCCTGATGTCATCAAGCTCGACCGGAGCCTGATCAGCAACGTCGATAGCGACAACGATACCTGCGCACTGGCTGCGGCGCTGATCCGCTTCGCCGAGCAGACCGGTAGCAAGATCATTGCCGAAGGTGTCGAAACGGATGCGGAACTGGCGACCCTGCGCAGCCTGCAGGTGACCAAGGCGCAGGGCTTTCTGCTTGGAATGCCGCAACCGCTGGAAGAGGCGGCTGACTGAACCGCTGAAATGTCTGATCACTTTGCCGGTGAGCCTATCGTCGCATCAGCCGGGCTGAGCCGTCAGCGCTCGGCACCGGCCTGCCAGCCACCGCCGAGCACCTGATAGAGGTTGATCAGTGCATTGAGCTGGCTTTCGCGTAGCTGTACGGCGGTCAGCTCGGTATTGAACAGGTTGCGCTGGGCGTCGAGGGTTTCCAGGTACGACGAATAGCCCGCACGATAACGATCCTCAGCGAAGGTCCGTGACCGTTCGAGCACAGCGCGGCGAGCCTCGGCGCGTTCGATCTGCTGCCGCAGATTGCTTATCGCAGACAGGCTGTTCTCCACCTCGGCGAACGCTTCCAGTGCAGTCGCGCGATAGGCGAAGGCCGCCTGATTGCGTTGCGCGACGGCGATGTTAAGGCCCGCTTCCAGGCGTCCGGCGTCGAAGATCGGTGCCAGCACGCTGGCACCGATATCCCAGACACGAACCGGGTCGTAATCCAGGGAATTGACGAACAGCTGGCCAAGGCTGGCCGAGACCTGCACCTGAGGCAGAAACCGGTCGCGCTGGGCTTGCAGGTTGAGGTCGCTGGCCGCCAGTAGCAGTTCGGCCTGATGAATATCCGGCCTTCGCCGCAGCAGCTGCGAAGGCAGAGCGCCGGGCACCGCAGGCGGTTCGATGGCGAGCAGTCCGGCGCCGCGCCGTACCGCGCCAGGCAGCGCCCCGGTGAGCAGGCGCAAGGCATGTTCCTGTTCGCGAATCGCCTGCCGCAGTTGGGGCAGCAACTGCGCCGCGGCTTCGTACTCGGACTGCGCCTGGGTCAGCTCCAGTTGCGAGGTGTAGCCAAGGCTGGCGCGGTCTTCGGCGACCCGCAGCGCCTGCTGTCGCGACTCGACGGTTTCCTGAGTCACGTACAGCTGCTGGTCCAGCGACAGCAGCGAGACATAGGCTCGTGCCGTGGTGCCGGTCACGGCCAGGCGCACCGCGTCGCGTTCGGCCTCGCTGGCCCGGTACTGCAATTGTGCGGCTTCGCGCAGACGCCTTAGCCGACCCCAGATATCCAGCTCGTAAGATACTTGCAGCGAGGGCTGCACCGCCGTGGTGTGGGCGATGCCGAGCACGCTGAGTTCGCGCGCGCGTTGCACCCCCAGCACCGCGTCGAGATTCGGCAGCAGCGAGGCGTGGGACAGGCGGATCTGTTCGCGTACCTGTTCGACACGCGAAGCAGCGATCAGCACGTCGGTGTTATGCGCCAGCGCGGCTTCGATCAATGTCGTCAACTGCGGATCGCCAAACGCCTGCCACCAGGTGACGGAGATTTCGCTCGTCCGCGCCGCCTCGTCGCGCCATTGCATGGGCGGGGTGAACGCGGCATCTGGCGGTATCGGCTGTCGTGCTGGCATGCAGCCCGCCAACGTGAGCAGCAGCAGGCTCGAAAGCAATTCCGGAACGCGAACCTGACGATTCATTGCCCTTTGCCCGCCGCGGTTTCAGTGGCCTCGGCGTCGCTGCTGGTATCCACATGGGTGACCACCGATAGCCCAGGTCGCAGACGCTGGCTCAGTGGCTGGTCCGGATCGATGGAAATGCGCACCGGTATCCGTTGCACCACCTTGGTGAAGTTGCCGGTGGCGTTGTCCGGGCGCAGCACGCTGAACTCCGAGCCGGTGGCTGGCGCCAGGCGCTGGACACGTCCGGTCAGGCGGGCGCCGTCCAGCGCGTCGATTTCGATGGTCACCGGCTGGCCGGGGCGCATGGCGAAGGTCTGCGTTTCCTTATAATTGGCGATGACCCAAAGCTGCTCCGGTACCAGATAGAGCAACTGCGAGCCGGCCGAAACGTATTGACCCTGGCGTACCGTGACCTCGCTGACCTGGCCGTCGCGCGGCGCCTCGATGACCGTGTTGTCCAGATCGATCCAGGCCCGTTTCAATGTTGCCTCGGCGATTTCCACCTGCGCCTGCAAGCCGCCACGCGACACATCGCTGGCCTTGAGGGTCTGCTCGGCAATCGCGATGGCGGCGCGGGCCTGTTTCACGTTCGCCGTCGCTGCGCGGGCACTGGCGCGGGTCTGGTCACGCTCGCGAATCGAGACCGAGCCGCGTTCGGCCAGCTCGTTGACGCGCTTTTCGTCGGCCAGCGCGCGCTGCCGTTCGGCTTCGGCGGCGGACAACTCGGCGCGGCGTGACTCCAGCGTGGCGCGGTTGGAGGCCAGGGTCTGTTCGAGATTTTCCAGCCCGAAACGCTGCGCGGCCAGCTCGGCACGGCGCTGCTCGACCAGCTGGCGATACTGTCGGTCGTCGATGCGCACCAGCGGTTGGCCGCGCGCGACTTGCTCGAAATCCTGCACCAGCACCTCGGTGACGTAGCCGTTGACCTGCGGCGCCAGCACGGTGATCTGTCCGCGCACGTAGGCGTTTTCGGTGACTGCCACCCGGTCGCTGAACGGCCAAAGCTGCCAGGCGTAAAGGATCGCCAGGACGCCGGCCAGCGCGACCAGCATCATCAGAATGACCGAGCGGCGGCTCGGCTTGATCGTCTTCGGCGGATCGTCCGGTGCCGGGCCTGCGTCCGTCGCAGCGGCAGAGGGCTGTGGCGGCTGAGCCGTTTGCAAGGTTTCGTCGTCTGCGGGTTGCCTGGTTTCGCTCATGGAGACGGTGCGTTCCTCTTTTGCCGCGCAAGGCGCAGGGTGTGATAGAGCGTCCAGCCGAACACGCCGATGGAAAGCATGCTGATCAGCCGGAATACATCGTCGAAGGCCAGCACGTTGGCTTCGCGGGTGGCGGTCTGGCTCAGCTGCGCCGCGCTCTGCGCCTGGCGCAACTGCGGGTCGCTCTGACGCGGGATGAGCGCCTGACTCTGCAGTTGCAGCCGCTGCGCAATACGCGGATCGCCCGGCACCACCTGCTCGGTCAGGTGACTGGAATGGTATTTCTCACGCACCACCTGATAGGTACCGAACAAGGCCGGCGCCGCCAGCCCGCCGAGGCTTTGGGTCATGGTGAACAGCACGATGAAGCTGACCAGGTAATTCGGCCCGTTGCGCAGCGCCTTGCCGATGCCGGTGATCAGCAGCGGGCCGAGAAACATGCCGCTGGCGAAGGCCAGCAGGCCCTGGCTGAGAAACATGTCGTGCGGGCGGGTCAGGTTGGTGGCGTCGATGTCGAGAAAGCTGGCGATTGCGATCAGCATGATCGACAGCAGGATTTGTGGCAGGGCTGTGCTCGGGCTGAACGTCATGGCGCTGCCGGCAATACCCATGCTCAGCCCGAGCAGGATCACTGCGTACAACGGCTGTAACTGTTCGGTACCCATGCCCAGCGCCTGCAGCAGCCCGACCGCGCCGTAGGTCTGCTCCGACAGCAGCAGGCGTAGGGCAAGTGCGCCGAAAGCGAAGCGCAGCATTTCCGCCGTGCCCAGCCAGCGCGTGTGCAGCAACGGGTTGCGTCGGTGATGTTCGATCATGAACGCCATGCAGAGCAGCAGCAGAGCGGCTATCAGCGCGTAGCCGAGCCAGGGTTGTTCGGTCCACCAGAGTATGCGTCCCTGGGCCAGCACCGCGGCAATCAGCGCCAGAGCCGGGGCGAGCAGGGCGAAGGTGAGGAAGTCCAGAGGCTCGAAGACCTTGATGCGTTCGCCCAGGGGCAGCTTGAGTACTACCACTGCGGCCAGCGAACACAGCGCCAGGCCGCTCTCGAACACGTAGAGGCGGTGCCATTCGCCCATATCCAATAATGCCGGCGACATCAGCCAGGCCAGCGGCGTGCCCAGCTGGGAAATTCCGAAACCGAGAATCACCCCCTTGGGCAGGTCCGCTTTGCGGAACGCCTGCAGCATGTAAAACAGGCCCAGGGAGGAGGTTGTAGCCGCTGCCAGACCGCTGGCGGCACGCACGAAGATCGCCATCTCCAACCCTTCGACGAAGACATGAGCGATGCTCAGCGTTGCATAGAGCGTCAGGCCGATCTCGGCGAAGCGACGCAGGCCGTACTGCTGGCGGAACTTGATCATCAGCAGGTTGGCGGAGACGTTGACCATGAAGTAGGCCGCCGGCAGCCAGGCGGCTTGCGATGGCGTCAGGCCCAGGTCGCCCTGGATGCTCGGCAGGTTGGCGATGAACAGCGCGTTGCCCAGACCGCCGGTCAGCCCGACGAGCACCGCGACACAGGCGTAGGCGATACGCATCGGCATCGGATGCAGCAATATCGCCGGCGAACCGGGCATGGAGGGGCGTTCGTGAGGTTCCCAGCGTGGAACGGGGGCAAGGTATTCCGGCATGTTTCGCAGGCTCGACGGCGATGACCCGGCGCTATGGGCGCTGCTGCCGAGTCGGCAGACATTGTTGGGACAGTCGCGAGCGCGAAACGGTTGGTCGAAGTTGCGTCGGCGGGCAAATCATCGGTCGGACCGGCTGAACCTTTGCCGAAGCGGGGCAGTCGATTTAACAGGTTGGCCGTGCTGCTTCCGGCCGTTCTTGGCAAGCTCTAAGAGGACTGTTCAATGGATACCCAAGACACCATTTCCGTACTCAACGATCTCATCGAAACCAGCAAGGACGGCGAAAAAGGTTTTCGCGAATGCGCCGAAGATCTCAAGCGCGCCGATCTCAAGACCACCATGATGCAGCGTGCCCAGGATTGCGCCACGGCGGCGGCCGAGCTGCAGCAGCTGGTTCGCTCCCTGGGTGGCGATCCGGAAACCAGCGGGAGCGTGGCCGGCGACCTGCACCGGCGCTGGGTCGATTTGAAATCCATGGTGACCGGCAAGGATGACGAGGCCATTCTCAACGAATGCGAACGCGGCGAAGACGTGGCGATGAAGAGCTACCGCAAGGCGCTCGACAAGGATCTGCCAGCCGAGATTCGCGTCGTCGTCCAGCGTCAGTTCCAGGGCGTTCAGCGCAACCATGATCAGGTCAAGGCGCTGCGTGACGCGGAGCGCGCCCGCAGCTGACCGGCGCCTGGTTTAAAGAAAAACGCCAGCGTGATGCTGGCGTTTTTTTTGGAGCCTCGAAGGGTGTCGCTTTTTACATCCACAGGACTGTAGCCGAATTCATTCGACCGGGTTTGCACCAGGCCCTACGGCTCCTGCACTTCACAGCCCTTGATCACCATGCGGATGATGGTCTCGGCGGCGGCCTCGTAGTCGGCATCCTCCAGCTTGGCTTTGCCCGTCACGACCGATATCTGCCAGTCGAAGTCGGCGTAGGTCTGGGTCGCCGCCCAGATGCTGAACAGCAGGTGGTTGGGGTCTACCTTGGCCATCAAGCCCTGATCGATCCAGCTCTGGATACAGGCGATGTTATGCGCGGCCTGGGCGTTGAGCTGCTCGGTGCGCTCGGCGGACAGGTGCGGCGCGCCGTGCATGATCTCGCTGGCGAAGACTTTCGAGGCGCCGGCATGCTCGCGCGAGATGCGGATCTTGGTGCGGATGTAGGCGCGCAGTACTTCAGCGGGATGGCCGGGCTGATTGAACGGTGCAGAGGCTTCGAGCAAGGGCTCGACGATGCTTTCCAGCACTTCGCGATAGAGGTTTTCCTTGCTCTTGAAATAGTAATAGACGTTGGGCTTGGGCAAGCCTGCGCGGTCGGCGATATCGCTGGTCTTGCAGGCGGCGAAGCCCTTTTCGGCGAACTCTTCGCTGGCGGCGCGCAGGATCAGCTCTTTGTTGCGCTCACGGATGCTGGACATTGGGCCTATTCGATTCGCTACGAGGAGGCCGGCTGGCCTGGCGCAGAATGCTAGCACCGGCCTCCGACTTCTCTCAAGCCAAGCTATGAAAGCTGCCCGATCGATAGATTGCGTGCTTGTTTGTATACACTTTATGTGGCGTTCTGATACTGTTTTTTGCGGCCCTGTCTGTCGGCGCGCCCGGTCAGTGGCGACTGCAGCCGATCAGGCCATGGCGGAGGCAATCGTGCTTTGTCTCGTCGTGCGGGCCTCACAACAAGAACAATGAGTCAACAAGGAGTCACCATGAAGCACATGCTCGCCGCTGCAGCGCTCATGTTCGCTGCTCATGCGGTCGCCGAATCGACCTATGTCGTCGGCGTCGAAGACGCTCGATTCATGCCGCACTACAGCCTGGACGCCCAGGGCCAGTATCAGGGCTTCGCGCGTGAACTGCTCGATGCCTTCGCCGAAGAAAGCGGCGTGCGGCTGATCTATCAGCCATTGCAGGTCGACGAACTACTGCCGGCGCTGCTCGACGGGAGTGTCGACTTCAAGTACCCGGACAACCCCTCCTGGTCCATCTCCAACAAGAGCGGCCATGGCGTGCATTACAGCCAGGCGGCGGTGGCCTATGTCGACGGCGTCATGGTCGCGCCGCGGCGCGTGGGTCTGGGTGTCGAACAGCTGAAACGGCTGGCGGTGGTCGATGGCTGGACGCCCAAGGGTTACGAGGCACGGATCGATACCGATCAGGTGCTGCTCGTCGGCAGCAGCGACCTGCCGCGGATGATCCGCCAGGCGATGCTCAAGGACACCGATGGGGCCTACTACAACGTCGTGGTAGCGATGCACTATCTGAACAACGTCCGTACCAAACCCGGTGCGCTGGTCTTCGACCCGAAGCTGCCGCACACCCGGGGTGCCTACCATCTCTCCAGCGTGCGGCATCCGGAGCTGATCCGGCGCTTCGACCGCTTTCTCGACGAACGTCGCGAAGACGTCGCCGAGCTCAAGGCCAGGCACCAGGTGGAGGTCAACCTCGACTCGGAATACATCGGCATGGAGCAATGGAAGGTCGACTTCCTGGAGCGGCAGAAGGCCAGGAATGCGGCGGGTGGCTGATCGCCGAGCTTCGCTCAGCCGCGCCGAATCAGCCAGACGCCAGCGAAGATCAGCAATATGCCGCCGACCTTGCCAAGGCTGATCGACGCCTGGCGATAGCCGGCCCAGCCGTAATGATCGAGCAGCAGTGCCATCAGCAACTGCCCGGCCAGCAACAGCGCCATGAACAGCGAGGCGCCCACCCGCGGTGCGGCGAAGGCTGCCGTGGCGATGAGGAAGACGCCGAGCAAGCCGCTGCTCCAGTGCCACCAGGTAATCCCGCGCAGGCCTTGCAGGGTCGGCAGATCACGCTGGGCCAGCACGATGACGAGCAGCGCCAGCGTGCCGACCGCAAAGGACACCAGCGCGGCATTCATCACGCTGGACAGCTGGCGCGCAACTTCGCCGTTCATCCCGGCTTGCAGCGGCAGCATCGCCCCGGCAATCAAGGGCAAGGCGAGCAACCACCAGGCAACCGTGGGCATGGAATTCCTCCGAGAGAGTGCTTTGGAAGTGAAAGAGGGGGCGGCAGTGGTGCAACCTGAGGTGGAAACGTCGGAACTGCGACCGCTGAATCGATAAAGTTGTACACAAGATACTGACGATAATTGCCCGGAGCAATGACTATCTCAATGCCGGCGGCTACCTTCCTGCAAAGCTACCGCTTCAGCGAGATAGGCTTTCAGAGCGGATGAACCGGCGATCCGGGACCGCGCATGGAGTCGTTGCATTATTCGTTTCGTTCGGATGACTGACATTAAGGATCTGGCTGTCAGTGCCGATAACAATCAAGCGACGTTAATGTTGTATACAATCTAATGGATGCTAATAAAAACCAGAACGAGGACTACGCCATGCGCTTCATGCAACGCAGTATCCAGTGGCAACTGATCGTCAGCATGGGCGCGGCCCTGTTGACCAGCATGCTGATCGTCATTGTGGTGTATTCCTCGGCGGTCAATCGCCTGGCTGAGCGCTATCTCATCGGTGAAGCGCTACCAGCCAATATCACCGCGATCCGCAACGATATCGAGCGCACCCTGACGGAGCCGGTCACGGCTACCTCCGGTATCGCCACCAATACGCTGGTTCACGACTGGTTGCAGCATGGTGAGAGCGCCGCACAGGCGGCGGCGATGACCCGTTACCTGGAGGGTGTAAAAACGCAACAGGGCGCGCTGACGACCTCCATCGCTGTGCTCGGGAGCGGTCACTACTACTCGGAAGCCGGGCTGACCCGGACCCTGGATCGTAGCAATCCGGCCGAACGCTGGTTCTATAGTCTGATCGAGGGCAGTGCAGATCGTCGTGTCGATATCGACATCGACAAGGCCACGCGGCAGCTGACGCTGTTCATCAATCAGCGTATCAAGGTCGACGGCAAGGTGCTGGGGGTCGTTGGGTTGGGCTACAGCCTCGATCGCATGTCCAAGCTGATCAGCGGCTTTCGTTTCGGTGAGCGCGGCGAGGTCTACCTCGTCGGTGGCGATGGTCGGGTCAAGGTCCATTCCAGAAGCGATTACAATGACAGCGCCGATCTCGCTCAGCTCATGGGGCGTGATGCCGCGGATCGGCTGTTGGGCGGTGAACGGCAAACGGTCGAGTTCGAGCGCGACGGTGAGCATTTCCTGGCCATGGCGCAGCCGCTGGAAAGTCTTGGCTGGACGCTCGTCAGCGAGGTGCCGGAAGTGCAGATTTTCGGTGATGCACGGCGGACCATGTGGATTACCAGCCTGATCGGCACCTGCATCACGCTGTTCTTTCTCGCGCTGGTGGTGCTGCTGGCACGCGGGCTGGTCAAGCCGATTCGTCAGGTCACCAGTGCGCTGGTGGAGATCGGTGGCGGTGGCGGCGATCTGACGCGGCGTCTGGACGAGAGCCGGGCCGATGAACTGGGCGACCTTGCACGTGGTTTCAACCGCTTCATCGGCAGCCTGCGTGAGCTGATCGGCGATGTGCTGCGTACCAGCGAGCAATTGCGTAGCGCAGTGGGGCAGGTGTCGCACGTGGTCGACAATACGGCGGGGCGTGCCGGGCGCCAGCACGAGATGACCGACATGGTCGCCACGGCGGTGCATGAGATGGGTTTGACCGTGCAGGAAATCGCCCGCAACGCCAGCAACGCGGCGCAGGCCTCGCAAGGCGCCCGCAGCGAAGCCATGCAGGCGCGTACGGTTGTGGGTGAATCCATTGCACATATCGAGAGTATGTCCAGCGAGATCGGCCAGGCAGCGGATGCAGTGACCGACCTTGCCCGGCAGGTCGCGACCATCGACAAGGTGCTGGCGGTGATTCGAGGTATTTCCGAGCAGACCAACCTGCTGGCGCTCAATGCCGCCATCGAAGCGGCCCGGGCTGGTGAAATGGGCCGTGGATTCGCTGTGGTCGCCGACGAGGTGCGCACCCTGGCCAGCCGGACCCAGGCCTCGACCGATGAGATCCAACAGATGATTCAGGGCCTCAATAAAGGCGCCGATAACGCCGTCAGTTCGATGCACGCCAGCCAGGCGGCGACGGGCACTGGCGTGCAGGCCAGCCAGCGTACCGGGCAATCGCTGGCCACCATCACCGAGCAGGTCGAGGCGATCAGTGACATGAACACCCAGGTGGCGGCGGCGACCGAGGAGCAGAGCAGCGTAACCGAGGAAATCACTCAGAACGTTCAGGGTATCGCGGATCTGGCTCAGGCGACGGCAAGCGAGGTGCAAAGCTGTCTGGAGGATTGCCGCGCGCTCAGCCGCCTGGCCGATGATCTGACCCGGCAGATGGGTAGCTTCAAGCTCTAGCGAGCCTGTGGGTCCTTGCTGGTGATCGGTGACGCTATTGTGGCCGGATCGCCAGCGAGCTGACTCTTGCAGCGGCGGCGCTGGTACGTGGCCGTAGGGGCGGGATTGTCCGAGACCTGGCGGGCTTCGGTGCATGTGATGCGTGGAGCGCAGCCTGCGTCGAGGCGGTGCCCGATACTGGAAGCAGTCTTTGCTTCACAGCTACAACCTGTCGGCTTGGTTGCAGGGAGGCTTCGCAAACGAAGCTCTGGCACGGGTGGCCGCAAATAAAAAAGGTGGCGCAAGCGCCACCTTCCAACAACCTGCACCGTCTGCCCGGCGCTGTCGATTCGCTTAAAAGTGCGCCTTGACGATCGCACTGAAGGTGTTCTGATCGGTCTTGAACGGCAGGGAGCCGTCTTCCAGGCCGTATTTGTCGGACCAGTAATCGTATTCGATACCCACGTAGAGCTTGCCCGGGGTCATGTCCAGCGCCTTGCCCAGGTCGTACTTGACCTGTGGGTTGATGTGCAGGTTCTTCGACACGAAATCACCCCGGCTCTTGGAGCCCGCATCGTTGACCACCCAGTCGATGTAACCGTCGAAGAGAATGTCGGATTTGCCCACCGGAATGGTAATCGCCCAGGTCGGCGTGACCTGCCACTGGCCGGAAGGCTTGCCGGTGCTGCCGTCCGGTTTGCGGTAATAGAAGTTAAAGGCCAGGCGATCGAAGCCGGGCGCATCCAGATCGAAGCCTGGGCCAAGAAGGTAGATCTGATTGCCACCCTCGCCGCGCTCATAGGTAGCCGCAACCAGCACATCCTTGACCGGACCGAACGACATGTCCGCCCCCGAAATCTTGCCGAGCGACAGGCGCGGGGCGAACTCGCCGTAATAGGTATGGCCTTCGCCGCCGGACAGGCCGTTGTACCACTTGTTATCGACAAACAGGAACATGTCGCCCCAGCTCCAGCCGCTGGCGTGCTCGAAAGTGATGGTCTGTTGGATGGCCCCGGCATCGACCTTGAAATCCTTGCCGTAAAGGTAGGTCAGGCTGTTGTTCTGCCAGTGCATTTCGGCGAAGGCCGGTGCGGCGAGCAGACTGCCGGCCAGGGCGAGGGAGAGCGGAGCGAGTTTGAAGTTCATCTGGATACCCTTGGTTTTTTATTGTGGTTTGACGGTAATTTCAGCGCGCAGTCACATGCCGCGTTGAAAGGGGGCGGGATCAGGCTGATCGGACAATGGGCTCGTTCGAGGCGCAGACATCGGCTCGCTGGAAGCCCGGTCTTGTTGTCGCTGATGACGTGGGAGCCATGAGACTCCTGAATTCGCTTGCGCACATGGTTCAGCCTGCCTGGTATTTATTGTTCGGTCATGGGCTTCAGGACTGCAGTCTGATCCGTCCGGATGTTGTCCGGGCGGTCAGCTATTTTGACTATAGCAATTGTAGACACATTGCAAAACAAATAATTTTATTATTGTGCACAATTTTTGGAGCTGGTGATCAGCCAGGAGCTGCCAGCCGATAACAGACAGCCCGCACGTGGCGGGCTGCAGTTCGTAGCATGGAAACCGCGAAGCGCTTTCGGTGCTGCTGGCGGATCGCGGGGCTGCCAGCGCAGGTCAGGCCTCAGTTGATCTGCGCCCCCTGTGCGATCCAGTTGGCCAGCAGGTCACGCTCTTCCTGGGTCATCTGGGTGATGTTGCCCAGCGGCATGATCTGACTGGCAATGGTCTGTGCATGGATCTTGGCGGCCATCTGCTGGATCTGTTCGGGGGTATCGAACATCACCCCAGCCGGCGCTGCGCTGAACAGTGGGCTGGTGGGGGTTGCCGAATGGCAGACGGTGCAACGCTCTTCAATGACGCTGCTGACCTTGTTGAACTCGTTGTGGTCTGTCGCGCCGCTCTTTTGCTCGCTGATGCTCGCCTGCTCCGGAGTGGTCGGTGCCAGGTTCTGCGGAACGGGCTGGCGGTTCGGCGAGAGCACGAAGGCCAGGCACACCATGCCGACCGCTGCCGCTGGCAGTGCCCAGGCGAAGCGGTTGCTGTCGTGGCGAGTGTTGAAGTAGTGACGGACCAGTACCGACAGCGCACCGAGTGCCGCCAGGATCAGCCAGTTGTACTCACTGCCGTAGGTGCTCGGGAAGTGGTTGCTGATCATGATGAACAGCACCGGCAGGGTGAAGTAGTTGTTGTGGCGCGAGCGCAGCAGGCCCTTGGCCGGCAGCAGCGGGTCTGGCGTGCGGTTCTGCTCGATGGCCGCCACCAGCGCGCGCTGGGCCGGCATGATGATGCGGAACACGTTGCCGACCATGATGGTGCCGATCAGTGCGCCGGTATGGATGTAGGCGGCGCGACCGCTGAAGATCTGCGAATAGCCCCAGCAGGCGGCGATCACCAGCACGAACAGGACCAGGCCGAGCAGCGCCGGCGTCTTGCCCAGTGGCGAGTCACAGAGCAGGTCGTAGATGAACCAGCCGACGATCAGCGAGCCGAAACCGATGGCCACTGCTGCGGCGGGAGAGAGGCCGCTGCCTGGCAGGACCAGGTAGAGACTGGGGTTGAGGTAGTAGACCACCATCAGCAGGGCGACGCCCGACAGCCAGGTGGTATAGGCCTCCCATTTGAACCAGTGCAGGTTCTCCGGCATCTGCGGCGGGGCCAGCTTGTACTTTTCCAGGTGGTAGATACCGCCGCCGTGAATCGCCCAGAGGTCGCCCGACAGGCCTTCTCGGGGGTTGGCGCGGTTGAGGTTGTTTTCCAGCCAGACGAAGTAGAACGAGGCACCGATCCAGGCGATGCCGACGATCATGTGAATCCAGCGAATACCCAGGTTCAGCCATTCGGTGAGATGTGCGTCCACGATTATTTACCTCTTGCGCGGCCGGCGAACCGACCGTTGTTTCTTGTTATTCGACTCGTCGCGAGCGGCCAGTGCGGCGCTCACTCCGAGTCCCGGTGGGGGTCGAGGAACAGCTCATCCTCGCTGAAGAAATGCTCGTCGCAGTTGTTGCCAGAACCGCTGCGATCGACCACCAGGAATTCATCCCGCTTTTCGATCGTCAGCACCGGGTGGTGCCAGACGCCGCGGTGGTAGTTGACGCCCTGCCTGCCGTTGCTGCGGAAGGCACGGACATTACCCGGTACAGGTGCATCGCCAGCGGGCGCGACCACGACCAGAAAGGGGTTGCCGAGCAGCGGGATGAAAGCCTGGCTGCCCAGCGGATGACGTTCCAGCATCTGGATCACGCGCGGCATTTCCAGCATCTCGGCTGCGAAAATGCTGATGATCGCCTGGTCTTCAGGCTGCGCGGTCTCGACCGTCGCCAGCTTGTGGTAGCGGCGGGTGGAACCGTTGTTGATCATGAAGAACTCGCTGCCTTCGGTCTCGATCACATCACCGAACGGGGCGAAGGCTTCCTTGGTCAACGGCTCTATCTTGAGTGTGCGCATGGCTGGGGTCTCACTATCGTTATTCGAAGGCAGGCTTACATCGCCTGCAGGCGGAACAGGGCGATCTTGTTGATCTCGCTCACGGCACGGTCGAATTCCTGCTCGGGGGTGTTGTGCAGGCGCTCCTCGAACGCGGCGAGGATCTGGTGCCGATTGCTGCCCTTGACCGCCATGATGAAGATGAAGCCGAACCTGTCCTTGTAGGCTTCGTTGAGTTCGGTGAAGCGGGCGAACTCCTCGGCGGTGCATTCATGGATGCCGGCGCCGGCCTGTTCCGAGGTGCTGGAGGCGGTCAGCTCGCCGCGTACGGCGGCCTTGCCGGCGAGGTCCGGGTGGGCGTTGATCAGTGCCAGCTGGGTTTCGCGCGGGGCGTTCAGCAGAATCTCGGACATGCGCCGATGGAGCGTCTCGATGTCGTCGAGGCTTTCGTCGACGCCCTGGTCATAGGCCTGTTCGGCGACCCACGGCGAGTGCTCGTAGATGTCGGCGAAGGTGGCGACGAAGGCGTCGCGGTCGAGGCTGGACGGCGTGATCGTCTGGAAGCGGCTCATTTCGCGCTCTCCTGGGTGAACGGGTGGGTGGCGTGCCAGTGGCGGGCGATATCGACGCGGCGGGCGAACCAGACCTGCTCATGGCTTTGTACGTATTCGATGAAGCGCTGCAGCGCGGCCATACGGGCGGGGCGGCCCAGCAGCCGGCAATGCATGCCGATGGTGAGCATCTTCGGCGCTTCGGCGCCCTCGGCGTAGAGCACGTCGAAGGCGTCCTTGAGGTAGGTGTAGAAGTCGTCGCCGCTGTTGAAGCCCTGGACCTGGGTGAAGCGCATATCGTTGGTGTCCAGGGTGTAGGGGATCACCAGGTGCGGCTGCTCCGGCGTGCTGGCCGGGTCCCAGTAGGGCAGGTCGTCGTCGTAGGTGTCGCAGTCGTAGAGGAAGCCACCTTCCTCGCGCACCAGCCGGCGCGTGTTCGGCCCGGTGCGGCCGGTGTACCAGCCCAGCGGGCGCTCGCCGGTGAGTTCGGTGAGGATGCGGATGGCCTCGAGCATGTGCTCGCGCTCCTGCTCCTCGTCCATGTACTGGTAGTCGATCCAGCGATAGCCGTGGCTGCAGATCTCGTGGCCATCGGCGACCATCGCCTCGATCACCTGCGGATGGCGTTGTGCGGCCATCGCAACGGCGAAGATCGTCAGCGGGATGTCGTGCTTCTTGAACAGCTTGAGCAGGCGCCAGACGCCGGCGCGGCTGCCATATTCGTAAAGCGATTCCATGCTCATGTGACGCACGCTCTGTAGCGGTTGTGCGGCCACCATCTCGGACAGAAAGGCTTCGGATTCCTTATCGCCGTGCAGTACGCAGCGCTCACCGCCTTCTTCGTAGTTCAGCACGAAAGACAGCGCGATGCGGGCGTTGCCAGGCCAGTGTGGATGGGGAGGGTTGCCGGCATAGCCGATGAGGTCACGAGGGTAGTCGGCGCTCATTTATTGTTTTTCCTTGGTGAGATGCGAGGTCGTCGGGGACGGGATGGCATGCGACCGTATGGGATTATTGTATACAAAAGCTTTTGAGGTTTGTAAATCAAAACCCTGAGAAAAAATGATGGATGGCGTTTCCGGGGGAGAAAGCGGTCCCGGAAACGCCCCTGTAAATGCGTAAAAGCCCGCGTACAGCGGATATTCTGGGCAGGCAAAAAAGACAGATCAAAAACTGTGTACAATTTTAATCGAAACTGTCTTTTATATGGTTGCGTGCATGCTATGCTCCTGCCAGACCCACAACATCGACAAGAGGAGGCAGGCGCCTGCAGAGGGACTTCGCTGCAACGCCGGAAATCTATGGGACGTTTGACTACTCATGTGCTGGACGCCGCGCACGGCTGTCCGGGCAGCGACATCAAGATCGAACTTTATCGCGTCGAGGACGCCGGCCTGGAGCTGGTTGCCAGCCGGCAGACCAATGCCGACGGGCGCTGCGATGCGCCATTGCTGGAAGGCGACGAGTACCGCTCCGGCGTCTATCAGCTGCAATTCAGTGCTGGCGATTACTACCGCGCGCGCGGCGTGCAGCTGGCCGAGCCGGCCTTCCTCGACGTGGTGGTGCTGCGCTTCGGCATCAGCGCCGAGCAGGACCATTACCACGTGCCTCTGCTGATCTCTCCGTACAGCTACTCGACTTATCGCGGCAGCTGACAACGACCCGAACCATGCTCTGATGGCTCCATTCGTGAGCCTGCCACCCGCCCTCAAGGCGGGTGTTTTTTTATCAGGAGTGCCTGGAGCATTTTTGCTTGCGGGCTCAGCGCCGGGGGCGCTGTCCGGGTGCGCAGGATGTCCTCACGAACTGCCGAACCACCTGGGTAGCCCGTGAGCTGAACTATTCTGCGCCGGCTGCCTTATCGCCATGTGTACGGCGAGCCACGGCGCCGGTGCGTTTCACGCTGGCGCCAGGGGCGTCGTCCGGCTGCTGCAGCCCGTCCAGGATCGGGCAGTCCGGTCGCTCATCCCCCGCGCAGCAACTGACCAGGGTTTTCAGCGTCTCCGCCATCTGTCGCATGTTATCCATGCGGCGCTCCAGTTCGGCGATATGCTCCTGGGCCAGGCGCTTGACGTCCGCGCTCTGACGCGACTTATCCTTCCACAGACCCAGCAGGTTGCCGATCTCGGCCACCGAGAAGCCGAGATCGCGGGCACGACGGATGAAGTGCAGACGGTGGATGTCGGCCTGGGTGTAGGCGCGATAGCCCGAGTCGGTCCGGTCCGCCGGTGGCGTCAGGCCGATCTGCTCGTAGTAGCGGATCATCTTGGGTGAGACCCTGGATGCCTTGGATGCTTCACCGATGTTCATGGCGATTCTCCTCGCTCAATGGGCGGTATCCGCTGCCAGCGGTGGCTGGAAACGCCGCAGCCGTAGCGCATTGCCCAGGACGAACACACTGGACAGCGCCATCGCACCTGCCGCGAAGATGGGCGACAGCAGCAGTCCGTAGGCCGGGTATAGCACACCCGCGGCCAGTGGAATCAGCGCTGTGTTGTAGCCAAAGGCCCAGAACAGGTTCTGGCGGATGTTGCCGAGGGTGGCCTTGGACAGCGCGATGGCGTTGGGCACACCCTGCAGGTTGCCGGACATCAGCACCACGTCGGCGGATTCCACCGCCACGTCGGTGCCGGTGCCGATCGCCAGCCCCACGTCGGCTGCGGCCAGCGCCGGCGCGTCGTTGATGCCGTCGCCGACGAAGGCGATCTGGCCGTGAGCCGCTTTCAACCGGCGCACCGCTTCCACCTTGCCCTCGGGCAGCACTTCGGCCACGACCTCATCGATGCCCAGTTGCCGGGCGATGGCCTGTGCCGTGTGCGCGTTGTCGCCGGTGATCATCGCCACCTTCAGGCCCAGCTGGTGCAGCGCGGCGATGGCGGCGGGGGTGCTGGGCTTGATCGGGTCGGCGACCGCGACGATGGCGGCCAGCCGGCCCTCGATGGCGGCATACAGCGGCGACTTGCCTTCGCCGCCCAGGCGTTTGGCCGTCCCGGCGAAGCCGCCAACGTCCAGGCCCAGTTCACGCATGAAGCGGTCAGCGCCGACTTCGACGCGCACGCCATCCACGTTGGCACGCACGCCCATGCCGGTGACCGACTCGAAACCGGTCATCAGCGGCAGCTCGATAGCCGTTTGCTCGGCAGCCTCGACGATGGCACGGGCGATCGGATGTTCCGAACGCGCTTCCACGGCGGCGACCTTGGCCAGCACTTGGTCGCGGTCGAAGCCTTCGGCGATCTCCAGGTCGGTCAGCACCGGGCGGCCTTCGGTCAGCGTGCCGGTCTTGTCCACGGCCACCACCCGAGCGTCCTTGAGCAGTTGCAGCGCCTCGCCCTTGCGGAACAGCACGCCCATTTCGGCGCCCCGGCCGGTGCCGACCATGATCGAGGTCGGTGTCGCCAGCCCCATGGCGCAGGGGCAGGCGATGATGAGTACGGCTACCGCGTTGACCAGGGCAAAGGTCAGCGCTGGCGACGGTCCGAAGACCAGCCAGACCAGGAAGGTCAGCGCCGCCGCCAGCATGACCGCGGGCACGAACCACAGCGTCACCTTGTCCACCACGGCCTGGATCGGCAGCTTGGAGCCCTGGGCCTGTTCGACCAGCCGGATGATCTGCGCCAGCATGGTCTGCCCGCCCACGGCGGTGGCGCGCAGCGTCAGGGCGCCGTTCTGGTTGACGGTGCCGCCGACCAGCGTGCTGCCGGCGCGCTTCTCCACGGGAATCGGCTCGCCGGTGATCATCGACTCGTCGACGAAGCTGCCGCCCTCGGTCACTTCGCCATCGACCGGCACCCGTTCGCCGGGGCGTACTTCAACGAGGTCGCCCAGGACTACCTCGGTGATCGGGATGTCCACGGTGCGGCCCTCGCGCACGACATGCGCCACCTTGGCCTGCAGCCCGACCAGGCGCTTGATGGCTTCGGAGGTGCGCCCCTTGGCGCGGGCCTCGAGGAAGCGCCCCAGCAGGATCAGCGCGACGATGACAGCCGCCGCCTCGTAGTAGACGTTCACCGTACCGGCTGGCAGCAGGCCGGGAGCGAAGGTGGCGACCAGCGAATAGCCGAACGCGGCAGCGGTACCGACGGCGACCAGCGAGTTCATGTCCGGCGCCAGGCGTACCAGGGCGGGGAAGCCCTTCTGATAGAAACGCCGGCCGGGAATGACCAGTACCAACAGCGTCAGCGCGAACTGCAGATACCAGCTCTGCTGAAGGCCGATGGTCGCCATGACCCACTCGTGCATGCCGGGAATCATGTGCGAGCCCATTTCGAGCACGAACACCGGCAGTGCCAGCAGCGTGGCCAGGATCAGGTCGCGCTTGAGTTCGACCCGTTCGGCGTCCTTCTTTTCCGCAGCCTGGTCGTCGGCCTGCGCGGCGCTATCGACAGCGCGGGCCTCGTAGCCAACCTTGCCGACAGCGGCGAGCAGATCCTCCACGGCCACCACGCCACGCACCCTGGCCCGTTCGGTCGCCAGGTTCACCGTGGCTTCCGCGACGCCGGGCACCGCCTTGAGTGCCCGCTCGACACGGCCCACGCAGGAGGCGCAGGTCATGCCCTCGATCGCCAGCTCGACGGTATTGGCGGGCACGTCGTAGCCGACCTTTTCGACCGCCCGGACCAGCGCCATGCGATCGACGGGACCCGCCAGGCGAATGTCCGCTCGTTCGGTGGCCAGGTTGACGGATACACTGTCCACGCCTTCGATCCTGGCCAGGGCCGCTTCGACACGACCGACACAGCTGGCGCAGGTCATGCCTTCGATGGGCAGACTGATGGATGTGGTGGCACGAACATCACTTGTGTTTGACGTGCTCATGGTTCGTTCCCATTGGTTGTATTCGAGATGGCGACAAGCTAGGCCTTGCCATCGTGGGAAGGTCAAGTACTGTGCGTTCTTTAACGGCGAAAGGGCAGGGCTTTCCAGATATGTCTTCCAACAAACGGGGTGACGCCCATGGTGAAAGTGTCGACCTGGCTTCCCTGTCACAGAATGATGTGACCATCCTTGCCGAGACCTTTCGCCTCCTGGGCGATCCCTCGCGCCTGAGGATCATGCTGCGCTGCATGCAGGGCTCCTCTCCGGTTGGCGACATCGCCGAGAGCCTGGATCTCTCGCAATCGCTGGTCAGTCACCATCTGCGACTGCTTCGCGGCGCCCGCCTGGTCAAGGGCGTGCGCCATGCCAAGCATATCTTCTACGAGGTCGACGACAGCCATGTGAGCCAGGTGCTGCTGGACATGGCCAGCCACATCGCCGAGGACCGTGGCGAAGAATAGCCTGCAGCCAGTTCAAGAGGCGCAGGGTTGTTTTTTAAAAAAACATATGAATATATGTTCATGTGTTATGGTTGCTGCATATGCAACCGACTGTCCGAGGCTCAGATGTCCCGCTCTCACTCGCATCATCATGGTCACCACGACCACACGCCGACCGTGACCAGCGCCAACGAGCGTAAGGTCCTCCTGTCCTTCTTCCTGATCTTCACCTTCATGGTGGTGGAGGCGGTCGGCGGCGTGCTGTCCGGTTCGCTGGCACTGCTGGCCGACGCGGGCCACATGCTGACCGATGCGGCAGCGCTGGCCCTGGCCTATGCCGCCTTCCGCTTCGGTCGGCGCGCCGCTGACAGCAAGCGCACTTTCGGCTATCTGCGCTTCGAGGTCATTGCCGGTTTCCTGAATGCCGTGACGCTGTTCGGCATCGTCGCTTGGATCGTCTATGAAGCGTGGCAGCGCCTGTCGGCACCCCCGGTGATCCTGGCCGGGCCGATGATGATCGTTGCCGTGCTCGGCTTGCTGGTGAACCTGCTGGTGCTGTGGATCATGACTCGCGGCGAGACCGACCACGTCAATGTGAAAGGCGCCATCCTGCACGTGATGGGTGATCTTCTGGGCTCGGTCGGTGCCATCGTCGCCGCGGCCGTCATCTACTTCACGGGCTGGGCGCCGATCGATCCCATCCTGTCGGTGGTCGTGGCGGTACTGATCCTGCGCAGCGCCTGGAAACTGCTGGCCAAGTCGCTGCACATCCTGCTGGAAGGCGCACCCGAGGAGGCGTCGCCGGAAAAGGTGGCGCGTGGCCTGCTGGATTCCGTTGCAGGCCTGGCGGCTGTCAGCCATGTACATGTATGGCAACTCACTTCCGGGCGGACGATGGCCACGCTGCACGTACGCCCGCACCTGGACGAGGAAGCGAAGGCGGTGGTCAGGCTCGTCGAGCAGGCGCTACGGGAGCAGTTCGGCATCGAGCATGCCACCGTCGCGATCGACTGGAACTCGGAGGAGGGCGGGCCACATTGCAGCCTGCAACGGACTGCCGGGTGTCCCGGTCATGATCATTCGGCTGAAGGCCACAGGCATTGAGCCTGTTTCCCTGTCCAAAAACGAAGCCCCCGACGCAAAGGCGTCGGGGGCTTCGTTTGCCGGCTGCGCTTCCTGATCAGAGGAAGGCGAACTTGGCGATGAACACGATGCACAGTACGTAGAGGCTTACCGAAACCTTGCTGGCCTGGCCGGTCAGCAGCTTCAGCGTCGCGTAGGTCAGGAAGCCCAGGGCGATGCCGTTGGCGATGGAGAAGGTCAACGGCATCATCACCACGGTAACGATCGCCGGGATGGTGTCGGTGTGGTCCTTCCAGTCGATATGCGCCATGCCGCTCATCATCAGCATCGCGACGTAGATCAACGCACCGGCGGTGGCGTAGGCGGGAATCATCCCGGCCAGCGGGGCGAAGAACATGGCGGCCAGGAACAGCAGACCGACGGTGATGGCGGTGAGCCCGGTGCGGCCACCGGCGGCCACGCCCGAGGCGCTCTCCACGTAGCTGGTGACCGGCGGGCAACCGACGAAGGCGCCGACGACACTGGAAGTACTGTCGGCCTTCAACGCGCGGGACAGGTTCTGGATCTTGCCATCCTCATCCACCAGGTTCGCCCGGTGCGCGACGCCCATCAGCGTGCCGGCGGTGTCGAACATGTTGACGAACAGGAACGCCAGGATGACGCTGATCATCGCGATGTTGAAAGCCCCGGCAACGTCCATGGCCAGGAAGGTCGGCGCCAGGCTCGGCGGCATCGATACCAGTCCGTTGTACTCGACCAGGCCCATGGCCAGGCCGACGCCGGTGACGGCGAGCATGCTGAACAGGATCGCACCGAACACGTTGCGATGACTGAGCACGGCGATCATCAGGAAACAGATTGCTGCCAGCAGGGCGTTGGGCTCGCTGAATGAGCCCATGGACAATAGTGTGGCAGGGTTGTCGACGACGATACCGGCGGTCTTCAGACCGATCAGCCCGAGGAACAGCCCGACCCCGGCGCCCATGGCGAAGCGCAGGCTCATTGGGATGCTGTTGAGCAGCCACTCGCGCAGCCGTGACAGGCTCATGATCATGAACAGCACGCCCGAGAGGAACACCGCGCCCAGCGCGATTTCCCAGCTGTAGCCCATCTCGCCGACCACCGTGTAGGTGAAGAAGGCGTTCAGGCCCATGCCCGGCGCGAGGCCCACCGGCCAGTTCGCGTACAGACCCATGAGCATGCAGCCCAGCGCGGCCCCGACGCAGGTCGCGACGAAGGCTGCGCCGTGGTCGATACCGGCCTCGGCCATGATGTTGGGGTTGACGAAGATGATATAGGCCATGGTGACGAAGGTCGTCAGGCCGGCGAGCAGTTCCGTTTTGATGCTGGTGCGGTGTTCGCTGAGTTTGAAGAATCGATCGAGCAGCCCGGGTTTTTCCGGCTGCACGGCAAGGGTATGTGGTTCTTGCTTGGTGCTTTCCAAGGGGTATTCCTCATCGTTCTTGTTGTCGTTCACCCAGAGTCGGGAAAACTCTCGAGGCAGGTGATGCTGAGGGGCTCATTCTGTCTCGTTTTTGACTTCGAGGTCAGGAAGGCCTTGGGCGATTATGCTTTTGTATACAAGAAAAGCAACCATGTTTTGTTCATACACTTTCTTTAACTGCGTCAATGCGACGCATGACGTGCGCGGATCGAGCAATACCGGGAGCAAACGTGGCATTGATGGGGGGTTGATGTCTGGTTTGTGCACAATCCTGACGAATAAATTAGGTTCTATAACCAATGGCTACTCCAGTCAGTGGCTGAAACGAAGTAAAGTTCGCTCTGCCGAAACCTCGATGCGAGCCATCATGAACGAACAGCTGCAGCCTCTGAAAAAGCCGACCCGAAACGGCAAGGTGCGTACCGGGACACAGGACGACATCGTCTACGCCCATATCTTCGATGCGATTCTCGAGCAGCGCCTGGCGCCGGGCACCAAACTCAGCGAAGAAGCGCTGGGGGAAATCTTCGGAGTGAGCCGCACCATCATCCGGCGTGCGCTGTCGCGGTTGGCTCATGAAGGGGTGGTGTTGTTACGGCCCAACCGTGGCGCGGTGGTGGCCTGCCCGAGCGTCGAGGAGGCTCGGCAGATATTCTTCGCACGGCGCCTGGTGGAGCGGGCGATCACCGAGCTGGCGGTGCAGCACGCCAGCGACGAACAGCTCGCCGAACTGCGGCAGATGGTGATCGACGAACAGGCCTGCTTTGCCCGCGGCGACCGGGGCGCTGGCATTCGCCTGTCGGGCGAGTTCCACCTGAAACTGGCCGAGATGGCCAAGAACGCCCCCTTGGTGAGTTTCCAGCGCAGCCTGGTCTCCCAGACCTCGCTGATCATCGCCCAGTACGAAAGCGGCAACCGCTCTCATTGCTCCTATGACGAACACAACCAGCTGATCGACGCCATCGCCGCGCGCGACAGCGACAAGGCCGTGAGCCTGATGATGCATCACATGGATCATGTCGACAGCAAGCTCAACCTCGACGAAGACAGCGCCTCGGATGATTTGCACGCGGTGTTTTCGCACATCCTGGGGAAGGCGGGAAAGGCTGCGAAGAAGCGCTGAGGGCCGTAGGGTGGATGGCCGAAGCCATCCACGCCGATGCTGCCAGAGCGAAGCACGCCGGTGGAAAATCGCTTCGCGGGTTTTCCACCTTACGGAATGGCTTTACGCCTTGCGGTGCACCGAGACGCCGGCGGCGTAGGTTTCTTTCACGGCGCGGTCGTCGCCGAGGATCATCAGGGCGAAGAGGCGCTCTTCCAGGCTGCGCGCCTGGCTCAGGCGGTACTCGATCAGTGGCGTGGCCTTGTAGTCAAGCACCACGAAATCCGCGTCCTTGCCCGGCTGCAGGCTGCCGATCCGGTCGTCCAGATAGAGCGCGCGGGCGCCGCCCAGGGTGGCCAGGTACAGCGATTTGAACGGGTCCAGCTTCTTGCCCTGCAGCTGCATCACCTTGTAGGCCTCGTTCAGCGATTGCAGCTGGGAGAAGCTGGTGCCGGCGCCAACGTCGGTACCCAGACCAACGCGCACGCCAAAGCCTTCCACCTTCTCCAGATCGAACAGGCCGCTGCCCAGGAACAGGTTGGAGGTGGGGCAGAAGGCCACCGCCGAGCCGGTTTCGCCGAGGCGCTGGCATTCGTCGTCGCACAGGTGCACGCCGTGGGCGAACACCGAGCGCGCGCCGATCAGGCCGTGGTGGTCGTAGACGTCCAGGTAGCCCTTGCGCTCGGGGAACAGCTCGCGCACCCATTCGATCTCCTTGCGGTTCTCGGAGAGGTGGGTATGCATGTAGAGGTCCGGGTATTCCTGGAACAGCTTGCCGGCCAGCGCCAGTTGCTCCGGCGTGCTGGTCGGGGCGAAGCGCGGGGTGACGGCGTAGTGCAGGCGGCCCTTGCCGTGCCAGCGCTCGATCAGCTCCTTGCTGTCGGCGTAGCCGGATTCGGCGGTGTCGGTGAGGTAGTCCGGCGCATTGCGGTCCATCAGCACCTTGCCGGCGATCATCCGCAGGTCGAGCTTGTGCGCCTGCTCGAAGAAGGCATCCACCGATTCCTTGTGCACGCTGCCGAACACCAGCGCGGTGGTGGTGCCGTTGCGCAGCAGTTCGCGCAGGAACACCTGGGCGACCTCGCCGGCATGGACCTTGTCGGCGAAGGCGCGCTCGGTGGGGAAGGTGTAGGTGTCGAGCCAGTCGAGCAGCTGTTCGCCATAGGAGGCGATCATGCCGGTCTGCGGGTAGTGGATATGGGTGTCGATGAAGCCGGGGGTGATCAGCGCATCCTTGTACTCGATCACCTCGGTGCCGGCCGGCAGGGTGGACAGCAGGTCGGCGGCGTGGCCGTTGCGGACCACCTTGCCGTCTTCGACCACCAGCAGGCCGTCTTCGAAATACTCATGGGACGCCTCGATACCCACTTCGCGGGGGTCGGCGAGGCAGTGGAGCAGGGCGGCACGATAGGCTTTGATCTGGGACATGATGGTTCTCGGAATCGTTGTGTTGAGTGCTGCGGGCAACATTGTGGGAGGCGCGCCCTCGTGCCGAAACGGGCCATCGGCTCGCCGAGGCTGAACGTTCGGCCCGAGGGCGGGCCTCCCACAGAAGAATGGCGGCGCGATTAGCCTGTTTGAGAACGGCGCGCGGCGGGCACCAGCATCGGTACAGGCTTTTCTCCGTCCGCACTTTTCTCACCGCCCCTCTCACCGAAATGCGCGTTGTAGATGGCGATCACCTCGCCGGCGATGGACACCGCGATCTCCACCGGCAGCTTGCCCTTCACTTCGGCGATGCCCATCGGGCAGCGCATGCGTTGCACGGTTTCCGGCTGGAAGCCGCGGTCGCGCAGGCGGTGTTCGAACTTGGCGCGCTTGCTCTTCGAGCCGATCAGGCCGTAGTAGGTGAAATCGCCGCGCGAGAGGATCGCCGCGGTCAGCTCGAGATCCAGCTGGTGATTATGCGTCATGACGATGAAGTAGCTGCCGGCGGGCATGTTCTCCACTTCGTCGACCACCTCGTCGTTGACCACCTTTTCCACGCCAGCGGGGATCTGCGCGGGGAACTCGCTCTCGCGCGAGTCGATCCAGCGCACCTTGCACGGCAGGCTGGCCAGTAGCGGCACCAGCGCACGGCCGACGTGGCCGGCGCCGAACACGGCGATGTGCGCCTGCGGTTGGCCCATGGGTTCGAACAGCAGCACCGTGGCGCCACCGCAGCATTGGCCCAGGCTGGCGCCGAGGGAGAAGCGCTCCAGGCGGGTTTCACGTACGCGGTTTTCCAACATTTCGCGGGCGATGGCCTGTGCCTTGTATTCCAGGTGGCCGCCGCCGATGGTGTCGTACAGCCGCTCACGGCTGACCACCATCTTCGAGCCGGCATTGCGCGGCGTCGAGCCGCGCTCCTCGATGATGGTCACCAGCACGCAGGGTTCGCCTTGCTGCTGCAGCTCGGCGAGGGCGTTGATCCAGACCGTGTTGCTCATGGTTCTGTCCTTCGTTGTGCCTGAAGGCATGCGATTGCTCTTGTAGGAGCGAGCTTGCTCGCGAAAATGCGCTCGCCGACTGCTGAGGCGTTGCGTCAAAAAGCTTCGCGAACAATGACTAGGCGTCCCCCTCGCTCCTACAGGTCAGTGCGCGGTTTCCACCACGGGTTCGACTATGGGGGCTGCCTGTTGCTTCAGCTTGCGCATCTGCTCGACGCCCCAGAGCACCCGCTCCGGCGTTGCCGGCGCATCGATCTTCGGCTGCACCTTGTAGTCCGCGAGGCTCGCCACGGCGTCCTTGATCGCGCACCAGACCGAGATGCCGAGCATGAACGGCGGCTCGCCGACGGCCTTGGAATGGAACACCGTGTCCTCGGGATTCTTGCGGTTTTCCACCAGCTTGACCCGCAGGTCCAGCGGCATGTCGGCCACTGCCGGCACCTTGTAGCTGGCCGGGCCGCTGGTCATCAGCTTGCCCTTGTCGTTCCACACCAGCTCTTCCATGGTCAGCCAGCCCATGCCCTGGACGAAGCCGCCTTCCACCTGGCCGATATCGATGGCCGGGTTCAGCGAGGCGCCGACGTCGTGCAGGATGTCGCTGCGCAGCATCCGGTATTCGCCGGTCAGGGTGTCGACGATCACTTCCGAGCAGGCCGCGCCGTAGGCGAAGTAGTAGAAGGGCCGGCCGCGTGCCTGGTCGCGGTCGTAGTAGATCTTCGGCGTGCGGTAGAAACCGGTCGCGGACAGCGACACCTGGCCGAAATAGGCCTGCTGGATCAGCTCCTCGAAGGCGACGAAGCGATCGCGGATGCGCACCTGGCCGTTCTTGAACTGGACGTCTTCCTCGGTGACGTTGTAGTGCCGCGCGGCGAATTCGACCAGACGCTGCTTGATCGTCTGCGCCGCGTTCTGCGCGGCCTTGCCGTTGAGGTCGGCGCCGCTGCTGGCTGCCGTCGGCGAGGTGTTGGGCACCTTGTCGGTGTTGGTGGCGGTGATCTGGATGCGCTCGATATCCACCTGGAACACCTCGGCCACCACCTGCGCGACCTTGATGTTCAGGCCCTGGCCCATTTCGGTGCCGCCGTGGTTCAGGTGAATGCTGCCGTCGGTGTAGACGTGCACCAGCGCGCCGGCCTGGTTGAGGAAGCTTGCCGTGAAGCTGATGCCGAACTTCACCGGCGTCAGCGACAGGCCCTTCTTCAGGATCGGGCTGCTGGCGTTGAACGCACGGATTTCCTCGCGGCGCTTGGCGTATTCGCTGCTGGCCTCCAGTTCGGCGGTCATCTCGTCGAGCATGTTGTGCTCGACGGTCTGGTAGTAGGGCGTGACGTTGCGCTCGGTCTTGCCGTAGTAGTTGCGCTTGCGCACCTCCAGCGGGTCCTTGCCCAGCTCGCGCGAGACCGCATCCATGATCTCCTCGATGGCGACCATGCCCTGCGGACCGCCGAAGCCGCGGTAGGCGGTATTCGACGCCATGTTGGTCTTGCAGCGATGACCGTGGATGGTGGCATCGCCCAGGTAATAGGCGTTGTCGGAGTGGAACATGGCGCGGTCGACGATGGAGCCCGACAGGTCCGGCGAGTAGCCGCAGTTGCCGGCCAGGTCGATCTGGATGCCGTGCAGCAGGCCGTCGTCGTCGAAGCCCACGTCGTATTCGACGTAGAAGGGGTGACGCTTGCCGGTCATGGTCATGTCTTCCATGCGCGGCAGGCGCATCTTGGTCGGGCGACCGGTCAGGTGGGCGATCACCGCACATATGCAGGCCGGGCCGGCGGCCTGGGTTTCCTTGCCGCCGAAGCCACCGCCCATGCGGCGCATGTCGATGACGATCTTGTTCATCGAAACGCCCAGCACCTCGGCCACCAGTTTCTGCACCTCGGTGGGGTTCTGCGTCGAGGTGTAGACGATCATGCCGCCGTCTTCGGTGGGCATCACCGAGGAAATCTGCGTCTCCAGGTAGAAGTGCTCCTGGCCGCCGATATGCAGCGTGCCCTGCAGGCGGCGCGGTGCGCTCGCCAGTGCGCCGGCGGAGTCGCCGCGCTTGTGGGTGTGGCTGTCGAGCACGAAATGCTGCTTGCGCAGCGCCTCGACTACGTCGAGCACCGGCTCCAGGTCCTCGTATTCGATGATCGCGGCCATGGCGGCCTTGCGCGCGGTTTCCAGGCTGTCGGCGGCGACGGCGATTACCGGCTGGCCAATGTACTCGACCTTGCCGTCCGCCAGCAGCGGGTCGCCGGCGACCACCGGACCAATGTCCAGCTGACCGGGCACGTCTTCGGCGGTGATGACGATGGCCACGCCCGGAACCTGATAGCAGGGCGAGGTATCGATGCTGACGATGCGGGCATGGGCGCGGTCGCTCATGCGGGCATAGACGTGCAGTTGGTTGGGGAACTCCAGGCGGTCGTCGACGTATACCGCTTCACCGGAAACGTGCTTGTCCGCGCTGTCGTGTTTGACGCTGCGACCGACGCCAGTGACCAGGTCCTGCTTGAACAGGGCGGCGATTTCTTCCTGGCTTCGTACAAGGCTGTGGTTAGACATAAGCGGTCACCCTCGTTTCGGTTTTCGGTGCGTGCTGTTCCAGGAAGCACTTGCGTAGCAGGTTCTGTGCAACCAGCAGGCGGTACTCGCGGCTGGCGCGGAAGTCGGTCAGAGGCGTGAAGTCCTGGGCCAGAGCCTCGCAGGCGCGTTCGGCCGTCTCCAGGGTGAAGGACGCGCCGATCAGCGCGCCCTCACAGGCCACCGCCCGCTTCGGAATCGCCGCCATGCCGCCGAAGGCGACGCGGGCATCGGCAATCACGCCGTTCTCGACGCTCAGATCGAAGGCCGCGCATACCGCGGAAATGTCGTCGTCCAGACGTTTGGACACCTTGTAGGCGCGGAATATCTGCTCCGGCCGGGCGCGCGGGACGAGAACCTTCTCGATGAATTCGCCGGGTTCGCGGGCGGTGACCTTGTAGTCGATGAAGTAATCCTGCAGCGGCAGGGTGCGGCTGCGTTCGCCCTTGCGCAGCACCACCTGGGCGCCAAGGGCGATCAGCAATGGCGGCGAGTCACCGATGGGCGAGGCGTTGCCGATGTTGCCGCCCAGGGTGCCCTGGTTGCGGATCTGCAAGGATGCGAAGCGGTGCAGCAGCTCGCCGAAATCGGGGTATTCGGCAGCCAGCGCTTCGTAGCAGTCGGTCAGGGCGGTGGCCGCGCCAAGCTCGATGTGGCTGTCGCTGACTTCGACCTGCTTCATTTCGGCGATATGGCCGACATAGATCATCACCGGCAGTTCGCGGTGGAACTGGGTGACTTCCAGCGCGAGATCGGTGCCGCCGGCCAGCAGGCGGGCGTCCGGGTTGGCGCTGTAGATCTCGGCCAGGTCCGCCACCGTCAGCGGCGACAGGCAGCGCTTGTCGCCATTGTTCAGCTCTGCGGTTTCGTGTGGTTCGATGGCTTTCAGCTGGGCGATGGTTTCGGCTTCGCGGGCATCGAACTGATCCGGCTGCTTGCCGTCGCAGGCCTGTTCAGCAGCTTCGAGGATCGGTCGGTAGCCGGTGCAGCGACAGAGGTTGCCGGCCAGGGCTTCGTGGGTCTGGGCCGAATCGTATTCGTTGACGGCGCCTGACGCGGCCCGATTCTTCTGCAGGGCGAACAGGCTCATGACGAAGCCCGGCGTGCAGAAACCACACTGCGAACCATGGCAGTCGACCATCGCCTGCTGAACACTGTGCAGCTGGCCCTGATCCTTCAGGTCTTCGACGACGATCAGCTGCTTGCCGTGCAAGGCTGAGACGAAGGTCAGGCAGGAGTTGAGCGTGCGATAACGCAGCGTGTCGCCAACCAGCTCGCCTACCACTACGGTGCAGGCACCGCAGTCGCCGGAGGCGCAGCCTTCCTTGGTGCCGGTCTTGCCACGGTGCTCGCGCAGGTACTGCAGTACCGTGGTGTTGGGGTCGAGAGTCTGCTCGCTGCGCAGCTCTCGATTGAGTAGGAACTGGATCACGGGGCCTCCTGGGTTTCTTGTTCTGGGCTCTGGCGGTAGAAACTAGCCTTATCTGACTTTTAGGTCAAGAAATAGCTGTCCAGGAAGTCAATGCGACCGACAGGCGCACCTTCCTGAGGGGGGCTTGCTCCCTCGCTGGTGGTGTATGTCTGCAGTAAAGACCGTCCAGAGCGCTTTGGCGTCGCCGGCTTGTCCGCTGCTGCCGGGCGCTGGATGCCTAGCGCAGTGGTCGCGTTGCCAGTTCGAGCCCCAACAGCAGCAGGAACGACAGGAAGCAGGTGCGGAACACCCTCGGGCTGATTCGCGCCCTGATGCGCTGCCCCAGCCACATGCCGGCGAGAGCGGGCACGATGGCCAGCGTGGACAGGCCGAGCTGGCCGATGTGAAAGGCATCGTGCAGCGCCAGGCCGGAGGCGAGCGACAGCGTGGAGACGGTGAACGACAGGCCCAGGGCCTGGATCAGCTCCTCCTTGTCCAGCCGCAGGGCCTGCAGGTAAGGCACGGCAGGTATCACGAACACCCCGGTGGCGCCGGTCACCAGCCCCGTGACCAGGCCGACCAGCGGCGACAGCCACGGCTCGATGCGAGCGGGGACCTGCAGTGCCGGCGAAACCAGCGCATAACCGGCGTAGACCACCAGGGCGATGCCCAGCGCCAGACCCGACATGAGCGGGGCCACCCGTGCCAGCAGCGCAGCCCCGGCCACGGTGCCCAGGACGATCCCCGCCATCATCGGCCACAGGCGCCGCAGCAAGGGCGCCAGCGCCGGCCCGGCGAAGAGCTGCCACAGATTGGTCACCAGCGACGGAATGACCAGCATGGCGGCGGCAGTGGCTGGCGTCATCACCGCACCCAGCAGCCCCATGGCCACGGTGGGCAGGCCCATGCCGGTGACGCCCTTGACCAGCCCGGCGGCGACGAAGGTGCAGGCGATCAGGGCGAAGAGAAAAGGCGAAAGTTCGTTCATGCCGGCATTGGACCTGCTTGAGCCCTCGGGCACAATGCGGTTTTCTCGCGCAAGCCTTCGGCGAATCCGAAGGGTAGGGGGCTTCATGCGGCTCGACCTGGCGGACCTGCAGCTGTTTCTCTGCATCGCCGATGCCGGCAGCATCACCCACGGCGCCGCCCGGGCGAACCTGGCGCTGGCTTCGGCGAGCGAGCGGCTGCGCAATATCGAGGCGGACGCCGGCGTCCCGCTGCTGCAACGTCATGCTCGCGGCGTGGTGACCACCGAGGCCGGCGAAGCCCTGGCGCACCATGCGCGGCTGATCCTGCACCAGCAAGCCCTGCTCAAGGGGGAGCTGCGCGATTTCGCCGCTGGCGCGCGGGGCACGCTCCACCTGTATGCCAACACCGCGGCGCTCACCGAATACCTGCCACGCAAGCTCGCCCCCTGGCTTGCCAGCCGTCCGCACCTGCACGTGGATCTGAAGGAGCGGACCAGCGTGGAAATCGTCCGCACCATCAATGCAGGGTTGGTCGAAGCCGGTATCGTTTCCGACGCCGTCGAGGCGCCCGGCCTGATCCGGCAGGCGGTCGCCGAGGATCGCCTGGTACTGATCGCGCCCACCGGCCACCGCCTGGCGAGCCGCCGCAGCGTCGCCTTCGCCGACATCCTCGGCGAGCCTTTCGTCGGGCTCGCCACGGGCAGCGCCCTGCACGGCCACCTCGACGATCACGCGCGCGTTGCCGGTCGTACGCTGGCCGTGCGCATTCGCATGCATACCTACGAAGGGATCTGTGAAATGGTGTCGCACGGCATCGGCGTGAGCATCCTGCCCCAGGGCGTCGCCAAACGCTACCAAGGGCGCCACGCCTACCGCATACGTCCGATCATGGACAGCTGGAGCCGTCGTCGGCTATGCCTGTGCTACCGGGACTGGTCGGCGCTGTCCGCCCCGATGCAGAGCCTGCTGCTGCATCTGGGGCGGGAGGTGGCTGGGCCGTAGTCAGCGTCCAGGCGAATGCCGACCGACGATCAACCGTTGATCAGGCGAGCCGCCGCCTGGCGATGATCGGCGATCAGTCCGGCCACATCCAGGCCCTCGATCTGGCCGTCGATCACTTGCCAGCGACCACCGACCATCACCCGGTCGGCGCGGTCCGCGCCGCAGAGCAGCAGCGCCGAGAGCGGATCATGGCTGCCGGAGAAACGCAGTTCGTCCAGCTTGAACAGGGCCAGATCCGCCTGCTTGCCGACCGCCAGCTCGCCGAGGTCATCGCGACCCAGCAGTCGCGCCGAGCCCTTCGTGGCCCAGCCCAGCGCAAGCTCCGGGGTGATCTTCTCGGCGCCGTAGCGCAGGCGCTGCAGATACAGCGCCTGGCGTGCTTCGAGGATCATGTTGGAGGCGTCGTTGGAGGCCGAGCCATCGACGCCCAGGCCGATGGGCGCGCCCGCTGCTTCCAGCTCCAGGGTCGGACAGATGCCGGACGCCAGCCGCATGTTGGAACTGGGGCAATGGCAGATGCCGGTGCCGGCCTGGCCGAGGCGGGCGATTTCATCGGCATTGAAATGGATGCCGTGGGCCAGCCAGGTGCGGTCGGACAGCCAGCCGACGCTGTCGAGATAATCCACGGTGCGCAGGCCGAAGCGCTCCAGGCAGAAGTCTTCCTCGTCGAGGGTTTCCGCCAGATGGGTGTGCAGGCGCACGTCCAGGCGCTCGGCCATGGCGGCGCTGGCGCGCATGATCTCCGGCGTGACCGAGAAGGGCGAGCAGGGCGCCAGGGCGATCTGGATCTGCGCACCGGCGCCGCGCTCGTGGTAGCAACCGATCAGCCGCTCGCTGTCGGCCAGGATCACTTCGGCTTCCTGCACCGTCTGTTGCGGTGGCAGGCCGCCATCGGCCTCGCCCAGGCTCATCGAGCCGCGTGTCAGCATGGCGCGCATGCCCAGCTCGCGCACGGCCTGAACCTGTACGTCGATGGCTTCTTCCAGCCCTTCGGGGAACAGATAGTGGTGATCGGCCGCGGTGGTGCAGCCGGACAGCAGCAGCTCGGCCAGCGCGACCTTGCTCGCCAGTTCGAGTTTTTCCGGCGTCAGCCGCGCCCAGACCGGGTAGAGCGTCTTCAGCCAGGGAAACAGCGGCTGGTTGACCACCGGGCCCCAGGCACGGGTGAGCGTCTGGTAGAAGTGATGATGAGTGTTGATCAGGCCCGGCAGCACCACGTGCTCGCGGGCGTCGAAGATGCTGTTCACCGGTGCGGTGGGCGCCTGGCCGGCAGCGAGCAGTTCGCTGATGACGCCGTTTTCGATGACCAGCCCGCCGGAAGCGTCCTGATCGTTGGCGGTGAAGAGGGCGAGGGGATTCTTGATCCAAGTACGGGTAGCGGCCATTGCCGGCTCCTCCTGAAATGATGGGTTCAGAAAAGCCAGCTCAGTTATGCCCTGTCTGCTGATCCAGGGGCGCCAAGCGCATGGGGGAGTCGCCCCGCAGTGGGGCGACTGTTTTGCTTAGGACCGGTGGTTGTATTTCCCAAGGTCCATATGACGGTTCACATCCTTGTACAGCAAATAGCGGAACTTGCCAGGGCCGCCGGAGTAGCAGGCTTGCGGGCAGAAGGCGCGCAGCCACATATAGTCGCCGGCCTCCACCTCGACCCAGTCCTGGTTCAGGCGATACACCGCCTTGCCTTCCAGCACGTACAGGCCGTGTTCCATCACGTGGGTTTCGGCGAAGGGAATGACGCCGCCCGGCTCGAAGGTCACGATATTCACGTGCATGTCATGGCGCATGTCGCTCATGTCGACGAAGCGGGTGGTCACCCACGCGCCATTGGTACCCGGCATCGGGATCGGCTCGATGTCCTGCTCGTTGGTGATGAAGGCTTGCGGATGCGCCAGCCCGTCGACGGCCTGGTAGTACTTGCGAATCCAGTGGAAGCGGGCGGGCTGGCCGCTGTTGTTGCGCACCTTCCACTCCGCTGCCGGCGGGATGAACGCATAGCTGCCGGGGCGCAGTTCGTGGGTGCTGCCCTCGAGCGTCAGAGTGAACTCGCCGTCGACGACGAACAGGACGCCTTCGGCGTTCTTGTCGAGCTCGGGCTTGTCGCTGCCGCCGCCGTCGGCCAGTTCCACGATGTACTGGGAAAAGGTCTCGGAGAAGCCGGACAGCGGACGGGAGAGAACCCACATACGCATGTTGTCCCAGAACGGCAGATGGCTGGTGACGATGTCACGCATCACGCCTTTGGGAATGACGGCATAGGCCTCGGTGAACATTGCGCGGTCGGTCAGCAGTTCGGTCTGCGCCGGATGCCCGCCCGTGGGGGCATAGTACTTGGTGTTTGCCATATAACTCCCGTCATCGGTTGTTGTTGCCGGTCGTTAGTGCGCCAGAGCGTGAGATCGGCTGACTGGCGGGGTTTGCGAGCGGCTGGTAGAGGAGCTGCCTGTGCATTGTATACATGATTGTAGGTTGTATCTAGAGATTGTATCCAATTTGCAGGCGGCGATTGCCTGACAAACATACACACCTCTCGAATCGCGTTTAGAATCACGCGCTTTCCACCTCGCGATGACTTTTCATGCAGCCGGACGCCCTCGCTACACTGCAGCAACACCTGATCACTGCCCTGGCGCAGCCACCTGTCGAGACGCGCCGGCTGTTCCATGGCCGTGGCCGTTGCTGGCCGGGGCTTGAGCATGTGACGGTGGACTGGCTGCAGGGGGTGCTGCTGGTGTCGCTGTTCCGTGCGCCGGCGGATACCGAACTGGATGCGTTGCGGGAGATTCTGCTGGCGCTCGGCCAGAGCGTCGAGTGGCTGGCGAGCGGGGCACACAGCCTGCTGCTGCAGCATCGCTATCTTCCGGACAGTCGCATGGAGCAGCTGCTGGGCGAGCCTGTCGAAGAATGGCTGATCAGCGAAAACGGCCTGCGTTACAAGCTCGATCTGGGCATCAAGCAGAACAACGGACTGTTCCTCGACATGCGTTATGGCCGGCGTTGGGTGCAGGAACAGGCGCGGGGTTTGCGCGTGCTCAACCTGTTCGCCTACACCTGCGGCTTTTCCGTGGCGGCGATTGCCGGCGGCGCCGAGCATGTGGTCAATCTCGACATGGCGCGCGCGGCGCTCAGTCGCGGGCGAGATAATCACCGGCTCAACGAGCATGACCTGGGCAAGGTCAGCTTTCTCGGCCACGAGCTGTTCAAATCCTGGGGCAAGATCCGCAAGAGTGGGCCCTACGATCTGGTGATCGTCGATCCGCCGTCGTTCCAGAAGGGCAGCTTCGCCCTGGACCGTGATTACCAGAAGATCCTGCGCCGCCTGCCCGAGCTGCTGACGCCAACCGGCAGGGTGCTGGCCTGCATCAACGACCCGGATACCGGGCCGGATTTCCTGATCGAGGGTATCGCCGCCGAGGCGCCCGGCCTGGTGTTCGTGCAGCGCCTGGAAAACCCGCCGGAATTTCCCGATATCAGTTCCGACAGTGGGCTGAAGGCGCTGGTGTTCGAGCGAGTGTGCTGAGGGGGTGAGGAAACCTGAACAGGCCGTTGCGGGTCGGAATCTGCATGCGCCGCATTTGGCTGCCTGTCAGAAGGAGTTCCCATGTCCCTGTATAGCAAGAACACCGCCGCCAACCTGATCCCCTGCCTGTGTTACCGCGACCTTCCCGCTGCGCTGGAGTGGCTGTGCGGAGTGTTCGATTTCGAGCGGCGGCGTGTGGTAGAGGATGAACAGGCTGGCATCCTTCATGCTCAGCTGGGCTTTGGCAGCAGCCTGTTGATGCTGGGGCCGGTGAGCGATACCCAGGAGGATCGCCTGTTCAGTCAGCCGGACGAAGTGGGCGGGGTTTCGACGCAGGGCATCTACGTCATCGTGACCAGCGCCGACGCCCTTTACACCAAGGCCAAGGCCGCCGGAGCGCAGATCGTCCGTGAGCTGAAGGATGAGGATTATGGTGGCCGCGGTTTCAGTTGCCGTGACCCGGAAGGGCATCTGTGGAGCTTTGGTACTTATGATCCCTGGGCCGAGTCGTAGCAGGCTGTTGAAAAACTACCTGCTAGAGTCGCCGGCGGCAGGCCTGCTCAGGCATCAGGCAGGCAGTCCAGTGAGCCCAGATCCTGGCGCAGGCGCTGCAAGCGTTTGTCGAGATGGCGCCGTTGCTCCGTATCGGACAGCGCATAGAGGTCACTGATCAGGCTGATGGTTGCGCTTTCGTTGCGGGCCAGGGTTGCGCGATAGGCGTCCGTCCCCATTGACTCGCGTTCCTGCAGCAGGCGGGCGATGCGTTGCTCGAAGCCCGCTTCATGGCGCTCGGCCAGAGTCTCCAGCAGGGCGGCTTGCCAGCGCTGCCGGTTTTCCAGCCAGAGACGGTTCTGCTCATCCAGGGTATGCGCCCAGGCCAGAATGCGCTGGTGCTGTGCGGCATCGAGCTTGCCGGTCCACTGTTCGATACGCTTGCCCATGCGCTCGGCACGCTCGCGGATCTGTTGCGGAAGTGGCGCGGCCAGGTATTTCTCCTGATGTTCTTGATGGTTCTCGGCGAGGGCCTTGGCGAGCTGGTTCACCTGACGATCATCCAGCTCGCGCAGCAATTGCACGGTCGTTGGTGTGATTTCCACGGCCACGGATTGAATGGCTTGCCTTATGTCCTGATAGTGGCTGCGGATGGCGCGTTCATCGAGTTCGCCCTGGCGTATCTGTCGCTGCATGCGCTGAAGGGCGTCGAGGTCGTCCGGCAGCTGCGTACGGCAGTGCCAGGCGATGTGTTCGCGCAACTGTTCGCGCAGGCGGCTCTGCTGGTTGCGGTTCATGTCCAGGTAGTCATCCAGCGACCAGGAAACCAGCAGGTCCAGGTTGCGATAGGCAAGGTTGATGCGGCTGCAGCCGACCAGCGTCACCACCATCGCCAGCAGCAACAGTAGTGCCTTGGAGCCAGGTGTCGGGCGAATCCGCATCGCGGTTCCTCGTCTTGTTGAAATGCTGCGCTCCTGAATAGAGCCGCAAGGCGCTCCGGCAGTTCGGTCACAAGAGTCTTGTGAAGCACGGTCTGCGCAGCTTTTTTAACAGCCTGTAAACAGTAACGGCTCGTTTGTGCGAGAAGAACGTTGCTTGGCGTGGTCACTAAGTCATGGGCCGCGATGGAGCGGATCGCCATTTCAATCGAGGGCAGTCGTTATGCAGACCAGTATCAGACACCTGAGTGGAGACGAAATACCCCAAAGCTGGCGCCCGACCTGGGTCACCTGCTGGGTGGTGGAGATGGATGGCACGACCATCGCCGGTCCCTACGCCACGCGGGAGGAAGCGCAGGCCGTGGTGGATGGCGAGCAGGAGCCGAAGATTTCCCAGACCCCGGCGCCTCGTTAGCGGGTTTGAAAACACTTGCCGCACTTGGGGGTTACTGACAATGGCTGGGGCAGGGTACGACCCACTCAGCCTGGGGCGGCGGCTCGATGAGCTGTGAGACCAGCTCCAGGGCCTTTTCGAAAGAAGGGTAGCCGCTCTGCGCAACATCCAGCCCGGCATAGGCGCGGCGATAGGATTCGGCCTTTTCAGGCTGCTGTTCATCGACCAGATAGGGTTGCTGGTAGATCTTGTAGAGCAGCGCCACCGCATGCGGATGGCCCTTGTCGCCGGCCCGCTCCAGCAATCGCAGCACCTCTGCCTGTTGTGGCCCCTGGCGAATCAGCAACAGCGCCTGGTAGAACTCGGTTTCGCCACGCTTGTCGAGACGGGCGCTGCGATCGAGCAATGCGTGGGCGAGTTCGTAGCCGTCTTCATCGGCCTGGGAGATGAGGATCTTGGCCTGCAACAGGTCATTCTGGTACAGCAGCCGCTCGGCGCGGCAGGCGCTGCCCGGTTGATCGCATGAATGCGAGGCACAGCCACCCAGGACCATAAGCAGTCCGATCACCAGTGCGTTTTTCATCAAATGTCTTTTCTCTTGTCGTTGCGGGTGCGTCCTGGGCCTCTGGCCTGCGTGTTGGCTTTCCGTTCAGACATGTCTCATGGCGCAATCATGGACTGAAGCCCGTAGCGGCTCAGAATGATCTGCCAGTGCGGATTGCCCGGCAGGGTAGCGAGAAAGCCATCGAGATAGCCGGTTACCGCCTCACCCAGGTTATTCGTGATCAACAGGTGTCGGGTGAATTGATACAGGGGCTTTTCAGAAATGTACAGATCGCCGAGTTTTTCGCTCTGACGGTAGTAGAGCAGCGTGGAGTGCGCGACAAGTAGAATATGGATGCGCCCTGAAAGCAGTTTCTGCAGATTTTGAAGATCGGTCTGTACATCCTGGCGACGGATCGCGCCGCTGGCGATTTCCTTCTCGATCCCTTCATAGTGATAGCCGAGTACGCCGCCGAGGATGAGTCCGTTGAGTGACTGCGGGCGTTCATATTCGAACGCCGTATCGGGCAGCGAGACGAAGCTCTGCTGATCGACCAGGAGGGCTTGCGTCCATTGGCCGTTGGCTGTCAGTTCGGCGCTGAAGAAGCGTGGTGTGGCCCAGAGCAGAAGGCCGGGCGAGCCGCGAGCAAGGTGCATATCCAGGCGTTTGCGCGGCAGTTCAACCAGCTTGAAGCGGAAGCGCCCGGCATTGGCCGGATCACTGTTGAGCAGCTCGACGAAATCCTGGGAAAGCCCCTGCGAGGCTTCGAGCTTGAATGGTGGTGAAAGATGATAAGTCCATACTTCGACAGACTGCTGGGCGAAACAGGTCAGTGGCAGCAGGCTGAATACGAGCACCAGAAGGAGTCTCGGCATGGCGCACCTTTCTCGGGATGGCGAGGTGGTCGGAATCCGGTCCGGTCACTCCCGGTCGCATGGCGACAGACCAAGCATAGTTTGGCCTTGGGCTTGGCGCGAGTTACGGGCTTGAGTAAGCGAAGCGAGCCGTAGGGCCGCATTCATTCGCCAGCATGAAGCCGGTGACTCAGAAACGCTCGTGTTCACCCAGGAAGCGCCATTCGCCCAGCGCCAGCTTGGCCATCGACAGGCGACCGATGCGGATACGTTTGCCGCTCAGCATGCGCAGGCCGATGGATTCGCAGAGCTGTCGCAGATCGCCGGCCTGCGGCGCCTTGAGGACGATGCGCAGGCGGGTTTCGTTCTGCCAGCTGGCCTTGGCCCTGGGCAGGACCCTGCCGCGATGGCCGATGCCCTTGGCCAGCAGTTCAAGCCCGCCCGCCTCGGCTTCGCCCGCCACTTCCACGATGAATTCCTGTTCGAGCCGGTCGCGCGGGTCGCTCAGCTTGCGAATGACCTCGCGTTGCTGGCTGAACACCACCAGGCCGCTGATCTCCGGCTCCAGCGGCACCAGTGCGGTCTGGCGGGCGAGGTGGCGTGCGCGCGGCGTCAGGCGTGCATCGTCGCCGCTCCAATGGGTAGCCTGGGCGAGTTGCGCCTGGATGCTCGACGGGTCTGCGGCGACCGGCTGGCCGGCAGGCTTGTGCAGCAGCAGCGTGACCGGCGGCACTTCGGCAGGGGTGGCGCCGGGCAGCAATTCGATACGCTGCTGCACGACCTTGAAGTAGGGCATTTCGATGATCTGCCCATCGACGCTGACCCAGCCGCCCTCGATATACAACTCGGCCTCACGCCGGGAACAGCCGAGCTGCTCGGCGAGGCGTTTGGACAGGCGTGTCGGCTCGGTCATGGAAAGCTCGGATGGCGCAGGAGGGGAAACCTGGCGAGCCACTGCGGTACGGCAATGACAGCGGAAGCTCGCTGTTTCGGTAGGGTGGCGCGGGTATTACTTCTTGCTGATGGTGATCTGGCGTGACGGGCCTTGAGTCTGGCCGCTGACGCCATTGGGGATCTTCTGGACTTCGCCGCCGGCCTTGAGAAAGGCGGCCATTTGAGCGGCCAGGGACTGGCTGGTTTCGCTGGCAGGTTCTGGCTTGCGTTTGGCGGAGGTGGTCTTGGTGGCCATCGTCATTAGGTTCCTTTAGTCAGTCGAACCGGGCATTGTACAGATTTTTCAGATTTTTGTTTGACTTTCCGATGTGGGGGTTGCAGGCATGGCCTGTTTCTACAAAGCTCGTGGGACGGACCATGCCTTCGGCCAACGGCAAGACGAAACATTTGCTGAAGCGTTTTGCCGGGGCCATGGTCTTCTTTGCAGGCTCGTACATTCGCTTTGGAGGTTTCCCATGCCACACCCTGCCATCCGCGCTCTGTCCTGTGGTTTTGCGCTTGCCTGTTCGTCCCTGGTACTGGCCGAGGTCGAATATCACGACAGCGAACTGGGTCGGATCAGCGTGGAGGAGGTCGCTCATGGCCTGAAATACCCCTGGGCCGTGGCTTTCCTGCCCGATGACGGCGCCATGCTGGTGACCGAGCGCCCCGGCAGCTTGCGACTGGTCGATGCCGAGGGCCGGCTCTCCGATCCCCTCGACGGTGTGCCGCAGGTGTATGCCCAGGGCCAGGGTGGATTGCTCGACGTGCAGCTTTCGCCAGATTTCCACAAGGACCGCCTGGTCTATCTCAGTTATGCGCAGCAGGGCGATGACGGCAAGGCCGGGACGGCAGTGGGGCGTGGCCGGCTGGCGGACGACCGGCGCTCGCTGGAAGGTTTCACGGTGATTTTCGAGCAGCGCCCGAAACTCTCCAGCGGCCTGCATTTCGGCTCGCGACTGGTATTCGACGGCGAGGGCCGGCTGTTTGTCGCGCTCGGTGAAAACAACCAGCGGCCTACCGCGCAGGATCTGGACAAGCACCAGGGCAAACTGGTGCGGATCGAACCCGACGGCCAGGTGCCGCAGGACAACCCTTTCGTGAACACCGAGGGCGCGCAACCGGAAATCTGGTCCTACGGCCACCGCAATCAGCAGGGCGCGGCGCTCAACCCCTGGAGCGGCGAGGTCTGGACCCACGAACATGGCCCGCGCGGTGGTGACGAAATCAATATTCCCCAGCCGGGACGCAACTACGGCTGGCCGCTGGCGACCCATGGCATCGACTACAGCGGGAGTCCCATTTCCGAGGCGCTGGGCGAATCCGCTCCCGACACCGAGCCGCCGCATCATGTCTGGCGCCAGTCGCCGGCCATCAGCGGCATGGCCTTCTATGACGCCGAGCGTTTCGCGCCGTGGCAGCAGAACCTGTTCGTCGGCGCCTTGCTGGACCGCTCGCTGATTCGCCTGCAACTCGATGGCGACCGTGTCGTTCATGACGAGCGTCTGCTCAAGGACTTGAACGAGCGCATCCGCGATGTACGGCTCGGGCCGGATGGCTATCTCTACTTGCTGACGGATTCGTCGAAAGGCCGGTTGCTGCGAATCGCTCTGGCAGACCGTTGAACCTGGCAGCCGATGCAGTGCCGGCCTGCTAGAATCGCCGGCCTCGACTCACAGGATTTTCACCATGGCCGCAATCGGGCGCTACAACAGCCTGCAAATCGTCAAGCACACCGGATTCGGCCTTTATCTGGACGGCGGTCCGGATGGCGAGATCCTGCTGCCTAATCGCTACATCCCGAAGGATACGCCCACCGAGGTCGATGACTGGCTCAACGTTTTCATCTACCTCGACAGCGACGACAAGCTCATCGCCACCACCGAAAAGCCAAAAGTCCAGGTGGGCGAATTCGCCAGCCTCAAGGTGGTGCAGATCAACCGGGTCGGGTTGTTCCTCGACTGGGGCCTGCCCAAGGACCTGTTGCTGCCGCATTCCGAGGAAAAGCGACCGCTGAACGAGGGTGATTACTGTGTCGTCTACGTCTACCTCGACAAGCACACCCGGCGTATCACCGCCACGGCGCGTCTGGATCGCTACCTCGACAAGACGCCGCCGCGTTATCGCGCCGGCGAGGCGGTGGACTTGCTGGTGGTGGAGCGGACCGATCTGGGCCACAAGGCGATCATCAACGGCCAGCACTGGGGCCTGATCCACAAGAACGAGGCGTTCAAGTTCCTGCGTGGCGGCATGCGTGAAAAGGGCTATATCCGGGAAGTGCGCGCCGATGGCAAGATCAGCCTGAGCCTGCAACCGCTGGGCAGCGAAGCCGGCGATGCCCTGCAGGCGCTGATTCTGCAGAAACTGCAGGAAAACCAGGGCAGCCTGGCTGTTGGCGACAAGACCCCCGCCGATGAAATCGCGCAGCAGTTCGGTGTCAGCAAGGGCAACTTCAAGAAGGCCATCGGCGGGCTCTACAAGCAGGGCCGCATCCTGATTCACCCGGACCGCATCGAGCGCGTCTGATCCCGGACGGCGGTGGGCAGTCGGCCCGGCGCCCCTCGCTGGCCAAGGCCGAACAAGTTCGGCCCTACGAGTCGGCAGTCGAAGCGGGACACCTGGCCGTAGGGCCGAATTCATTCGGCCTTGACGGACGGCAGGGGCCGTTTATCGGTTACGCCAGCGGAACGTCGGATTACGCCTTCGGCTAATCCGACCTACATCCGAACGGGTGACATCGAAGTCATGTAGGCCGGGTCATGCTTTACCGACCCGACGTGCGGCTTTATTCCAAAGCCTAATCCTCTCCACGAAACTGCTTCTGACTGCCGCTGCTTCCCTCCCCGAATCATCCCTCTGATCGATTGTGCAACTGTCGCGGATATTTGCGGTCTGTTGCGTGTCTATGACTCCTCACAAGCCAAGCGTCGCGGTTGGGGTCGAGGCATGAACAACAATTCATCTCCGAGAAGGGATTCGTTATGAGGAACATCACGCTTGCGGGTGCATCGCTATTCTGCCTCGCGACCACTCAAGGCTGGGCGGCGAGCGATCCGAGGGATATTCGCATTGGTGGTTTCGAGTTCACGCCCACGCTGATCGTGCGCGAGAGCTACGACGACAACTATCGGGGTTTGTCGGATAACGAACAGGCTTCCTGGGTCACGGGCATCAACCCGACCTTCCTGCTCGCAACGGGCAACCGCAACAGCGAATACGAGCTGGAGTATTCCTTCAACAGCGACATCTTTCATTCCGATTCCGAAGCCAGCAACACCGACCATCATCTGAGCCTCAGAAGCGCCATGGAATTTACCTCCAGGCATCGTCTGAACTGGGGCCTGGCCTATCACCGTGTGGAAGAGACCGCCGATACCGAGGTCGATACCGAGAACGACAAGTACAGCAGCGCCGTCGCCCGTGCCTCGTATGTCTACGGCGCACGCACCGCTCGTAACCAGCTGGAATTCGGTACCCGCTATGAAGAGCGGCGCTACCACAACAGTGGCAACCTGAATGCTTCGGAAGAGCGTGACAGCCTGATGTTCAACTCCATCTGGTTCCACCGCCTCGGCGCTACTACCCGCTCGCTGCTGGAAGTCCGCCACACCGATCATGACTACAAGCAATCCACCGCATTACGCGACAGCACCAACCTGGCGTTGCTCGGCGGCGCCACCTGGGAAGCGGGTGCCAAGACGTCCGGCACAGTCAAGCTGGGTGTCGAGCGCAAGGATTTCGACAGCGACCAGCGTGAAGACTTCACCAGCCCCATGTGGGAAATCGGCGTCACCTGGGAACCGCGCAGCTACTCCGCCTTCAAGCTCAACAGCCGCCGCGCCTTCGACGAGGGCGACGATGGCGCCAGCACCATCAACGACTGGACCACCGTGGCGACCTGGGAGCACGAGTGGACCTCACGCATCTCCAGCGAGCTGCTGTATCGCTTCTCCGACCGCGAATACAAGGGGCTCGACCGGGACGACGAACGAACCTCCTACGGCGCCGGCGTGACCTGGTCGCCGGACCGCTGGATCGACGTGACCCTGTCGTATCTCAGAACGGAAAACGATTCCAGCATGAGCTGGGAGACCTACGACAGAAACGTCTACCTGCTGAGTTTCGACATGAGCCTTTGAGGCCGGTCAGGAGGTTGCATCAGTGTCCAAGGAGAAACAGAGCATGACCATCCAGAACCTTTTCAAATACCTGTCGCTATTGGTGCTGCTGACATTCAGCGCCGTGGCCAGCGCTGCGCAATACCAACTGGGCTCGGGCGACGTGATCCGCGTCAGCGTCCACGGTGAGCCGGATCTCTCGTTCGACGAGATACGCCTGACCGACGCCGGCACCTTCACCTTTCCCTTCATTGGCGAGGTGGACGCCAACGGCAAGACGCCCGGCCAGGTACGCACCCTGCTGATCGAAACGCTCAAGGACGGTTATCTGATCGATCCACGGGTTTCGGTATCGGTGGTCAATTACCGCGAGTTCTACATCTCCGGTGAGGTCAAGTCGCCCGGTGGCTATCCCTATCAACCGGGCCTCACGCTGGACCGGGCCATCGCCCTGGCGGGCGGCCTGACCGAGCGCGCCTCGACCAAGCGCATGAGCATCGTGCGCGGCTCCGAAAACGGACGCAACGCGGAAAAAGCCACGATGGACACCCTGGTTCGCCCCGGCGATACGATCAACATCGATGAAGGATTCTTCTGATCATGAACAGCCCCGTTCGCCCGGACCGACCCTGGCAGCGCCCAGTCGGCACTGTCGATAGCGACTTCATCGACCTGAAAAAAATCTGGCATGCCATCTGGTCGCGCAAGTGGGGCATTGCCCTGCTGATCGGCATCGTCGCCGTGCTGACGATCCTGCTGGTGATGCGCATGACGCCCATCTACAAGGCGGTCGCCTCGGTGCTGATCGAGACCAAGGGTGCGCCTGTGGTGTCGTTCCAGCCGGTGATCGAATCGCCGGAACTCAGCGAATATCTTCAGACCCAGCTCAGCCTGATGCAGAGCCGGGGCGTCGCCGAGCGCGTGGTGCGCGACCTGAGCCTGACCGAACACCCCGAGTTCGATCTGCGCCAGCAGCCCGGCCCGCTGATCGATTTCGGTGCGCTGGCCGCCATGCTGACCGGCGAAGAGCGCGAGCCGGTCACCGAAGCCCAGGTCATGGACTACGCCACCCAGCGCTTTATGGAGCGCACCTCGGTCTGGGTCGAGGGCAAGAGCCAGCTGGTCTATCTGTCGGTCTCCATGGCCGATAACCTCACCGCCGCGCAGGCTGCCAACCAGTTGGCACAGGCCTATATCGAGGCCCAGCTGGAGGCCAAGGTCGACATGTCGATGACGGCAGCCGGCTGGATGAACGACCGCCTGGTGTCCCTGCGCGAAAAACTGCAGGCCTCCGAGGATCAGCTGCAGGCCTATCTGGACGCCGAAGGGTTGGTGGATCTGGATGGCATCGGCACCATCAGTGCCAACGAGCTGTCGCTCACGGGTGATCGCATGATCGACGCCCGTCGTCAGCGCGCCGAAGCCGAGAGCCAGTATCGTCAGGTCGAGTCCATGCGCAGCCAGGGCTGGGAGCGTCTGTCCAGCGTGCCGGCAGTGCTCGGTCATCCGCTGATCCAGCAGTTCAAGGCTGATCAGGCGCATGCCCGCTCGCGTGTCGAAGATCTTTCGCGTCGTTACGGTGACCGCCATCCGGCCATGGGTTCGGCGCGCTCCGACCTGAATGCGGCGACCGCCAGTCTGCGCCAGCAGGTCGAGCAGGTGGTGGCGAGCATCGAACGCAACTACCAATTGGCAGTGGCCAACGAGAATTCGCTGCGTGCCTCCTTCGACGAGAACAAGGACCGCATCCAGAACATCTCGCGCAAGGAATTCAAGGTGCGTGACCTGCAACGTCAGGTCGAAAGCGACCGCGCCCTGTACGAAACCTTCATGACCCGTCTGCAGGAAACCACGGCGACCTCGGACCTGAGTTCCACCAATGCCCGCGTGGTCGATGCGGCCATCCCGCCGACCGAACCCAGCGCACCGAACACCAAGCTGATTCTGGTTGTGGCGCTGTTCCTGGCGCTGGTACTGGGCATCGCCCAGGCGATCATCCGCGAGATCCTCGACAATACCTTCAAGAGCTCCGAGGAGGTGGAGAGCAAGCTCAATCTGCCGGTGATGGGCATCGTGCCGCAGGTGCCGCGCAAGTTGCGCAAGGACGTCAGCCATCTGTTCGAGCGCAGCGGCGACAAGCGTTTCTGTGAGGCTGTGCGAACCATCCGCACCAACCTGCTGCTCAGCGAAGCCAGTCAGCCACGCCAGGTGCTGGTGGTCACGTCCACTGCGCCGGGCGAGGGCAAGAGTTCGGTTTCGGCCAACCTGGCATTCGCCATGGGCCAGCTGCATCGTGTGCTGCTGATCGATGCCGACCTGCGCCGCGCAACCCTGGAAAAGGCCTTCGACCTGAAGCCCGGTACGCCGGGACTGGTGAACCTGATCGGTGGCAATGCCAGGCTCGAAGACTGCATTCACAGCGTAGGCAACGTCGACATGATCGCCGCCGGTCCGGTGCCCTCCAACCCGCTGGAACTGCTGTCCTCACCGCGTTTCGGCAAGCTGCTGGAGGTGCTCAAGGGCCGTTACGAGCGGATCATCATCGACTCGCCGCCGAGCCAGGCGGTCAGCGATGCGGCCGTTCTGTCGACCCTGGCTGATGCGGTGATCTACGTGGTCAAGTCCGACAGCACCCTGATCCCCCACGTGCAGAAGGGCGTGAGCCAGTTGCAGAACAGCAGCGCACCGGTCGCAGGCGTGGTGCTCAACCATGTCGATGTCGAGAAGGCCAGGAAGAACGGCCAGTTCCGTGGCTATTACGACCACTACGGCTACAGCGAGCAGACGGTGTAAGCCGGCTCGCCCGTATGCAGGCCGGCCAGACGAGTCTGGTCGGCCCTTGAATCTGCCCAGCAAGACGATTGCGCCAACGGCCCCTTTTTCAGGGGTCGAGCAGAGGCACGCCTGCATGAATGACTTATCGAGGAATCTGCTATGAACATTACCGTTGTTGGAAGCGGCTACGTGGGCCTGGTAACCGGCGCCTGCATTGCCGAAATGGGCAACCGGGTCCATTGCGTGGATGTCGACAAGAGCAAGATCGACAACCTCAAGCAGGGCATCCTGCCCATCTACGAGCCGGGTCTCGAAGAGATCGTGCGTGACAATCACGCTTCCGGGCGACTGGTTTTCACCACGTCGCTGGCCGAGGCGGTCGAACAGTCCGAGGTGTTCTTCATCGCGGTCGGTACGCCGCCCGGCGAGGATGGCTCGGCGGATCTGCGCTATGTGCTGGAAGTCGCCCGGCAGATTGGCGACCACCTCAGCGCCCCGGCCATCATCGTCAACAAGTCCACCGTGCCGGTAGGCACCGCCGATCTGGTACGCGCTGCGATCAGCGAGCGGCTTGAAGCGCGTGGCGTCGAGATCGAGTTCTCGGTGGTGTCGAACCCCGAGTTCCTCAAGGAAGGCGCGGCGGTCAACGACTTCATGCACCCGGACCGGATCGTCATCGGCGCCGACAACGAGCATGCGCGGCAGGTGATGAGTGCGCTCTACGCGCCCTTTATCCGCAACCGTCCGCGCACCCTGTTCATGGGCATCCGCGATGCGGAAATGACCAAGTACGCCGCCAACGCGATGCTGGCGACGAAGATCTCCTTCATGAACGAAGTCGCCGGCCTGTGCGAGCGGCTCGATGTGGATATCGAGAACGTTCGCCTGGGCATCGGCTCGGACGAGCGCATCGGTTACCACTTCATCTACGCCGGCTGTGGTTATGGCGGCTCCTGCTTCCCCAAGGACGTCAAGGCGCTGATCAACATCGCCCACCAGAGCGACTTCGAACCCAAGCTGCTGCAGGCGGTGGAAGCGCGCAACGATCAGCAGAAACACGCGCTGTTCAACAAGCTTTCCAGTCACTTCCAGGGCGATCTCGCCGGGCGCACCTTCGCCGTCTGGGGCCTGGCGTTCAAGCCGGGCACCGATGACATGCGCGAGGCGCCGAGCGTGGTGCTGATCAACAGCCTGATCAATGCCGGCGCCAAGGTTCGTGCCTTCGACCCGGTGGCGCGCGAGACGGCCCGCCGCGAGTTTCCCGAGGCCTGGTTTGCCGATGGCCGGCTGCAGATCGCCGAAGGCCAGTACGAGGCGGCCATCGACGCCGATGCGCTGTGCCTGGTGACCGAGTGGAAGCCTTTCCGTCGCCCGGATTTCCGTGCCCTGAAGCGCCTGCTCAACACCCCGCTGATCATCGACGGTCGCAACCAGTACGACCGTGAACAGCTCAAGCGTGAAGGCTTCAGCTATTACGGCATCGGTCGTCAGCCAGTGCTGGCCTGAGCGGGAGATGGCTGAGTGAGCACCATCGAGCAGAGCAGCGGCTCTCCCATGTTCCGTGAGCGGCTGGCTGTGCTGCTGCATGGCTGCCGCAACAGCCGACTGTTGCGCAACATTCTCACCGTGGTCAGCGGCACCGCCGGCGCGCAGGCACTGACGCTGGCGTTCATGCCGGTGATCACGCGCATCTACGGGCCGGAAGCCTACGGCGTGCTGGGCACCTTTCTCAGCGTGACCCTGATGCTGATTCCGGTGGCCGCGCTGACCTATCCCATCGCCATCGTGCTGCCCCGGCGTGATGGCGATGCGCGTGGGCTGGTGCGCCTGTCGCTGCTGATCGCCCTGGCGATGGCGGCGCTGGTGGGGCTTCTGCTTTATCTGTTCGGCGCGGCGCTTACGACCCGGTTGCAGATGCAGATCATCCAGCCGTACCTGATGCTGGTGCCGCTGGTGATGTTCAGCGGCGCGGCGCTGGAAATCTGCCAGCAGTGGCTGTTCCGCACGCAACGTTTTCGTATCACCGCGAGCGTCGCGGTGGGCCACTCGCTGCTGTTCAACTCCATTCGCACGTTGGCGGGACTGGTGCAGCCCTCGGCGCTGGTACTGGTGTGCAGCACGGCGCTGCAGCACGCACTGCACGCGACGATGCTCGGCCTGGCGATGCTGCGGGCAAAGCCGCATACCGATAACCACAACGATGACGATCAGAACGGCAGAAGCGCGGAACAGCAGCCCGGTCTGCTCGGACTGGCACGTCGGCATCGCGACTTTCCCCTGTTCCGTGCGCCGGTGATGCTGATCAATGCGGTATCCCAGCACCTGCCGACGCTGATTCTGGCGGTGTATTTCGGCCCGGCGGCGGCCGGTTTCTTCGCCCTGTGCCGGCAGGCGATGAGCATGCCCACCAACCTCATCGGCAAGTCGGTGGCCGATGTCTATTACCCGCGTATCAGCCGGGCGATCCACGACGGTGAACCTGTGGCCGCAATGCTGATCAAAGCGACTGCGGCGCTGGCACTGGTCGGTCTGGTGCCCTTCAGTCTGGTAGTGGCATTCGGCCCCTGGCTGTTCGCGCTGGTGTTCGGCGAGCAGTGGCAGGTGGCGGGTGAATACGCTCGCTGGCTGGCACTGGCCGAGTACCTGGTGTTCGTCTCGCGGCCCTGCGTGGTGGCGGTGCCGGCGCTGTCGCTGCAGGGGCGGTTCCTGATTTTCGAGATTTTCAGCACCAGCCTGCGTGTGCTGGCGCTGTTCGGCGGAGCGGTACTGGTCGGCGATGCGCTGGCCACGGTGCAGGCGTTCTCCGCCGCCGGGGTGCTGATCTACCTGAGCCTGGTGGTGATCGTCGTTTTGCAGGCCAGGCGCTGGTATGTGCGGCAGAGGGCAACGGTATGAGCAGGCAAGGACATTCTTCATTGAACGATATGGATTTTCCCATGACAGCAAAGCGGCCCACCATCGTCGTCATCGGCTACAACCGACCGAAGAGCCTGCAGCGTCTGCTGTCCTCGCTGAGCAAGGCGCATTACCCGGTCGGGGAGATCCGCCTGGTGATCAGCCTGGACAATTCCGGCACGCTGGAACCGCTGCGGCTGGCCGAGGCCTATGACTGGCCACATGGCGAGAAACGGGTGATCCACCGCGAGAAGCGCCTGGGGTTGCGCAACCATGTGCTGGCCTGTGGCGACCTCACCGAGGAATACGGCGACGTGCTGGTGCTCGAAGACGACCTGTTCGTCTCGCCGTATTTCTACGAGTACACGGCCCAGGCGCTGGAATACTATGCCGATGACCCGCGTGTGGCCGGCATCAGCCTCTATAGCCAGCAGTTCAACCAGACTGCCAACCTGCCGTTCACGCCCATCGACGATGGTAATTCGGATGTCTATTTCATGCAGCTGGCCGCGTCCTGGGGCCAGGCCTGGTCGCGTCGGCACTGGCAGGGCTTTCGCGAGTGGCTGGTGGGCAATGGCACGGATATCAGCCGCATCGAGGGTATTCCCGGTGATATTCGCAGCTGGCCGGAATCCTCCTGGCTGAAGCTGTACAACGCCTGGATCATCAGCAGCGACCGTTATTTCGTCTACCCCTATCGCTCGCTGACCACCAACTTCGGCGATCCCGGCCAGCATTTCTATATCGCTTCATCGCGTTTTCAGGTGGCCATCCAGCAGCAGCGGATCGACTACCAGTTCGCCCACTTCGATGATTGCCTGGCGCGCTACGACGCCTTCTGCGAACTCTCGCCGCAGACCCTGAAAAAGCTCAATCCGAAGCTCGCCGGCCATGACTTCCGGGTCAACCTGTTCGGCTGCAAGGACTGCCGCAGCGGTTTGCAACTGACGCGCACCGACAAGCCCGGCCTGCACAGTTTCAGTCTCTCGATGAAGCCCATGGAACTGAGCGTGCTGCATGACGTGGCAGGGCAGGGCATCGCCCTGATCGACAGCGCGGAAGTGGACAGCGCCGCCTTGCGCGCGCCGCGAACGCAGTACGACATCTTCCGCTTCTTCTACAAGTTTCCCTCCCTGCCGGTGATATGCGTCGGCTTTTTCGAGCGTGTGCAGATGCTACTCAAAAGCGCCCGATCGAGCTGACTCACTGGATTGACTCAACCCCTCCCTCAATCATGGAAAAGGTGAACACTATGGAACGTAAAAAAGCGTTGATCACGGGCATCACAGGTCAGGACGGCTCCTATCTGGCGGAGCTTCTGCTGGAAAAGGGTTACGAAGTGCACGGCATCAAGCGCCGCGCCTCGCTGTTCAACACCCAGCGGGTAGACCACATCTACCAGGACCATCATGTCGAGGATCAGAACTTCGTTCTGCATTACGGCGATCTGACGGATTCCTCCAATCTGACGCGCATCATTCAGGAAGTGCAGCCCGACGAGGTCTACAACCTGGGTGCGCAGTCGCACGTGGCGGTGAGCTTCGAATCGCCTGAGTACACCGCCGACGTCGACGGCATGGGCGCCCTGCGCATTCTCGAAGCCATTCGCCTGCTGGGGCTGGAAAAGAAGACGCGCTTCTACCAGGCCTCCACCTCCGAGTTGTACGGTCTGGTGCAGGAGATTCCGCAGAAGGAAACCACTCCTTTCTACCCGCGCTCGCCCTATGCGGTGGCCAAGCTCTACGCCTACTGGATCACCGTCAACTACCGCGAAGCCTATGGCATGTATGCCTGCAACGGCATCCTCTTCAACCACGAGTCGCCGCGCCGGGGCGAGACCTTCGTTACCCGCAAGATCACCCGTGGCCTGGCCAACATCGCCCAGGGTCTGGAGAAGTGCCTGCACATGGGCAACCTGGACGCGCTGCGCGACTGGGGCCACGCCAAGGACTACGTGCGCATGCAGTGGATGATGCTGCAGCAGGAGCAGGCCGAGGATTTCGTCATCGCCACCGGCGTGCAGTATTCGGTGCGCGAATTCATCCGCTGGTCAGCCGCCGAGCTGGGCGTGCAGCTGCGCTTCGAGGGCAGCGGTGTGGATGAGCGTGGCATCGTCGAAAGTGTCGAAGGCGACATGGCGCCAGCGCTGCGAGTAGGTGACGTGGTGGTGCGGGTCGATCCGCGCTATTTCCGTCCGGCGGAAGTCGAAACCCTGCTGGGCGATCCGAGCCGGGCCAAGCAGAAGCTCGGTTGGACGCCGGAAATCAGCGTGCAGGAGATGTGCGCCGAGATGGTTCGCGAGGACCTGAAAGTCGCCAAGCGCCACGCCCTGCTCAAGGAGCACGGCTTCGAGATACCGGTAACACTGGAGAACTGACAATGAATCGTGACGCACGAGTTTTCGTCGCGGGGCATCGGGGGATGGTCGGTTCGGCCATCGTCCGGCGCCTGCGGGCGTTGGGCTACGACAATATCCTCACACGTGGCCGGGAAGACCTCGATCTGGTTGACCAGGCGGCGGTGAATGCATTCTTCGCCGAGCACCGCATCGATCAGGTCTACATGGCCTCGGCCAAGGTCGGCGGTATCCATGCCAACAACACCTACCCGGCCGAGTTCATTTACCAGAACCTCATGGTCGAGGCGAACATCACCCATGCGGCGCACTGCAACGATGTGCAGAAACTGCTGTTTCTGGGCTCGTCCTGCATCTACCCCAAGTTCGCCGAACAGCCGATGAAGGAAGAGGCGCTGGTGACCGGTGTGCTGGAGCCGACCAACGAGCCCTATGCGGTCGCCAAGATCGCCGGCATCAAGCTCTGCGAAAGCTATAACCGCCAGTACGGGCGCGATTACCGCAGCGTGATGCCGACCAATCTCTACGGCCCCAACGACAACTTCCACCCGGAAAACAGCCATGTGGTGCCGGCGCTGCTCAAGCGCTTCCATGAGGCGACCCAGCGCGGCGACGACGAGGTGGTGATCTGGGGTAGCGGCAAGCCGCAGCGCGAGTTCCTCCACGTGGACGACATGGCCGCCGCCAGCGTGCATGTGATGGAACTGGACGATGCCACCTATCAGGCGCACACCCAGCCGATGCTGTCGCATATCAACGTCGGCACCGGCGTCGATTGCAGCATCCGCGAACTGGCCGAAACCATCGCGCGGGTCACCGAGTACCAGGGACGGCTGATCTTCGACAGCAGCAAACCGGACGGCACGCCACGCAAGCTGATGGATGTGTCCCGGCTCAAAGCACTGGGCTGGCAGGCCAGCATCAGCCTGGAAGACGGCCTGCGCGATGCCTATCGCTGGTTCGTCGAAAACCAGCACCAGATAAGGCAGTGAAAGACGGCTTTCGCTCATCGGCTGCCTGGCTCCGTTTTGTCGGGTCGGTGAGGCGTGACCCGACCTACATGACTTGTGCGAGGTTTGCAGAGTTGTAGGTCGGATTAGCCGAAGGCGTAATCCGACGCCGCGAGGCGCCGGCATCCGCACAGCGCCGGACAGGCGCGGCTTTCGCTCATCGGCTACCTGGCTCCGTTTGTCGGGTCGGTGAGGCGTGACCCGACCTACATGACTTGTGCAAGATTTGCAGAGTTGTAGGTCGGATTAGCCGAAGGCGTAATCCGACGCCGCGAGGCGCCGGCATCCGCACAGCACCGGACAGGCACGGCTTTCATCATTGGCTGCCTGGCTTCTGTTCGTCGGGTCGGTGAAGCCTGACCCAGCTACAAACAGGGTGGACCTTTTCGCCGTTGACGTTGTCCATCCATGGCACATGGTTCCTTGCCGGGGGTGATCGCCGTTTACGGTGTCATGCCGGTTCGATTTTTGTGTTCGCCACGTCATCTGGATATTGGGGATAGCGCTTGTTAAGGAAAGTTCTGGCGTACAAGAATCTGTTGATCGTCCTGCTGTTGCTGAATTCCGGGTGCTTCTTCCTCACGGATGACAAGCGTGCCGGGATTCCCTACTTCAGGGAGATTTTCCTGCTGCTGGTAGTGGCCTCCACGGTGTGCCTGTTCGTCGCCTGGAAATGGGTCTACCAATCCAGGACCAGCCTGTGGATCATTTTCATGGGCACCATGCTGCCCCTGATGTCCGCCGTGCTGGCCAATCTGAATTTCGGTCAGCCGTTGATCTACGGTCTGTTCGAGGAGCGCCGGTTCCTGGAATACCTGGTGTTCTTCCCGGTGCTTTTTCTGCTGCTCATGGCGCAGCCCACCCAGGAAGAACTCGGTCGCTATTTCCTCTATATCGCCCTGTTCTGTGCGACATTCGGCTTCTGTTACTACCTGGGTATCATTCCGCGGAACACGGTGGCGTCGTTCACCGTGGACGACTGGACGCAGTACGAAGACTTGCTGCGCCCCGACCGTTATCGCATAGGATCGGCCTTCGTATCCCTGGCAGCCTTCATGGTCATGTACGACATGCGTGACAGGGTGACCCTGCGCGGTCTGCTGATTCTGCTGTATTTCGTGGCCTACCTCTGGCTGGTCATGCAGACCCGGCAGACCATGCTGATCTGGGCCTTCGCCGGTCTGTGGATTTTCCGCAAGCGCATCGACTCGTTGATGAAGATGTCCGTGCTGGGCATCGTCGTCCTGGGGATTTCCTGGTTCCTGGTTCCTGAGTTCTATATCCAGCAGTACGAACGCTTCCATGCGCTGCTGTTCGAGGCCGCCTCGGGGCCGGGTGTTCGTGAGCGGACCATCTCAACCATCGTCGAGGCAATTAGCGCCAACAACTATTTCGGCATGGGCGCATTGTCACTGCAATGGAATGGCGGCTTCTCGCGCATCTACAACGCGCATTTCTATCTCTCGGATGTCGGCATCTTCGGTGTGTATTACCGCTATGGCTTCCTGATGCCGCTGGTGGTGCTGATCTTCTATGGCGGCTTTATCTGGATCATGCGTCAGTGCAAGGAAAAGGGCAGCCTGCTGGCAGCCCTGCAACTGTCATTCGTGTTCGGCATGATGAATTTCATGCTGTCCAATGCCCTGAGCTTTTCCGGCGATCTATATGGAATGGCGGCGGCGTTCTTCCTGTATTACGCCAAGGTGCAGACGGCACATTCTTTCTATGCAGAAACTCCGGGGCAGATGAATTATGGTCAATTTCAGTATCGTCACCATTAACTGGAATAATCTGGATGGTCTCAAGGACACTTATCGGAGCCTGGCCAGCCAGACGTTCCGCAACTTCCGCTGGATCGTCATCGATGGCAACTCCACGGATGGCAGCGTTGAATGGCTGCGCAAGCTGGACAACAGCCAGGCAGAAATAACCATAGAGGCCGACAAGGGTATTTATGACGCCATGGATAAAGGCCGCCGGCGTGCCGTTGAAACCGAGGGATATACCCTGTTCCTCAATAGCGGCGATGCCCTGGCCAGTCCCGATGTGCTGGCCAGGATAGATGCCGAGTTGTCACAGGCGGCAATTGCGCCCCGGTTCATCTATGGCGATTTCTATCGCAAGGAAGCCAGTGGCAGTCTGAAACTGACCAGCGCGCATCCCATCGAGCGCGCACCGCTGGGGTTGCCGGCCAGTCACCAGACCATGTATTTCGAGAATGAGCGGCTGCGCCAGTTCAGGTTTCGGCTCGACTATAAACTGTCCGCCGATTATTGCCTGTTGCTTGAGTTCCTGCAGGGGCTCGACCTGCAGCGCGACGTCATGCAGCTGTCGTTTCCCTTGTGCATCTTCGATACCACTGGTGTATCGCACAAGCGGCGTTTCGAAGCGATTCGTGAAGACATGGATATTCGCAAGCGCTTTCTGAACTTTTCCAGCGTCAATGCCTTTGGCTTGTATGTACTGCACTACCTGCATACGCATACCAAGCAACTGCGCTCGGCACTGGGGCGTTAACGGATTTTCCAGGGACCACAAAAGAACAGGGCGCAGGAGAGTGTTCGATGAATTACCGCAGTCTTAGTCATCTATCGCAACTGAGCAATGAGTGTGCCGGCAAGGTTCCCAATGATGTCGATCTGGTCATAGGCATTCCCCGCAGCGGAATGCTGGTCGCCAGTATCGTCGCGCTGAAACAGAACCTGCCATTGACCGATCTTTACTCGTTCCTGCGCAATGATGATCTGAAGAAGGGCAGTACGCGGACCTACAAGCATGCCGACCTGGTCAAGCCCAGGGATGCGAAGAAAGTGCTGCTGGTGGACGACAGCATTTCCACGGCCAAGTCGATGCAGGCCGCCGTGGAGCAGGTGCGGGCCGTCTATCAGGGCGAGGTGGTGACCCTGGCGGCGTTCGCCGAAAAGCACAATCGCCATCTGGTGGACATGTACCTGGAGCTCGTCGAGCAGCCGCGTGTGTTCGAGTGGAACATCATGCACCACCCCTTCATGGGGCAGGCCTGTCTGGATATCGACGGCGTGCTCTGCGTCGATCCCACGACCGAACAGAACGATGACGGGCCGAACTACCGTGATTTCCTCAGTTGCACGCGTCCGCTTTTCATCCCCTCGATCAAGGTCGCCCATCTGGTGACCAGCCGGCTGGAGAAATATCGCCCGGAAACCGAGGCGTGGTTGCAGCGCAATGGCGTGCAGTACGGGACCCTGCACATGCTCGATCTGCCTTCGGCGGAGGAGCGTCGCCGGTTGAATATTCATCACAAGTTCAAGGCCGAGGTGTATGCCAGGCAACCGCAGACGCGGCTCTTCGTCGAGAGCGAGGATCGGCAGGCCGTCGAAATCATGAAGCTCAGCGGCAAGCCGGTGTACTGCATCGAAACCAATGAAATGTATGTGCCGGGCCAGGTGTACAACCTCAAGGCCAGCACATTGCGCAAGAGCCATAGCCTGAGAGCGAAGCTGATCGGCAAGGTGAAATCGAAAATGGCGAAGTGGATGCCGATGTCGCATTCCAAAAGCTGAAGCATGGCAGCCCGTTGAGTGAGCGGGCTGCCATGCAGGTGGCTTCAAGGGCCGATACTGCTGCAGCCACCCTGATTGACGTACTTTTCGAGGATGGCCCATTGCGGGCGGTTCTGGCCGTCACGGGTCGGTTCGACCGATAACTTGTAGTTGCCCCAGGATGGACCTGCCGCCCAGTAAGTCATGGGTATGCAGTGTTTCTGCAAATAAGCCAGCAAGTTGTCCATGGCTTCCAGCAGGCGCGGTTCATCGGGCGGAATACCGAACTCACCGATATGGCCTTGTCTTTCATGCTTGATCAGCCAGTCGATAAAAGGCTTGACCCGTTTGACGCCGAGCATGGTGTCGAAGTCATCTTCCGGTGGCTCCCGGTATTGTCCGTTGCCGTGTTTGTCGAGGTAAAGGTGAGCGGAAAATATCAATTTGTCGGCGGGGTCTTTCAAGTCCAGCAGTGGATCGTTGTATTTTGGCCAGAGATAACTGCTGGACCAGAAGTTTCCTTCGATAAGCAGCGGGCGCTCGCGATCATGTTTGCGAACCGCATCGATTCCGGCCTGGGCCGCTGCCGGCCAGTATTTATCGGCGCCATGGGGTTCGTTCATGATGTCGTAGGCCCAAAGCCCTTCATGATTCTTCCAGCGTTTGGCAATGCGCTCCAGCAAGTCTGCATAGGCAGATATGGGGACCGCATCCGTGCCTATTATCTGTTTTCGATAACGAGCGTAGTTGTGGATGTCGAGAATGACGCGCATGTCATGGTCAGCAGCCTGTTGCATGAATTCTTCGATACGCCGAGCATACTCCTCGTCCAGTTCGCCATTGAGTTCAGCCTGCAAACGTTCCCACATGATCGGGAAGCGAATGGTGCGAATGCCTCGCTCTTTCCAGATCGTCAGATAGTCCGGAGCGGGAAAGAAATAATTTGTATTGTATTTGCCGGGGATGGAATTGCCGGAAAATGCGGCGCCCCCGATGTTCATTCCGATCAGGTCGACATTTTCTGCCGCGCTTGCGGCACTACTGAGCACAAGTGCGAGTCCGAGAAGTATTCCTTTCGTCCGTTGCGAATTGCCGCGTGTCCCTATCATCTTCACTACCTCTTTTGCCATTGGAAAAGGTCGCAGCAGCGGCTGCTTCCTTTTGTCCGGCGTCTACACGCATTGTTCAGTTTTCCTGCGAATCGGCCCTGGTTCGTAAAGACCGAAGCGGGTTGCCTGCGAATCCCATCGTCCCTGAATTGAATGACCGACAGAGAAATTATTTATGAAAAACCCCCGCGCCAGAAGGATGGATCCTTTGATCGGGAAGCTGAAGCTCCTGGAGGAGGCCGACACTGGCCCGTTCATCTCCGAACTTCGGATGCGTGAATCGCCAACCATTCTTGGATTTCTCAATCAGCATGGCTACAACATCGCGCAACGCCATGCCTCGGTTCGCGACAGTTTTCTGCAGGTCAACTATCTGCTGCGCGACGGCATCGGGATCAAAATGGCCTGCTGGTTCAACGGGGTGGCACCGAAGGCCAACCTCAACGGGTCGGATTTCATTCCCCGGTTGATCGAGGAACTGGTGGCCGGCTCGCAGGGCAACTATGAACTCTTCGCCATGGGCACGCGAGAACCCTGGCTGAGCGACGGTGCGCGCAACCTGTTCGGGGACCGTCCTTTCCATGCCATCGACGGCTTCAAGCGCAGCGAGGAATATCTGAATTTTTACCGGGCGCACCATGTTCCAGGGCGTTATCCCATCATCGTGCTGGCCATGGGTATGCCGAAACAGGAGCAGGTCGCGCTCTATCTGCAAAGTGCAATGGAGACGCCGGCATTGCTGATCTGTGGCGGCGCCATCCTGGATTTCACCGCGGAGCGCTTTCCCCGTGCGCCGCTGTTCTTCCGTCGGTTCGGCCTGGAATGGGCGTTCCGCATGCTGATCGAGCCAAAACGGCTGTTCAAGCGCTATGCGGTGGGGATTCCTCTGTTCTTCTATTACCTGTCACGCAATGTCTTTTCGCGCCCGAATCGTGTCGGGGGCTGGAATGCACTCAAGCGCGGGCCTTGAAAGCACCATCAAGGTGAGCGTCCACCACCTCATTTTGCAGTCACCATGACTGTTTTCAGCGGTTGCCCGGCACCCTCGATATAGCTCAGCTCACCCTCCTTCACTCTGGCCGGAGAGGTGTAGGGGTGCGCTGTCAGCCGCTGCTCATCCTGTATATGCAGAACCTCGACGCCACCCAGTTTCAGTACGTCCGAAATCATGGCGCGATGGCATCGCCACCACAGCACTTCGGCACACATCATGGCCGTGGGGCGCTCTGCCGCCAGGCTCAGCAACTGCTGCAGCCCTGCAGCGAACTCTTCGCTTTTAAGGTGTTCGGCGTAGCCGCGAAATGATGGGTTGCGCCAGGCACTGGCAGGCGCATCCGCCGGGGCACGTCTGCGGCCACCCAGCTCTCCGAGCCATCGGTAGCCAATGCCCTGTTCTTCGAGGGCGGCCTGCAGATTGTCCGACATGAATTGTGGCAGGCGCCGCGATCCGGGATGGCGTCGAACATCTGCAACCATCTCGATCCCGTAGTGCTTGAGCAGCGCAATGAAGGATGCGCCGGTGCGAGTGGAGTGCCCGACCGTCCAGATCCGCTGCGCCAATGGGATCACTTGGCTTTGCTCAGGGCGCTTTCCTTGTGCATGGCCACATGATCGGTCTTGTCGCTCCGGATCTCGTATTGTGGCTCCGTCGGACTGGCCCGCCTTGTGTGCCCTTTGTATTCGGTGTCCTGCGTATGCACCTTGATGATATGGCCAGTGACATGGCCCGCTTCGGAATTCCAGCGGACGTGGTCGCCGACCTTGAACTGATGGGGCATGGTTCCTCCGAGTGGCTGCCGTTGGCTTCTGGCAAACGATGACGCTTCAAACAAGCGAAACGCTGGTTGTCTCGATACCCTTTATAAGCCGACCTTCAAACAGCCGTTTTGTAGTATCCACTCGTCGGAAAAGCTGATTTGCAGAACCTGTTTCAAAAAAAACAAATTCAAAAAAATGACGCTCACTTTCTTCTCTGGCGAACGGTTTAAAGCGCCCAGCCGCTTTTCCGCTACATGGCATTTGGCTATGTTTTAATAGCCTTTTAATGGCGGATTGCTGAATGTGACGGCTATTTGGCGATGTTAAACCGTCGACTCGGTTTCCATTCGTTTTGCAAACCTATTATAAAGGCGCCACGCAACGGATTGCCGGGTTCTCCACCAAGGTAATCCGGCCCCTTGTGCGCGGTTCGTTCGGTTGCGCGTAATGAGATTCAAACCCATCAGGCGCCTGCACGACTCTATTAACTCCCGCTACTTTTTTAAAGGCTCCGACCTTTAGAAGTATTAAGTTCCGGAGAGACTGAATGTCTATCACTGTATTCTCAAGTGCGCCCAAGGCACTTGTTCGCTCCATTGCCATGGCTGCGGTACTCGGTTCACTGGTTATCGGCGGTGAAGCGGCGGCGAGCATTAGCATAAACGCGTCTTCTGCGACCGCCTTCACTTCCCAGATCAACAAATTCACCAGCAATGACTTCCTCAACGGCGTCTGGCGTCGCGAGGCGGGCATTTCCGTGCCGTATTCGGCAGCTGCCCGTGACGCCTTCAAGCCGGGTGTGCAGATCCGGTTCGCCGACGACCAGGTGCGCAAGATCACCAAGGTCTTCGTTGTCGGCAGCAACATCAGCGTTTATGTCGATGGTCCCGTGCTCGACGGCAACAAGGTGGGTGCTCCGCGCACGATCAGCACCGTCGTCGCGGGCGAGGCTGCGCCGGGTGCATCCGCGCCGGCTCCGGCTCCGACTGAGGCCTTCACCAGCCAGATCAACAAATTCACCAGCAATGACTTCCTCAATGGGGTCTGGCGTCGGGAAGCGGGGGTTTCCGTTCCGTCTTCGCCTGCTGCCATTGCCGCCTTCAAGCCGGGCGTACAGGTCAAGTTCGCCGATAACCAGGTGCGCAAGATCAGCAAGGTCTTCGTGGTTGGCAGCAACATCAGCGTTTATTTCGAGGGCAGCCCGCTCGATGGCAACAAGGTGGGTGCTCCGCGCACCATCAGCACTCTGGCCAGCGCCGAAACGGCACCGAGTACACCGTCCCTGACCAACCCTGCGCCTGCGCCGGAAGCCAAGCCGACGCCCAGCGTGCCGGTGGAGAGCACCTACAGCGCGAGCATGAACAGCTTCACCAATGAAGACTGGGAAAACGGCATCTACCGCAAGCAGGCGGGCTTCTCGATTCCCAATACGGCTAGCAACAAGTCGGCCTTCAAGACCGGCGCCTCGGTACGCCTGGCCGATGGTCAGGTCCGCAAGGTCATCGCGGTCTATGACATCGGTGCGCACCTGACCGTGCTCCTGAGTGGCGACAAGCTGTCGGCCAGCAGCGTCGGCTATCCGAAAACCCTGACCGTGGTCTCCGGCGATGCCGGCAGCTCGCCGCAGACGCCTGCGCCGACCCCTGCGCCGACTCCAGCACCCGCGCCGACTCCGACCCCGACTCCCACCAACCCCGGCAACGGGATTGACCTGGTGGGCGTGAACTTCGCCTCGGGCGTGTTCGATCCGGGCACCGTCCCTGGTATCTACAACAAGGGCTATACCTATGCCGACGAGTCCTATTACAAGCGTCACAGTGAACTCGGCTTCAAGCTGATTCGTCTGGGCTTCCTCTGGGAGCGCATTCAGCCCAAGCTCGGTACCCCGCTGGATGCGGCAGAGCTGGCGCGAATCAAGACGTCGCTGGACCATGCCCACAAGTACGGCATCAAGGTCATCCTTGATATGCACAACTACTACCGATACTACGGCCAGGTAATCAACTCTCCCGGCGTACCGCGTGCAGAGTTTGCCGAAACCTGGCGCAAGATCGCAGTGGAAGTCTCCAAGCACCCGGCCCTGTACGGATACGGTCTGATGAACGAGCCGTACAACACCGGCAACAACCTCTGGCCGCAGACTGCCCAGGCAGCCGGGCAGGCGATCCGCAAGGTCGACCCGAGCAAGTGGATCATGATTGCCGGCGATCGTTACTCCAGCGCTTTCCACTGGCAGAAGTACAACACCCAGCTGATCAACGATCCCTGGATGCGCGATCCGAAGAACAACCTGGTCTACGAAGCGCACCAGTATCTTGATCACGACTACTCGGGCACCTACCGCAACCGTGCCGAAACCTTCGCCCCGATGCTGGGTGTCGAGCGGGTCAAGCCCTGGGTCGAGTGGCTGAAGAAGAACAAGCTGCGTGGTTACCTCGGTGAGCATGGCATTCCGGACTTCTCTCCGTCTGCCGTGGTCGCGACCGACAACCTGCTGGCTTACCTGAACGAGAACTGCATTCCGAGCAGCTACTGGGCCGCCGGTCCTCGCTGGGGTGAGAACATCATGGCGCTGGACGTGACAAGTGGTAAGCATCGCCCCCAGATGGCACCGTTGCAGAAGTATGCCAAAGCGAAGAAAACCTGCTCTACCATAGGTCCGTTGCAATAACGGATCGCACTGACCAGAAAAACGGGCTTCGGCCCGTTTTTTTGTGCCTGTCGAAATGCATTGCTTTGGTAGAGGGCTGTTCGTCGGCTGCGGTTTCGTTTCCTGCTTTTTATTAGTCGGCAACAGTGGCGATAGATAAAGCGAAGTTGCCGTTTCGCTCGCCGGGCGGCGTTTCGCTTAAACCCAGAGAACTTGCAGCATGGCGTTCATGAATAGGCAACAAGCCATTATCGAAGGGGTGCGCGAAGGGCTCTGCAATAACAGTTACACCCCTGTTTCCTGAATAAAGCGGGGCCGTGAAAAAGGGAACTCAAAAAACCGGCCCCGGTCACCTTATATGTATGCAGCAACTACAGCCTGCGCGATTCGTCGCTGCAGGCTGAATTTCACAGGACTCTGGTCTTGCGGCCAAGCCATATAAAAGGTGAATCAAATGACGACACCCGACGAAGAAATCACTGGTTACGGTGGCCTGGGCAAAACCGGTCCCGACGTTACGTCCCACACGGATACCAAAACGACTTCCGACTCGGTGGCGCAAGCGGCTGCCGACGATGTGCGTGCCAAGGCCCGGCAGGCAACTGAAGAGGTCAAGGCCCAAGGCAAGAGCCAGCTCGACGGCTACCGCGAGACGGCTGCCGACGAGATCGAAAAGGTTGCGCACAGCGCTGAAGCCGCGGCCCGTGAACTGGAAGGGCAGGACACCCTGGGCCTGTCCGGTTATGTGTCCGACATGGCCCAGGGCATGGTCCGGCTGTCGGACAACCTGCGCGGCAAAAGCGTCGATGAACTCTTCCAGGACGTGAACCGCCTGGCCCGTGACAACCCGACGCTGTTTATTGCCGGCAGCATTGCGCTGGGCTTCGGCCTGACTCGATTTGCCAAAGCGTCCGGCAGACGTGCTGAGGATGGTTCCAGGCATCATGGCCATTCGAGCGCCGTTGCCACGTCGAACCAGGCATTTGGCAGCCATCGGAGCCCCAGCCAGCATGAACTCAACGAACGACTCACTACCGGCGAGCCGGGAACCATCGGCAGCATCAGCAATGCCGGGGTTTCCTCGACTGCCCGTACCGCCCCAGGCACAACCGGAGCCGGCATGGGTACAGCGGGCAGCTCGGCACCTCAGGCCGGTCGCAATGGCAAAGGTACTGACGGAGGGCTCTACCCATGAGCGAAGCACGCAAGCCAACCACAACCACCATCACCCCGGAACCGGGCATGCGCCCGGAGAATGACAGTTCCGTAGGGGGGTTGCTGCGGCAACTGACCCATGAAGTTCCCTCCCTCATCACCAAGGAACTGGCGCTGGCGAAAGCCGAGCTGACCGAATCCATTCGCGCCACCAAGGCGGGCGCGGCCAGCGTTGCCAGTGGCGGCGCCGTTCTGCTGGGCGGCTTCATCATCCTGCTGATGTCGGCGGTATATGGCCTGAGCGAAGTCATGGCACCCTGGCTCGCAGCGCTGATCGTCGGCGGTGTCGTGGTGGTGATCGGCCTGATCATGGTCTCGGCAGGCAAGAAGAAGTTCGAGGCCTCTTCATTCAAGCCCGAGCGCACTCTTCATTCCATGAACAAGGATAAAGAAGCCGTCAGGGGGCATACGTCATGAGCACAGGCAATCAGATAAATGTCGAAGCGCAGAAGGATCCCGCAGAGCTGGAGCGCGAGATCGATCAGAAACGAGCCGAGATCGGCGATATCGTCCACGCGCTGGAAAACAAGCTGTCGCCCGGTGAACTCATCGACACGGCGCTGGGTTACGTCAAGGGCGGCGGTGGCGAGTTCTTCAGCAACCTGTGCAATACCGCCAAGGCCAACCCGGTGCCCACGGTGCTGACTTCCATCGGCCTGATCTGGCTGATGGCCGGACAGAACCGACAGCCACCAGCGTATACCAGCACCGGCCCGTCCTTGACGGATAAACTGTCCAGCAAGGCCTCTGGACTGAAGCAGCAGGGTAACGACCTGCGTGACAAGACCAGCCAGATGGGGCATGACATGTCCGCCTCGCTGGCCGATGCGCGCCACCGCGTCAGCGATACCAGCCGACAGACTGCGGACAAGCTGCGCCAGCAGAGTGAGCGCGCACGGGGCGGCTTCAATCACCTGCTCAACGAACAGCCGCTGGCGTTGGGCGCGATCGGTATCGCCCTGGGCGCGTTGCTGGCCGCATCGGTCCCGCCAACCCGTCGCGAAGATGAATTGCTCGGCCAGGCCAGTGACAGCATGACCGACAACCTTCGCCACAAAGCTGAAGAGGGCTATCGGAAAGTCACCGATATGGGCCAGGAAGTCGCCAGCGAGGTCAAGCACGAGATCGAACGCAACGACACATCGCGAACCCGATCCGAGCCGACACCAGGGCTGTGAAACGGATGCTCGGGTTTGTCAGGCTGGGCTTGAGTCCGGCCTGACAAGCCCCGATAATCCGACACCGGCGCCGGTGTAGCTCAGTAGGTAGAGCAGCGCACTCGTAACGCGAAGGTCGCAGGTTCGATTCCTGTCTCCGGCACCAGACCATCGAAGGCCTGCAGCGATGCAGGCCTTTTTCGTGGGCGAACGAGCGCAGGTTCGCCCTGTCTGCATTGCACATGATTCAGGCGAGTCGTGACAAAGCGGGGCGTGTGTCGAATCGGGTCAAGCGAACGTCGAAATGGCCATTGGACATCGCAGACATCGGCGCCGGGGTGATTGGGAATGGGCTTGAAGGACAAGGCGGGGCTGCTGGCTGGTTCCATTCTGTTTCTCGCGCTGGTGCCCATGTGGGTGTTCGTGCTCAACGAGATCCGTTATGAACGCGCCGCTGCGGAGGAAGGTGCCCGTAACGATGCTATGAACCTGGCGACCGCCTTCGAAGCGCATGTAAGCAGTGCGATCCGGCTGATGGATATCGTATTGCTGGATATGCGCGAGGACGTGCTGGAGCATCCCGATACCTTCGAGGAGCACGTTAGCGAAGAGCTTGAAGCCTATGGCAGCTTCGTCGCGCAACTGGCCGTGATCGATGCCGATGGCAAGCTGGTATTTTCCAACCTGGCGCGGGTGGCCGGGTCGGTGGACCTGAGTGACCGCGAGCATTTCCAGGTGCATCGTGACAATCCGGAACAGGACCGGCTGTTCATCAGCAAACCGGTGCTGGGAAGGATGTCGCGCCAGTGGACCATCCAGTTCACCCGACCGATCCGCCATGAAGGCCGCTTTGCCGGTGTGCTGGTGCTTTCCGTGGCGAGCAGCTTCTTTTCCGACTATTACCAGCAGATCAACGTGGGTGCCCATGGCACCATCGTGCTGCTGGGCACGGATCGCAGTCTTCGCGCCATTGCTTCCGGGACGCCAATACCGGGGCGCTATGGCCGATTCAAAATGCCCGAAGACAAGCCCTATTTTGACCCCGAGGGACCCCGGCACGGTTACTACACAGGCGTCAGTGCCATCGATGGCCAGTATCGCCTGGGTGCCTATCGTCGCCTCGACAAGGAGGGGGTGGTGGTGCTCGTGATGCTGTCGCCAGAAGACTATATGGCGAATTTCCATGAGCGCCGGGAGTTTCTGCTGATCTCTGCCTGCCTCATTTCCTTGCTGCTGCTGGCGGTGGCGTTCCTGGTCTTCGTGCTGAGCTGCCGGCACTTTCGTGATACCGCCCTGCTGCGCCAGGCCCATGAACAGGTGACGCAACTGGTCAATACCGATGTGCTCACCGGGGCCAGCAGCCGCCGTGCCTTTTTTGCCAGCCTCGAAGCGGAGCTGGCCAGGGCGCGCAGACATGATGGGCGCCTGAGTCTGCTGATGCTCGATATCGATCACTTCAAGCACGTCAATGACTCCTATGGTCATCCCATCGGTGATGCCGTGCTCAAGGAGTTTGTCGCCATTTGCAACCGCTTGCTGCGTGCCCATGACATTCTCGGGCGCCTCGGTGGCGAGGAGTTCGCCATTGCCTTGCCGCACACGGATGCCGAAGGTGCGCGCTGTGTCGCCGAGAAGATCCGTCAGGCCGTGGCCGAGACGTCGTTTTCAACTCCGTCGGCCAATATTGTCATCACGGTCAGCATCGGCCTGACGACGCTTTCCGGGCAGGATGATCAGCAGGCGCTGATGACCAGAGCCGACAGGGCGCTTTACACCGCCAAGCACAGTGGCCGAAATCGGGTGTGCTTCGTGAGCGGGACGCCGGATTAGGGCCTGTTAACGCTACTGGCTTGACGGCGAGTAATGCGGGATACTTCGCGCATGATGATCACACCCGAACAATTCTCCGCCATTGAACATTGCTTCCCGCGCCAGCGCGGCAATGTCAGC
>NZ_JAAMQZ010000019.1 GCF_013522825.1 Stutzerimonas stutzeri
CGGCAAACAGATCGTCTGCGCGGCGATGCGTAAATTGCTCTGTATCGCCTATGGCGTGTTGAAATCCGGCGAACCGTTCAACCCCGAACTCGCTATTGCGAAGTGAGGGGCAAGACGGTATCTACGAAGCCGCGGCATTTGTAGGTCGAATTAGCCGAAGGCGCAATCCGACGATCCGAAGGCGAACCCGACACGCACCTCTCAATCACACCACCCACTCTGCCTCGCGCCTGAACGCTGCCGCCCTCCTCGCACGCAGCTTGCGCCACCAGATCACCACACCCGTCACTGACAGCACGGCTATCGCCACGCCCAGCACCGCGATCAGGATCCGCCCCGGCATCCCGAGAATACGCCCACCATGGATCGCCGGCTGCAGCATGTGGAACTGCTGGCCCAGGGTGCCTTGCCCCGGTATTTCCTGACCCAGCAACCGGGTCCCATCGGTACCGTGGAAGAACAGCCAGGCATTGCCCTGGTTGCTGTCGTGATCGCCGAAGCCGGCGCCGTAGAAGTTGTATTCGAAGCTGTAGTACAGCTCGCCGATGGGCTCGCTCAGGCCAAGGTCGGCCGCATGCTGCATGGCGTAGGCGTAGGCCTGGTGGAAATCGTAGGCGGTAGTGCCCAGCTCGTTCTTGGGCAGCCTGCCGCGCGCCTCGTAGACGCTCGGCTCTACCTTGGATACCAGCGACACCACCGGCTTGAACACCTGCTCGGGCAGGTTCATGGCCACGCTGCTCACCGCTACCGGGGTGAGCAGCAGCCACAGCCACAGGCCGCCAGCGCGGTGCACGTCATGATTCATGCGCTGGCGCTTGATCTTCCACGACGTCCACCACTTGCCGAAGAAGGGCCGTCCGCGGGGAAAGGTCAGCAGCAGCGAAACGAAGCAGTCGAGCACCCAGGCGATCGCCACGATGCCCATCAGCCACAGCCCCCAGTTGCCCGGCAGAGACAGGTTGTAGTGAAACTCGAGCATGAAGGGCACGAAGTTCTTGCGCGAGAAACAGCACTCGCCCCAGTAGCGCGTGCCGACCGGCGCGCCGGTCACCGCGTCGAGGTAATGCACCACGGGCCTGATATCGAAAGACTTGCCGGTCGCGGGGTCCTTGCGTGGCACCAGCGCCATCAGCGCGGCATGGCCCGGCTCGTCGGGGAACTCCATGTACCAGACCTGCATGCGCGGATTGGCCGCCTCGATCCGCTCGACCAGATCGCCCGGCGCCAGCACCGGGCCCTCGCTGGTGGTGTGGTAGAACTCGGGATTCAGCCACTCGTCCAGCTCGTGATGAAAGGCCAGGATGCTGCCAGTGATGCCCGCCAGAAACAGGAACAGCGCAGTGGCCAGGCCGATGTAGCGGTGCAGGAGCACGAGGATGGAACGCATCGTCGGTTATCCGTATTTCAGAAAGCACGAAGCCGCCGGCCCGTGCAGGCCGGCGGCTGGTTATCGATCAGAATTCGTAGCTGACCGTTGCGGTGACATTGCGCTCCTCACCCAGATAGCAGTAGTTCAGGCTGCTGCCGCAGGCCGCCACGTACCTTTTGTCGGTGAGGTTGTTGGCGTTCAAGCGGACATCCATACCCGGCAGGCCCACTTTGGCAAGGTCATAGCCGATGGAGGCATCGAAGAGCGTATAGGACGGAATACGTTGCGTGTTCTCGGCATCGGCCCAGCTCTTGCCGACATAGCGGATGCCCGCGCCGGTGCTCAGCCCTTCCAGGCGATCACCGATGAAACGGTAATCCGCCCAGAGGGAGGCCATGTGACGCACGGATTGGGTCGGGGTGTTGCCCTTGTTATCCAGGGTGCTGTCCAAGGCGCTGAACACCGACTTCGAGTATTCGATATCAGTGAAGGTGTAGCTGCCCAGCAGGCGCAGGCTGTCGGTCAGTTGCAGACGGGCTTCAAGCTCCAGACCTTGCGAACGAACGGCCCCGACCGGGCGGAAGAAGTTCTCGTCAGGCAGCTTGGAGGCGAGGTTTTCCTGCTCGATGTGGAACAGTGCGGCGGTATACAGGTCGTCGCTGCCTGCCGGCTGGTACTTGATGCCCAACTCCCACTGGGTGCCCTCAGTCGGTTCGAGCGGAACGCCATTGGCGTCGGCGGTCGAGTTCGGGTTGAACGATTCCGAATAGCTGAGATAGGGCGCCACACCATTGTCGAACAGGTACAGAACGCCGGCGCGGGACGTCAGCTGATTGGAATCCTTGGCCGAAGAGACGCTCGCACCTGCCGTTTCCACCTCGGTCTCGACCCAGTCCTGACGCAGGCCCAGGGAGAAACGCCAGCGGTCGAGCTCGATCAGATCCTGCATATACAGGCCCGTCTGTTCCAGTCGACGGGTCTGGGCGAAGGGCGCGCCGGGCGCCACCGGTGCGCCGTAGACCGGGTCGAAGGCATCGAGGTTGGCGACAGCCGCGCCGTAATAGGCCACCTTCGCTTTTCCGCGCTGGTAATCGATACCCGTGATCAGGGTGTGGCGAAGCGCACCGGTGTCGAATTCGGCCTGCAGCATATTGTCGATGATCCAGGAGTGCAGCCGCTCATCCGCACCGGTATAGGCGCGCGCCAGTTCCGAGGTATCCCCGACCCAGCCCATGCCATAGACCTGTTCCGACTCGACCTGCGAATCCAGATAGCGGAAGTTCTGCCGCATCGACCAGGTATCGTCGAAGCGGTGCTCGAACTGGTAGCCGAGCATCTGCTGGGTGCGCTCGAATTTCTCGTGATCGGGCTCGCCTTCGAAGAAACCATCGGAGAGATAACGCCCGTTGCGCCGATAGAGCGTGCCTTCGGCAGGCAAGCCACCGTGATAGCCGCTTTCAGGGTCGTGTTGCATATAGGCTTGCAGCGTCAGCGCGGTGTCCTCGGAAAACGCCATACGCACAGACGGCGCCAGCGCATAACGCTCCGATTCGACGTGGTCGTACTGGGTATCGCTCCGGTCAGCCAGGCCGACCAGGCGATAGGAAAGCTGCCCCTGCTCATCCAGAGGGCCGCCCAGATCGACGCCGATGGCCTTCTGCCTGTTGCTACCGACCGTCGCCTGGATCTGGCGGTATGGCTCGCGGGTCGGCTGCTTGCTGGTCATCGCCACCAGCCCGCCGGGGAGGCTGCGGCCATACAGCACCGACGAAGGCCCCTTCAGCACATCGATACGCTCCAGCAGATAGGGATCGATCTGCATGGTGCTGTAAGTGCCGGCATCCCCCATGACCTTGAGGCCATCGAGATAGAGGTTATCCACCGAGCCATCGTTGAAACCGCGCATGGCCACATAGTCGTAGCGGCTGGTGGCGCCGTAGGGGCTGCTCATCACTCCTGGCGTGTAGCGCAGGGCCTGGGCAACCGTGAGCGAGCCCTGGTCATCCATCTGCTGGCGGGTCACCACCGAGACGCTCTGCGAGGTTTCCACCAGCGGCATGCTGGTCTTGGTCGCCACGCTACTGTGGCTGGCGTTGTAGCCTTCCATCGCGCCCAGGGCGTTACCCAGAGCGAAGCCTTCGACCACCATCGGCTTGAGTTCAACCGTACTGGCCTGTTCAGCACGCGGCACCAGCGAATAGGTGCCCTGCCCATTGCGTAGCGCTTGCAGACCGCTGCCCTGCAGCAACGCGGCGAAGCCTTCGTCCACACCGTATTGCCCGCTCAAACCGCGCGACTGGCGGCCTTCGAGCAAGGCGCCATCCACAGAAAGCATGACGCCCGCCTCACCGGCGAAGCGGCTGAGGGCGCTGGACAGCGGGCCTGCGGGAATTTCATAACTGCGAACCGATTGCTCGCTGGCGGCGAACTGCGCTAACGCGGCAGGCGTAGCGACGAGGGTCGCCAGTGGCAGGCAGAACAGCGCGGCGCGAATGGCCTGCGCCAGGGGACGCGAACGGTGATACGGGCGGTCTTGGAAGGGCATGAGTGATCCTTTTTGCGGAGGGCAAATTCACGGTCAGTGACCCTATGCCCGCCCAGCTCACAAAAAGGGAACCCGAACAGGAATATTTTTTATTCGCGTTAAGGTCGAACTCAGACGTCGCCTGTTCGCCCCGAGGGTTCAAGGCTGATCCACCAGGGCATGCGCCGGTTGATGCGCAGCGGCAAGGTGCTTTCCAGCGCATCCAGCACCCGCTCGGTATCCGCCAGCGGAAACGCGCCCACCACACGCAGATCGGCGATGCGTGGATCGCAACCGATATAGCCACGGCGATAGCGGCCCAGTTCGGCGACGAAGTCTTCCAGGCGCTGATTGTCGGCCAGCAGCACGCCGTTGGCCCATGCCTGGCTGGCCGCCTGAGCGGGTTGCGCCGGTCGAATGAAGTCGATGCCGAAGGTGGCTTGTTGTCCTGAGGCAATGGTTTGCGGCGCGCCGAAGCGGGTCGGCTGGATTTCAACCATACCGGCAAAGACGTCGAGCTGGGTCAGCCCCGGATGTTGCCGCACCGCGAAGCGTGCCTGCTGGCGTGCCTGTACGCGGCCTTCTGCCGTGCGCAGCAGCAAGGGACGCCGTTCCTCAGGCGTATCGAGCAGCAACTCGCCGCGCAACAGGGAAAGCTGTCGGACATGCCGGTCGAAAGACACATCCACGGCGCTGTAGGTGTTCAGCCACAGTTGCGAGCCATCCGCCAGGCGCAGGTCGCGGACTTCGCCGACGGCGGTGCGTTGATCAGCCGACCACTCCTGCCACCCGCCCAGGCCCGTAGACAGCGCCAGCGCGCCGCCACCCACCAGCGAGAGCATCTTCAGCGCCTGCCTTCGGTTGGGCTGACGTTGTTGCAACAGACGGCTGGCTGCCCGCCCGGCCCGGTCATCGGCCAGTGGCTGGAATTGTCCGCTGATGCGCTCGACCCGTTGCCAGGCCAGTGCATGTTGCGGCTCCCGCAACCAGGCGTGCCAGGCCTGCCGGTCCGCCGCACTGGCGGAGCCCGACTGCAGCACCGCGAACCAGTGTGCCGCCTCCTGCAAGACCCGGTAATCGGCGTTCATGGCTCTTCCGCCAACAGCAGGCAGTGCAGCATCGCCTGCGCCATGTACTTCTTGACCATGCGCTCGGAGACGCCAAGCTCCACCGCAATGGCAGCGTACTTCATGCCATGCAGCTGGGACATGAGAAACGCCGTTGTCACTTTCGAGGGCAGGCGGGCCAACATCGCGTCGATTCGCAGCAAGGTTTCCACGATCAGCGCCTGGGATTCGGGCGAAGGCGCGACCGCCTCCGGTTGCAGCATCAGGGCATCGAGATAGGCCTGCTCCACCTGCCGGCGACGCCAGTGATTGATCAGCAGCCCCTTGGCAATGGTGTGCAGATAGGCCCGTGGCTCGCGGATGGCGGCCATGTCCTGATCCTTGCCCAGCAGCCGGACGAAAGTATCCTGCGCCAGATCGGCGGCGTTCTGACTGCAGCCCAGCTGGCGCCGCAACCAGCCATTCAGCCAGCCCTGATGCTCGACATAGAGCCGCTGTATGTATTGTTGCCGGATGAGACTGTCGGCTGCCATGGAGCCTCCCGCAGGTTGGCGAGAGGAATGATAACGCTTCTCAATAGCGGATTTCTACCGGCAGCACTTATCAGTTTCAGAGACGAGTCCATGCCCCAGCGGGTGTTTTTCTCTGGGCGAAAAAAAACCTCGAACTTCATTGGGGGAGGGGGAAGTTCGAGGTTGAATCCGGACCGCTAGGGCGGGGTCCGAAGATCTGCCAACACTTAACACAACAAGGAGCATCGAAGAGCTTTCACACCCTTCGTAGCCTAGGACTCGACTGTCCGGCCCGAAGTTCAATGCGCCACGAAAAATATTCGCGCCGTTACACAAACGAGGCGCGTCAGTGCGCCTCGTCCCAGTTGCCACCTACACCCGTCTCCACCAGCAGCGGTACATCCAGTTCAGCGGCATGGCTCATCAGCGGGCAAAGCGCCTCGCGCACCTGCTCGATCAGGTCTTCGCGCACCTCCAGCACCAGTTCATCGTGCACCTGCAGGATCACCCGCGCATCCAGCCCGCTCTGTTGCAGCCAGGCGTCCACGGTGATCATGGCGCGCTTGATGATATCCGCTGCGGTGCCCTGCATCGGCGCGTTGATCGCGGTGCGCTCGGCACCCTTGCGCATGGCGCCGTTCTTCGAGTTGATCTCGGGCAGGTACAGGCGGCGTCCGAACAGCGTCTCGACATAACCCTGCTCGGCAGCCTGGGCGCGGGTGCGCTCCATGTAGGCCAGCACGCCGGGGTAACGGGCGAAGTAGCGGTCGATATAGGCCTGGGCTTCACCGCGGGCGACGTCGATCTGCTTGGCCAGGCCGAAGGCGCTCATGCCGTAGATCAGGCCGAAGTTGATCGCCTTGGCGCGGCGCCGCTGCTCCGCACTGACCTCATCCAGCGGCACGCCGAACACCTCGGCGGCAGTGGCGCGGTGTACATCCAGACCGTTGCGGAAGGCGTGCAGCAGGCCTTCGTCCTGGGCCAGGTGGGCCATGATGCGCAACTCGATCTGCGAGTAGTCCGCCGCCAGCAACTTGTAGCCGGGCGCGGCGACGAAGGCCTGGCGGATACGCCGGCCCTCGGCGGTACGGATCGGGATGTTCTGCAGGTTCGGGTCACTGGAAGACAACCGGCCAGTGGCGGTGACCGCCTGGTGATAGCTGGTGTGGATGCGCCCGGTGCGCGGGTTGATCTGCTGCGGCAGCTTGTCGGTATAGGTGCCCTTGAGCTTGCTCAGGCTGCGGTGCTGCATGATCACCTTGGGCAGCGGGTAGTCACGCTCGGCCAGTTCCGCCAGCACGCTTTCGGCGGTGGAAGGCTGGCCGCCAGCGGTTTTCGACAGCACCGGGCAACCGAGCTTTTCATAAAGAATGGCGCACAGCTGCTTGGGCGAGCCGAGGTTGAATTCCTCGCCGGCGATATCGAAGGCTTCGCGTTCGAGCTGCACCAGCTTTTCACCCAGCTCGACGCTCTGCTGGCCCAGCAACTGGGCATCGACCAGAGCGCCGCTACGCTCGATACGCGCCAGCACCGGCACCAGCGGCATTTCGATTTCGTTCAATACCTTGAGCAGCGAAGGCGTGGCTTCGAGCTTTTCCAGCAGCGTCTGGTGCAGGCGCAGGGTGACGTCGGCATCTTCGGCGGCGTAGGGGCCGGCCTGCTCGATGGCGATCTGGTCGAAGGTCAGCTGCTTGGCACCCTTGCCGGCGATGTCCTCGAAGCGGATGGTGCCGCGACCGAGGTACTTGAGCGCCAGGCTGTCCATATCATGGCGGGTGGCGGTGGCGTCCAGCACGTAGGATTCGAGCATGGTGTCGAAGCGCAGGCCGCGCATCTCGATACCGTAGTGCGCGAGCACGTTCATGTCGTACTTGCCGTGCTGGCAGATCTTGCCCTGGTCCGGGTCTTCCAGCAGCGGTTTGAGGGCGGCGAGCACGCTGTCGCGGTCCAGCTGCTGCGGCACACCCATATAGCTGTGGCACAGCGGCACGTAAGCGGCCTTGCCGGTCTCGATGGCGAAGGACAGACCCACCAGCTGCGCCTTCTGCGCGTCGATGCTGGTGGTTTCGGTGTCGAAGGCGAAGCGCTCGGCGCGCTTGAGCTGCGCCAGCCAGCGGTCGAAGTCGGCCTGTGCGAGAAGCGTCTCGTACTCGGCTTCGGCCTGAATCGAAGCCCCTTCCGAGGTGTCCTCATTGCTTTCAGCGGCTTTCGCTTCACGCAACAGCTCGTCCAGCCACTGCTTGAACTCCAGCTCGCGGTAGAGCGCGATCAGCGCCTCGCGATGCGGCTCGCCGGGCATCAGGTCGGCCACCTGCACGTCCAGCGGCACGTCGAGCTTGATGGTCGCCAGCTCGTAGGACATGAAGGCCGCCTCGCGGTGTTCCGCAAGCTTGATACCCAGCGACTTGGCGCCGCGAATCGGCAACGCCGCAACCGCATCGAGGTTGTCGTAAAGCCCCTTGAGCCCGCCGGCGATGCCGTTGAGCAGGCCGCAGGCGGTCTTCTCGCCGACGCCGGGCACGCCGGGTATGTTGTCCACCTTGTCGCCCATCAGCGCAAGGAAGTCGATGATCAGCTCGGGGCCGACGCCGAACTTGTTCTGCACGCCTGCCACATCATAAACGCTGCCGGTCATGGTGTTGACCAGAGTGACGTGAGGGCAGACCAGCTGCGCCATGTCCTTGTCGCCGGTGGAAATCACCACGTCGCGCCCCAGCGCTGCGCACTGGCGCGCCAGGGTGCCGATCACATCGTCGGCCTCGACGCCTTCGACACACAGCAGCGGCAGGCCCAGCGCACGCACGCTGGCATGTAACGGCTCGATCTGGCCGCGCAGGTCGTCGGGCATCGGCGGGCGGTGGGATTTGTATTCGGCGAACAGCTCGTCACGAAAGGTCGGCCCCTTGGCGTCGAAGACCACCGCAAACGGGCTGTCCGGGTACTGCCGGCGCAGCGACAGCAGCATGTTCAGCACGCCTTTCACCGCGCCGGTGGGCTTGCCGGTGGAGGTGGTCAGCGGCGGCAGGGCATGGAAGGCGCGATAGAGGTAGGACGAACCGTCCACCAGGACCAGGGGCGTTTGACTCATGAGCGGGATCAACCTTTTCGATGGCCTCGGGGCTAGAATGCGCAGGACCAATCACTGGAAAGGGACAAGGTTATCATGCGCGCTCTCAAACACCTGATGCTGGCCGGTGTGCTGGCAGCCGTTCCGCTCGTCGGCTTTGCCCAGGAATCGGTGGACGGCGATCCGGACGTCACCATCCGTCAGGAAGGCGAACGCACAGTGGAGGAATACCGCGTCAATGGCTTCCTCTACGCCGTGAAAGTCACGCCCAAGCACGGCAAGCCCTACTTCTTGGTGCGCGCCGACGGCGACAGCAATTTCGTGCGCGCCGACCAGCCGGACATGCTGATTCCCGCCTGGGAGATCTTCCGTTGGTAAACGCCCGCTGTCATTGAGGAAGGCCCCCCATGTCCGTATTCACGCCACTTGAACAGCACGAACTGGAAGCCTTTCTGGCGCCTTTCCAACTGGGGCGCCTGCGCGACTTCCAGGGCATCGTTGCCGGCACCGAGAACAGCAACTTCTTCGTCAGCCTGGAGCGGGGTGAATACGTCCTCACGCTGATCGAGCGTGGACCAGTGCAGGATCTGCCGTTCTTCATCGAGCTGCTCGACGTGCTGCATCAGGCGCGCATCCCCGTGCCCCATGCCGTGCGCACCGCCGAAGGTGTGGCGCTGGGTACGCTGGCGGAAAAGCCCGCATTGCTGCAACCGCGCCTGCCGGGCCGGCACGTCACCTCGCCGAATGCCGCGCACTGCACGGAAGTCGGGCACCTGCTGGCGCGCATCCACCTGGCGACCCGCGAGCGGATTCTGGAGCGCCCCAGCGACCGTGGTCCGGACTGGATGCAGCGGGAGGGGCCGAGCCTGGCGCTGAACCTGCCCGACACGCAACTGCCACTGCTGCGCGATGGCCTGGCGGAAATCGCCGAGCTGAAGCCGAAGTTCCGCACCCTGCCCAGGGCCAACCTGCATGCCGACCTGTTCCGCGACAACGTGCTCTTCGAAGGCAGCCACCTGACCGGCGTGGTCGACTTCTACAACGCCTGCTCGGGGCCGATGCTCTATGACGTGGCGATTGCGGTGAACGACTGGTGCTCGCACCCCAACGGTGAAATCGACGAAGCGCGCAGCCGGCCCCTGCTGGCGGCCTATTCCGCCCTGCGCCGCTTCACCCCGGTCGAGGCCGAGCTCTGGCAGCCGATGCTGCGCATGGCCTGCGTGCGTTTCTGGCTTTCACGCCTGGTCGCCGCCCAGCAGATTGCCGGCCAGCAGGTGCTGGTCAAGGACCCCGACGAGTTCCACCGCCTGCTGCGCGCGCGCCAGCATTTCCACAGCGCATTGCCGTTCGCCTTCTGACAGGCAGGGAACATTTCCCCGCCGCCGGCGTCTGTCCTCTCCGCTTGTGGTCCTCCCGAGGAGTGCGGTTAAGATGAGCCACCTCGGCCATTCCTCACGCTTGTCAGGCTGACCACTCACCATCCTGATGCACCTGTGCCCTTGCGGGGCCGGTGGCATTGTCTTCAGGGAAACACGAATGACTTCACGCTATGTAATCGATGCCTCGGTACACCCCAAGGGCAGCCTGGAAACGCTGTCGCAACGGGAAGTCCAGCAGCTGAGCGAAGCCGGCTCGGGCAGCACCTATGCACTGTTCCGCCAATGCGCCCTGGCGATCCTCAATACCGGCGCACATATCGACAATGCCAAGACCATCCTCGAAGCCTATGAGGACTTCGAGGTGCGCATTCATCAGCAGGACCGGGGCGTGCGCCTGGAACTGATCAACGCGCCCGCCGACGCCTTCGTCGATGGCCATATGATCGCCAGCACCCGCGAAATGCTGTTCAGCGCACTACGCGACATCGTCTACACCGAAAACGAGCTGTGCAGCACGCGCATCGATCTGAGCACGTCCCAGGGCATCACCGACTATGTCTTCCACCTGCTGCGCAACGCCCGCACCCTGCATCCCGGCGCCGAGCCGAACATGGCCGTATGCTGGGGTGGACACTCGATCAGCAGCGAGGAATACCAGTACAGCAAGCGCGTCGGCCATGAACTGGGCCTGCGCAACCTGAACATCTGCACCGGCTGCGGGCCGGGCGTGATGAAAGGCCCGATGAAAGGCGCCACCATCGCCCACGCCAAGCAACGCCTGGTCGGCGGGCGCTATCTGGGCCTGACCGAGCCGGGGATCATCGCCGCCGAGGCGCCGAACCCCATCGTCAACGAACTGGTGATCATGCCGGATATCGAGAAGCGCCTGGAGGCCTTCGTCCGCGTCGGCCACGGCATCATCATCTTCCCCGGCGGCGTCGGCACCGCCGAGGAGTTCCTCTATCTGCTCGGCATCCTGCTGCACCCGGACAACCAGGACATTCCCCTGCCGGTCATTCTCACCGGCCCGAGCGAAGCAGCACCCTATCTGCAGCAACTGCACGAATTCGTCGGCGCCACCCTGGGCGAGGCGGCCCAGCAGCGCTACCAGATCATCATCGACAATCCGGCCGAAGTGGCCAGGCAGATGGTCGAAGGACTGAAGGCGGTGAAGAATTTCCGCCGCGAACGCAACGACGCCTTCCATTTCAACTGGCTGCTGAAGATCGAGGAAAGCTTCCAGCACCCCTTCGACCCCACGCACGAGAACATGGCCAGCCTGCAACTGACCCGCGAGGTACCGCCCCATGAGCTGGCGGCCAACCTGCGCCGGGCCTTTTCCGGAATCGTCGCCGGCAACGTCAAGGACAAGGGCATCCGCCGTATCGAGCAGTTCGGGCGCTACGAAATCCATGGCGACCCGGCGATCATGAAACCGCTGGACGCGCTGTTGCAGGCCTTCGTCGCACAGCACCGGATGAAATTGCCCGGTGGACGGCCCTACGAGCCCTGTTATCGCGTGGTGAGCTGAACCTACGGGTCACGACGCTCCACCGACCCGACGAACGGGCGGTCAGACTCGCTGAGAGCCGCGCTTTGCTTGTCGGATTACGAGACCGGATCGTCGGATTACGCCTTCGGCTAATCCGACCTACAAAGGCCGGCTCTGCGCTGTGTAGGTCGGGTCACGCTTCACCGACCCGACGAGCGGGCGGGCGGACTCGCCGAGAGCCGCGCTTTGCTCGTCGTATTACGAGACCGGATCGTCAGATTACGCCTTCGGCTAATCCGACCTACAAAGGCCGGCTCTGCGCTGTGTAGGTCGGGTCACGCTTCACCGACCCGACGAGCGGGCGGTCAGACTCGCTGAGAGCCGGCGCTTTGCTCGTCGGATTACGAGACCGGATCGTCGGATTACGCCTTCGGCTAATCCGACCTACAACGGTCGGCTCTGCGCTGTGTAGGTCGGGTCGCGCTTCATCGACCCGACGAGCGGGCGGTCAGACTCGCTGAGAGTCTGGACGTTAGCTCAACCGCACTTGGAATTGCCGCAGTTGAGGCAGGTGGCGCAGCCGTCCATCTGCACCACGGCCTGGGTACTGCACTTGTTGCACAGCTGGGCGCCGGCGGGGAAGCCGTCGCCCGGCTCAAGGGCCACGGCGCCCTGGCTGGCTTCATAGGCGGCACGCTTCTCGGCCAGGTACTTGAGCTGGGTTTCGTCCAGCGCCTGGCCTTCGAGCATGCCAATGGCGATCAGATGGCGCTCCAGCACGCCGCCGATCTCGGCGACGATGGACGGCATGTAGACGCCGCCCTTCTTCAGGTAACCGCCACGCGGGTCGAACACCGCCTTCAACTCTTCCACCAGGAAGGTGCAGTCACCGCCTTTGCGGAACACCGCCGACATGATGCGGGTGAGGGCAACGATCCACTGGAAGTGGTCCATGTTCTTCGAATTGATGAAGATCTCGAACGGGCGGCGCTGCTCGTGCTGCGTGCCGGCGTTGAGCACGATGTCGTTGACGGTGACGTAGAGCGCGTGCTCGAACAGCGGCGACTTGATCTTGTAGGTCATGCCGATCAGTGTTTCCGGGCGCTGCAGGCTCTCGTCCATCTCTACCACGGGCTTGCCAGCGGGTTGCGGCTCGGCGGGCGCGATAGGGCGTTCGAGGGTTTCATCGACGACCTTGAAGCCCTTGATGCGCTGAGTGATCTTTACGGTCATTGTGTTCTCCATCCGGGCGGCGGGCCGCCCGGCTAACGTCAGGTGGGCCGGCTCAGTACTTGCCGTAATAGCCTTCTTTGAGGGCGTCGAAGAGGTTGGCGGCGCTGTTCACCTCGCCGTCGTATTCCACTTCCTGGTTGCCCTTGAGCTCGACCACGCTGCCGTCTTCGAGGGTGAAGCGGTAGAGGGTCTTCTCCAGGTCGGCTTCCTTGACCAGCACGCCCTGGAAGGCCGCCGGGTTGAAGCGGAAGGTGGTGCAGCCCTTGAGGCCCTGGCGCCAGGCGTAGCGGTAAATATCCTTGAACGCCTCGAACGGGTAGTCGGTGGGCACGTTGGCGGTCTTGGAGATCGACGAATCGACCCATTTCTGCGCGGCGGCCTGGATATCGACATGCTGCGTCGGGGTGATGTCATCGGCAGTGATGAAATAGTCCGGCAGCTTCTCGCCCGGCTCCTGGGAGCCCGGCTTGGCGCGCTCGTTGATCAGCGTGCGGTAGGCCAGCAGCTCGTAGCTGTAGACCTCGATCTTTTCCTTGGCCTTGCGCCCTGCGCGGATCAGGTTGCGCGAGTAGTGGTGGGCGAAGCTCGGCTCGATGCCATTGGAGGCGTTGTTGGCCAGGCTCAGGCTGATGGTGCCGGTGGGTGCGATGGAGCTGTGGTGAGTGAAGCGCGCGCCCTGTTCGGCCAGCGCCTCGATCAGCTCGGGCGCGTATTCGGCGATCTTCTGCATGTAGCGCGAATACCTGGCGTGCAGCACACGGCCCGGCACCTGATCGCCGACCTGGTAGCCGTCCTTCTTCATCTCCGGGCGCTTGCGCAGCATCTCGGCGGTGACTTCGAAGGACTCGGCAAGCAGCGGCGCAGGGCCTTTCTCGCGGGACAGTTCAAGCGCCACCTGCCAGCCGACCAGAGCCATTTCGCGGGCGACTTCTTCGGTGAACACGCAGGCTTCCGGGCTGCCATAACGCAGCTTGAGCAGAGTCAGGGCCGAGCCGAGACCAAGGAAGCCCATGCCGTGGCGGCGCTTGTGCTCGATCTCGTGACGCTGGCGTGCCAGAGGCAGGCCGTTGATTTCCACGACGTTGTCGAGCATGCGGGTGAACAGGCGCACCACCTCGCGGTATTTGTCCCAGTCGAAGCGCGCATCTTCGCCGAAGGGGTCGATGACGAAGCGGGTCAGGTTGATCGAGCCCAGCAGGCAGGAGCCGTAGGGCGGCAGCGGCTGTTCGCCGCAGGGGTTGGTCGCCCGGATCGCCTCGCACCACCAGTTGTTGTTCAACTGGTTGACGCGGTCGATGAGGATGAAGCCCGGCTCGGCGTAGTCGTAGGTGGAGACCATGATCATGTCCCACAGGTGCCGCGCCTTGACCCGGCCATAGATCTTGCAGGCCACCAGGCCGTCCTCGCGAACGATGTAGCCTTCGTGGGTCGGCCATTCGCGCCAGACCACCTGCTCGGGGTCATCCAGGTCCAGCTCGGCCTTTTCCTTGAGGTGCAGCGGGAAGATCAGCGGCCAGTCGCCGTCGGCTTCGACCGCCTGCATGAACTCGTCGGTGATCAGCAGGCTGAGGTTGAACTGGCGCAGGCGGCCATCCTCGCGCTTGGCGCGGATGAATTCGCGCACGTCCGGATGGCCGACGTCGAAGGTGCCCATCTGCGCGCCACGGCGACCGCCGGCGGAGCTGACGGTGAAGCACATCTTGTCGAAGATATCCATGAACGACAGCGGCCCGCTGGTATGCGCGCCGGCACCCGAAACGAAGGAGCCGCGCGGGCGCAGGGTGCTGAATTCGTAACCGATGCCGCAGCCGGCCTTGAGCGTCAGCCCGGCCTCGTGGACCTTGCCGAGAATCTCGTCCATCGAGTCGTCGATGGTGCCGGACACGGTGCAGTTGATGGTCGAGGTCGCCGGCTTGTAGTCCTGCGCGCCGGCGTTGGAAATGATCCGCCCGGCCGGGATGGCGCCGTTACGCAGCGCCCAGAGGAACTGCTGATACCAGAGTTCGCGCGTATCCTGCGCTTCCACTTCGGCCAGCGCCCGTGCCACCCGCTGCCAAGTGGCGTCTACGTCCGCATCGACCGCCGCGCCATCCTTGCTGGTAAGGCGGTATTTCTGCGCCCAGATATCCTCGGAGGCCACCTGCAGGGGAATGCTGGAAGTGGTTGTGCTCTCTGCCGCGACCGGCCCGCCCGTCTTCGCCATGCGCTGCGCATCCTCGTGTCGTATGGGAAAAATCGAAACGCGAAGCTTATGCCATGCCGGCGAGAATGGCACCTGACGGTTATCAATCTACCCCACAGGTACGCATGAAAATGACGCATTCCGGATCAGTGGCACGCAGGTCTGCGCGATCACGAAACAGCCTGTCAGAGCGACTCCAGGCACTGTGCCAGGGTTGTGCCCAGTTCCTCGACCAGCCGCTCGTAGCCCTGGGCATCCACCGGCAAACCCACGCCCAGCACATCCAGTTCGGCCATTTTCACCGGCAGACCGCTGGTCAGGGTTGCGGCCAGGCGCGGGCGGGCGGGGGGTTCACTGAATACGCAGCTGGGGCCGGCCTGCTGCAGACGCTGGCGCATGGCCGCGACGTGGCGCGCCCCCGGCTGCACCTCGCCGCTGGCGCTGAACACGCCCGTATGGCGCAGGCCATAGGCGGCTTCGAAGTAATCGTAGGCCTGGTGGAAGACGAAGAAGGGTTTGCTCTGCACGCCGGCAAGGCGCTGCTTGAGACGCTGATCCAGCGCCGCGAGGCGTTCGGCGAATGCCGCGCTGTTCGAGCGGTAGCGTTCGGCATTGGCCGGGTCGGCGGCAGCGAAATCACCAGCCATGCGCTCGGCGATCACCCGCGCATTGGCCGGCAGCAGCCAGAGATGGGCATCGAGACTGCCAGGGCGATGGTCGTGGTCATGCTCGTCGGCATACGCAGGCCCATGATCGTGATCGTGATCGTGATCGTGATCGTGATCGGCATGCTCGTGCTGATCGTCATGGGCATCGCCGAAATGCCGCAGCGTCAGCCCCGGCAGCTCCTGTATGGCGAGGCTCGGACCTTTGCGCCCGCTCAGCGCACGCGGCAGGAAATTCTCCAGATCGGGGCCGATCCAGTAGAGCAGCGTGGCCTCCTGCAGACGCCGCACGTCGGATGGGCGCAGCGCGTAATGGTGCGCCGAAGCATTGGCCGGGAGCAGAACATCCGGCTCACCGGTGCCATCCTGCACGGCGGCGGCAATCAGCTGCAGCGGCTTGATGCTGGTCAGCACCTGGATCTCGGCATGAGCGGGCGCTGCGCCGATAACCAGCGCAGCTACTAATAGGGGAAAGGTGAAAAGACGAATCACGGGCAGCACTCGCAGGTGTGAATTGGTACATAATAACGTCTCTCCACTATGACGTCGCTGACCATGTCCAAAACTCCGCTGGCCTGCACGCCACACGATCACGATCACTGCGTCAGCCATGCGCTGGCCGAAGCCGATACGCTCTGCGCGCGCCAGGGCGTGCGCCTGACCGCCCTGCGCAAGCGCGTGCTGGAACTGGTCTGGCAGAGCCACAAACCGCTTGGCGCCTACGACATCCTCGCCGTGCTGAGCGAGCAGGACGGTCGCCGTGCGGCGCCGCCGACGGTCTACCGGGCGCTGGATTTCCTTTTGGAAAACGGCCTGGTGCATCGCATCGCCTCGCTCAACGCCTTTATCGGCTGCACCCGTCCCGAGCATCCGCACCAGGGCCAGTTCCTCATCTGCCGCAACTGCCACACCGCCATCGAGATGGAGCAGCCGGCGATTGCCGAGGCCATCGTTGCCGCCGCGCGCACGGTGGATTTCAGCGTCGAGGGCCAGACCGTGGAAGTGGTCGGCCTGTGCGCACCCTGCCGGCGCGCGGCATGAACGAGGCATTGCTGCGGCTGGAGGACATCCACGTGCGCTTCGCCAGCCAGAACGTGCTGGAAGGCGCGCAGTTGCAGGTGCATCGCGGCGAGATCGTCACCCTGATCGGCCCCAACGGCGCCGGCAAGACCACCCTGGTGCGCGTGGTGCTGGGCCTGCTCAAGCCCGATCGCGGCCAGGTCTGGCGGCAACCGAAACTGCGCATCGGCTATATGCCGCAGAAGCTGCATGTGGACGCCACCCTGCCGCTGTCGGTGCTGCGTTTCCTGCGCCTGGTGCCGGGCGTGGAGCGTACCCGTGCCCTGGCAGCACTCGAAGAGGTGGGCGCCGGGCATGTCATCGACAGCCCGCTGCAACGGATTTCCGGTGGCGAGATGCAGCGCGTGCTGCTGGCCCGCGCCCTGCTGCGCGAACCGCAGCTGCTGGTACTGGACGAGCCGGTGCAGGGCGTCGACGTGGCCGGCCAGGCCGAGCTGTACCGGCTGATCGGCGTCTTGCGCGAGCGCCATGGCTGCGGCGTGCTGATGGTGTCCCACGACCTGCATCTGGTGATGAGCGCTACCGACCAGGTGGTCTGCCTGAATCGCCACGTCTGCTGTTCGGGGCATCCCGAGCAGGTCAGCAGCGACCCGGCCTTCGTCGAGCTGTTCGGCCAGGATGCACGCAGCCTGGCGATCTACCACCACCAGCACGATCACAGCCACGACCTGCATGGCAGCGTGGTGGTCGGCAAACCCCACGTCCACGGCCCCAATTGCAAGCATTGATCGACATGCCCGACTTCCTTCTCAACGCCCTGCTCGCCGGACTCGCCCTGGCGCTGGTGGCTGGCCCGCTCGGCTCCTTCGTGGTCTGGCGACGCATGGCCTATTTCGGCGACACCCTGTCCCACGCCGCGCTGTTCGGCGTCGCCCTCGGGCTGATGCTGGACGTCAACCTGACCCTGGCGGTGACGGTCGGCTGCGTGCTGCTCGCCCTGCTGCTGGTCACACTGCAGCAGCGCCAGCCGCTGGCCTCGGACACTCTGCTGGGCATCCTCGCCCACAGCACGCTGTCGCTGGGCCTGGTGTCGCTGAGCTTCATGGACGACGTGCGCATCGACCTGATGGGCTATCTGTTCGGCGACCTGCTGGCGGTCGGCCCAACGGACCTGGCCTGGATCGTCGGCGGCAGCGCGCTGGTGCTGCTGATGCTGATTCCGCTGTGGCGACCGCTGCTGGCGATCACCGTGCACGAGGAACTGGCCAGGGTCGAGGGCCTGCCGGTGGCGGCGATCCGCCTGGCGCTGATGCTGCTGATCGCCGTGGTCATCGCGGTGGCGATGAAGATCGTCGGCGTGCTGCTGATCACCTCCCTGCTGATCATCCCCGCCGCCGCCGCGCAGCGCCATGCCCGCACCCCGGAGCAGATGGCCCTCGGCGCGAGCCTCTTGGGCATCGTCGCGGTGTGCCTGGGGCTGGCGCTGTCGTGGTTCGAGGACACCCCGGCCGGGCCGTCCATCGTGGTCAGCGCCGCCGCGCTGTTCCTGCTCAGCTTCGCCTGGCCGAAGCGCGCCTGAGCCATGAGCGACCTGAAATACCTGCGCGGCTACCCGGAGCCGCTGCTCGCCCAGGTACGCCAGCTGATCGCCGTGGATCGTCTGGGCGATTACCTGACCCGGCGCTACCCGGAACGGCATCAGGTGCAGAGCGACAAGGCGCTGTACGGCTATGTGCAGCAGCTCCGGCAGGCGCATCTGAAAAGCGCGCCGGCCATCGACAAGGTGCTCTACGACAACCGCCTCGACCTCACCCACCGCGCCCTGGGCCTGCATACGGCGGTATCACGCGTGCAGGGTGGCAAGCTCAAGGCGAAGAAGGAGATCCGCGTCGCCTCGCTGTTTCGCGAAGCCGCACCGGAATTCCTGCAGATGATCGTCGTCCATGAGCTGGCGCACCTGCGCGAGCGCGAGCACAACCGCGCCTTCTACAAACTCTGCGAACACATGCTGCCCGGCTACGGCCAGATCGAATTCGACCTGCGGCTGTACCTGCATTGGCGCGAGGGGCAGAACGGCTGAAACGCATTATGGCCAGAGACCATGGGTGGATCGCTGAAGCGTGATCCACGGATTTGTAGGGCCGAACAATTTCGGCCATTCGTGCGCTCCGCTGGCCGAATGAATTCGGCCCTACGGGGTTGTAGCTCCGCAGGATGGAATCGCGGCAGGTGCTTGTGGCGCCTGCCGCGAAGCGCGATCAGGCCGGCACCGCCTTGGCTGCCGCCTCGCGATCCCAGACACGGTGCTGACCGAGCGCCTGAGCGAAGGCGCCGAACACCGCATCCACGTCATCACCCTCCAGCAGGCCGGCATCGGGCACAAGGTTCAACGACGTCAGCAGCGGTCGCGCCGCACCCAGCATGACGACAGGCTTGAGGTGCTTGTAGGCTTCCAGCAGATAGTGCCTGGCCTCGCCGGACTGGGCCATGGCCGCCGCCGCATCGGCTCCGCCGGGCACGAATACCGCATCGAACATGACCGACGGCATGCCGTCCATGGCCGCATCGACCACCAACAACTTGCCCTCGTCGGTCTTCACTGGCGCAGGCGTCGGGCCGATCAGCTTGGCGAAGGCGCCCTCTTTGGCCAGTTTGGCCTTGAACACATCGATGGCAGCGCCGTCCACACCGTTGGCCACGAGAATCGCCACCTTGCGCGACTTGATGTTGCCTGGCGCATGATTGGCCAGGCTCAGCGCCGGCGAGCTGGGCGGCGTCGGCTCTTTCTTCGGCACAGAGGGCTGCGTCGGTGCCGGCAGGCCGAGGTTCTCGGCAACCCGCCGGGCCAGTTCCAGGTCGATGTTGGCGAGTATTTCGTTGACCTGCCGTTCGCGAATGAACACCCGCTCGACCTTGCCCAGCTCGAAGGTGTAGGCACCGATGATATGTTCCTTTTCCGGCGCGCTCATGCTGTTGAAGAACAGCGTGGCCTGGGAGAAGTGATCACCGAAGGATTCGCTGCGGTTGCGGATCTTGTGCCCTTCGACCCGCTCGGGATAGCTCTCGAAGCCGCCATCCTGCGCCGCTGGCGGGGTTTCCTTGGGCCAGCCGCTATCGATGGAGTTGGGCTCGTAGTTGGCGCGCCCCTTGTGGATCGTCTGGCGATGAAACGCATCACGCTGGTTGTTGTGGAAAGGGCACAGCGGTCGGTTGATCGGGATCTCGTGGAAGTTCGGTCCGCCCAGGCGCAACAGCTGGGTATCGGTGTAGGAGAACAGCCGGCCCTGCAGCAGCGGGTCGTTGCTGAAGTCGATGCCCGGCACGATGTGGCCGATGTGAAAGGCGGCCTGCTCGGTCTCGGCGAAGAAATTGTCCGGGTTACGGTTGAGCGTCATCCTGCCGAGCTTCTGCACCGGCACCAGCTCCTCGGGAATGATCTTGGTCGGATCGAGCAGGTCGAAATCGAAGCTGTGTTCGTCGGCCTCTTCCACCACCTGCACACCCAGCTCCCACTCGAAGTAGTCGCCCATCTCGATGGATTCCCACATGTCGCGGCGGTTGAAGTCGGGGTCCTTGCCAGCGATCTTCAGCGTTTCGTCCCAGACCAGCGAAAAGGCACCGGCCACCGGCTTCCAGTGGAACTTGACGAAGCGGCTGACACCCTCGGCATTGATCAGGCGGAAAGTGTGCACGCCGAAGCCTTCCATCGCCCGGTAGCTTCGCGGAATGGCGCGGTCGGACATGGTCCAGAGCACCATGTGCGCCGACTCCGGGGTCAGCGAGACGAAGTCCCAGAAGGTGTCGTGGGCCGACTGGCCCTGGGGAATCTCGTTGTGCGGCTCGGGTTTGACCGCATGCACGAAGTCCGGGAACTTGATCGCATCCTGGATGAAGAACACCGGCATGTTGTTGCCGACCAGGTCGAAGTTGCCCTCGTCGGTGTAGAACTTGGTGGCGAAACCGCGCACGTCGCGCACCGTATCCGCCGAGCCGCGCGAGCCCTGCACCGTGGAGAAACGCACGAATACCGGCGTTTCCTTGCCCTCGGCGGCGAGGAACGAGGCCTTGGTCAGCCAGCTGTGGTCGCCGTAGCTTGTGAACACGCCATGGGCCGCCGCGCCGCGGGCATGGACGATGCGTTCGGGAATGCGCTCGTGATCGAAGTGGGTGATCTTCTCGCGCATGATGAAGTCTTCGAGCAACGAGGGGCCTCGATCACCGGCCTTGAGGGTGTTCTGGTTGTCGGCGATCTTCACGCCCTGGTTGGTCCTCAACGCTGCGCCGGTGGCGTCGCTGCGAAACTGCTCCAGCTGATCGAGCTTGGCGTTGTGATTGGCGCGGTCTACCGTATCGGTGCCGGCCAGCTCGCTCTGTTTGGGGGTTGTGTTCGTCATGATGGGCCTCGGTTAGCAACTGGCTGAACCGCAAACGATCATCCGACAACGGCTGGATACGTGATCAATTCACGGTGTACCGATTAATGACCCTTCCAAGGCCGGCAAGGTTGCCGACTGCGACGATTTGTGTTGCCTATGGAAGCAGTAGATTCCTTCAATCGAACCAGCACAAACGAGCGACCTGAACACCAAGCAGGTAGAATGCCCGCCTTTCGCCGAACATCGGCTCCGAACGTCGCACCTACAGGTTCGCCCGTGATCGAATTCCAAGACGTCCATAAAACCTACCGGGTTGCCGGTCGCGATATCGCCGCGCTCCAACCGACCCGACTGGAAATCAGCGCTGGCGAGGTGTTCGGCCTGATCGGCCATTCCGGCGCCGGCAAGAGTACCCTGCTGCGCCTGATCAACCGCCTGGAAGAGCCTTCCGGCGGACGCATTCTGGTCAACGGCGTAGAGGTCACCGCGCTGGATGCCGAAGGCCTGCGGCGCTTCCGCCAGCGCGTGGGGATGATCTTCCAGCACTTCAATCTGCTGATGTCCAAGACGGTCGCCGACAACGTCGCCATGCCGCTGCGGCTGGCCGGCAGCTACTCGAAAAGCGAGATCGAGCGCCGCGTCGCCGCCCTGCTCCAGCGCGTCGGCCTGGAGGACCATGCGCGCAAATACCCGGCGCAACTGTCCGGCGGGCAGAAGCAGCGCGTCGGCATCGCCCGGGCGCTGGCCACCGAACCGGACATCCTGCTCTGCGACGAGGCCACCAGCGCCCTCGACCCGCAGACCACCGCGCAGGTGCTGCAGTTGCTGGGGGAAATCAACCGCGAGCTGAACCTCACCATCGTGCTGATCACCCATGAGATGGACGTGATCCGCCGGGTCTGCGACCGCGTGGCGGTGATGGACGGCGGGGCGATCGTCGAGCAGGGCGCGGTCACGGATGTCTTTCTGCATCCGCAACATCCCACCACCCAGCGTTTCGTTCTCGAAGACGAAGCCGTGGATGAAGGCGAACAGCGTGACGACTTCGCCCATGTACCAGGACGTATCCTGCGCCTGACCTTCCAGGGCGACTCCACCTACCAGCCGCTGCTGGGCAGCGTCGCACGCGAGACGGGCGTGGACTTCTCGATCCTGTCCGGGCGTATCGACCGCATCAAGGACACCCCCTACGGCCAACTGACCCTGGCCCTGGTAGGCGGCGATATCGAGGCCGCCCTGTCCCGTTTCGATAGCGCCGATGTTCATGTGGAGGTGCTGCGCTGATGGACGCTTTGTTTACCAATGTGGACTGGTACGAGATCTGGTTGGCGACGCTGGACACTCTGCTGATGCTCGGCGGCTCGCTGCTGTTCACCATCCTGCTGGGCCTGCCGCTGGGTGTGCTGCTGTTTCTCAGCGGCCCGCGCCAGCTGTTCGAGAACGGCCCGCTGTATGCCGCGCTGTCGTTCGTGGTCAACGTGCTGCGCTCGCTGCCGTTCATCATCCTGCTGATCGTGATGATTCCCTTCACCGTGCTGCTGACCGGCACCTCGCTGGGCGTGGCCGGGGCGATCCCGCCGCTGGTGGTGGGCGCCGCGCCCTTCTTCGCACGGCTGGTGGAAACCGCCCTGCGCGAAGTGGATCGCGGCATCATCGAGGCAACCCAGGCGATGGGCGCGACGACGCGGCAAATCATCTTCAGTGCATTGCTGCCCGAGGCGCGACCGGGCATCATCGCTGCGATTACCGTCACCGCCATCACCCTGGTGTCCTACACTGCGATGGCCGGCGTGGTGGGTGCCGGTGGCCTGGGCGACCTGGCGATCCGCTTTGGCTACCAGCGTTTCCAGACCGATGTGATGGTCGTCACCGTGGTCCTGCTGCTGGTGCTGGTGCAGATCCTGCAGAGCGTCGGCGACAAGCTGGTTACCCATTTTTCGCGCAAATGAACTAGTTAGCAGGCTGTTGAAAAACGTAGGCGAGGCAGGCAAGACAAGGCAAAAACAGGCGAGGACGCGGAGTTTAGTGTTCTAAATGAGCAGTCCGAGCCTGTTTTTAACGCAGTATTGCCAACGCAGGTAGTTTTTCAACAGCCTGTCCGGGCGAGCGAACCTTCGCACCCCATTCACCTCCGAAGGAACCGAACGATGAAAAAACTGATTGCCGCCCTGGCCACCGTCGCGGCGTTTTCCGCCCAGGCTGCCGAACTGAACGTCGCCGCCACCGCCGTGCCCCATGCGGAGCTGCTGGAATTCGTCAAACCCAAACTGGCCGAGCAGGGCGTGACGCTGAACGTGAAGGTTTTCACCGACTATGTGCAGCCCAATATCCAGGTCGCCGAGAAGCGTCTGGACGCCAACTTCTTCCAACATCAGCCGTACCTCGATGAATTCAACAAGGGCAAGGGCACCGATCTGATCAGCGTCGCGGGCGTGCATATCGAGCCCTTCGGCGCCTACTCCAGCAAGCACAAGTTGCTGGACGAACTGCCCAACGGCGCCAACGTGGTGATTCCCAACGACGCCACCAACGGCGGTCGCGCGTTGCTGCTGCTGGCCAAGGCAGGCGTGATCAGTCTCAAGGATGGCGCCGGCATCACCGCCACGCCGAAGGACATCGCCGACAACCCCAAGCGCATCAAGGTGCGTGAACTGGAAGCGGCGACCTTGCCGCGCGTGCTGACCCAGGTCGATCTGGCGCTGATCAACACCAACTACGCGCTGGAGGCCAAGCTCAACCCCACCGAGGACGCACTGGTCATCGAAGGCAGCGATTCGCCCTACGTGAACATCCTCGTCGCCCGCCCGGACAACAAGGACAGCGAGGCCATGCAGAAACTCGCCGCCGCGCTGCACAGCGAGGAGGTTCGCCAGTTCATCGAAGAGAAGTACCAGGGCGCGGTCGTTCCCGCCTTCTGATCTGCTCTTGGTCTGACGACGAACCCCGCCGCGTGCGGGGTTCGTCGTTCATGGCGCAGGGCCGAATTCATTCGGCCACGAACCGGCAATGGCCGAACAAGGTTCGGCCCTACGAGTAGGGGTTTAGTTTCGGAGCGGGCGGCTTCTACTGTGTCTGGGTCAGTAGCCCCGGCAATTCTGCCTTCAGCTTCTGCACTTTCAGCGGCGCGCGGATAAAGCCGCGCTGGCGACCGTCCGGGCCGATGATGACCAGGTTGCCGCTGTGATCGACGGTGTAGTTTTCCCGGCTGGTATCGCCGGGAATGAAGGGTATGCCGACGCCATTGGCCAGGGTCTGGATATCGTCCAGCGGGCCGGTCAGCCCGGTGAAGCCATCGCCGAAAAAGCCCAGATACTGCTTGAGCTGCTCAGGCGTGTCGCGGTGCGGATCGACGCTGACCAGCACCGGCTGCATGCGCTCGCGCACCGTCTCGGGCAGCTCGTTTCGCACTTGGCGCAGCTCGGCCAGAGTCGCCGGGCAGATATCCGGGCAGAAGGTATAGCCGAAGAACAACAGGGTCCACTTGCCCTTCAGCTCATCCACCTGGACCGGCTCGCCATCCTGATTGGTCAGGCTCAGCGCCGGCACCGTGCGGCTCTGCGGCAACAGGATGATGCCGGCATCCAGCATCCGGGTCGGATCGGCCTGGGGCTCGCTGTCGAGCACCCGGTAGACCGTCAGCCCGATGACCAGCGCGATCAACGCGACGAGGATGAACACGGTGGTCTGGATACGAGTCATGGGCTTCCTTGTTGAGCGGCTTCAGATATTCAGCAGCAGATAATGATCAACCAGCAGCGCAATGAACAGGGCGAACAGGTACCAGATGCTGAATTTGAAGGTCCTGATCGCCGCATGGGGCCGGCTGTCGCGGTACAGCACGACGGCCCAGTAGAGGAAACGCGCACCCAACAGGACGGCGGCAGCCAGGTACAGCGGGCCGCTCATGTGGATGGCATAGGGCATGAAGCTCACCGCCAGCAGCACCGCCGTGTAGAGCAGGATGTGCACCTTGGTGTAATGCTCGCCGTGGGTCACCGGCAGCATGGGGATATTGACCTTGGCGTATTCGGCCTTGCGATGGATGGCCAGAGCCCAGAAGTGCGGTGGCGTCCAGGCGAAGATGATCAGCACCAGCAGCAGCGGTTCGGCGCTGACCTGCCCGGTTACCGCGACCCAGCCCAGCAACGGCGGCGCGGCGCCGGCCAGCCCACCGATGACGATGTTCTGCGGCGTGGCGCGTTTGAGAAAGCCGGTGTAGACCACCGCATAGCCGAGCAGCGAGGCCAGCGTCAGCCAGGCCGCCAGGGCATTGGTGAACACCAGCAGCAGGGCCAGCCCGGCGACGCTCAGCGCCAGGGCGAAGGTCAGCGCGGCGAAGGGTGAAACCCGCCCCTCGGCCAGTGGCCGCTTGTGGGTGCGCGCCATCACCGCGTCGATACGACGGTCCACCACATGATTGACCGCCGCCGCGCCCCCGGCGCACAGGGCGATGCCGAGGTTGCCGAACAGCAGCACCGTCCAGGGCACCCCGGCGCGGGTGGCGAGGAACATGCCTACCAGCGAGGTGATGAGCATCAGCAGCACCACCTTCGGCTTGGTCAGCTCCAGGTAGTCGCGCCAGCCTGCCGTGACGCTCGATTGGCTGAGTACTGTGGCCATGGGCTTCTCCTTGTGGTCATGGGCTGGGCAGTTCGACCCCGGCGTTGCCATTGGGGTCGCGCTGCAGCATGCCGGAAGGGGTTTCAGTGTGTGTCCGGGCAACCGTCCGGCGCTGCGCACGCAAGCGGAAATTGATCAGCACCAGCACCAGCAGCAGAGCCGCGCCGCCACCGTTGTGGGCCACGGCGACGGCCAGCGGCAGGTTGAGCAGCACATTGCTGATGCCCAGGGCGACCTGCACGGCCAGCGCCGCCAGCAACAGCGCGGCAAGGTGACCGAGGCCGTAGCGAAACAGTCGCCAGGCCAGCATCAGCAGTACCAGAATGATCAGCAGCGCACCGATCCGGTGGGCGACATGGATGGCGGTGCGCGCCTCGCCATAGAGCAGCCCGCCAAGGTAGTTGGGGCCGATGTCGTGATGAGTCAGATCGAAGGCGCGGATGAAATCCATCTGCGGCCACCATTCACCGTGGCAGGTCGGGAAATCCGTGCAGGCCACTGCCGCATAGTTGCTGCTGACCCAGCCGCCCAGGGCGATCTGCCCGATCACCAGCGCCATGGCCAGCCCGGCGAACAGCCGCAGCCGTGCCGGAACGGCTACAGACAGAGCGGGTAAGCGTCCGGACAGGCGCAGACACAGCAGAAACAGCAGGCTCAGGGTGGCGAAGCCGCCGAGCAGATGCGTGGTGACGATCTGCGGCCAGAGCTGCAGCGTCACCGTCCACATGCCGAAGATCGCCTGGGCGATCACCACAGCGAGCAACAGCAGCGGCAGTTTCACTGGCTGGCCCGGCTCGCCGCGACGGCGCAGGGCCTGTACCGCCAACCCGAGAATCACCAGCCCCAGGGCGCCGGCGAAGTAGCGATGGACCATCTCGTTCCAGCCCTTGCGCACCTCCAGCGGTGCCTCGGGGAAACGCAGGGCAGCGAGGCTCTGCTTGTGCTCGCTCATCGGCACCGCGAGAAAACCGTAACAGCCGGGCCAGTCCGGGCAGCCCAGGCCAGCATGGGTCAGCCGCGTATAGGCGCCCAGCAACACCACCACCACGGCCAGGGCGGTGGCGATCAGGGCGAGACGATATCCGGGGCGTGATGCTTGCATAGAGTCCTCGTTTCACTCGGTCTGGAGGCTTGAGGCTGGACGCTCAGACCGCCGTCTCACCAGTAATCCGTGTGGCAGACGCCTCCCCGTCCAGCCTTCAGCCCCCAGCGCCTTTATCGTCTTCACCCTATCTGCGAAATCTTCAGCAGGTACTTCAGATCATCAAGAATCGCCTTGCCATCGGCATCGGCCGCGTAGCGCAGCACCAGGTTGCCGAGGGGATCGACGATCCACAGTTGCGGTCCGGCGGGGACTTCGGGATTTGCCGAATAGGCGGCGGCATCCAGTGCATAGCGCGTCAGCTGCGGGTATTCGCGTCGCAACCGCTGATCGTAATCGGCCTCCAGCGTCTGCGTCGTGGCCAGCGCATGCCCGGCACGAGCAGCTTCGCGGGCCAGGCCGATGTTGATCTGTCGCGCCAGGTAGACCAGTTGCCGGCATTCCTCGTGGCAGCCCTGCGGTGCGGTGACCAGCAGCTCCCAGCGCGGCTCGCCCGCAGCCGTCACGCCGATGGCATCGCGGCCCTGTCCGTCGGCGACCAGCACGCCATCGTAGCTGCGGCTTTCCGGCACCCAGAAACCGAAGCGGTACATGGCCGAAGCAAGCAACATCGGCCCCAGCACCACGCCGATGATCAGCAGCAGTTGCAGGCGACCACGGCCACGCCGTGGCTCAGGTTGGGCGGCGGTCGGATTCATGAGTGGCATGCTGATTCTCCCGTGCCTGATGCACGCCCAGATAAATGAACAGCGCCAGCAGCGCGGCGGCCAGCGCGAACCATTGCACGGCATAGCCCCGATGCTGCGCCGGGCTCATGCTGGTGACCGGCCAGTCGGCGCGATAGGCCGTCGGCCCCGGCTCGAGACGCAGCTCGTAGGCAATGCCGTCGCGCCCAAGGGTCTCCCACAATTGCTGTACATCCACATGATTGATCAGCCTGGGCCAACCTTCGGCCATGCCCCTGTCGAGGACGAACGGCTTGCCCGCCGGCACATGGACCCAGGCGGCCAGCTTCAGCGCCTGCCCGGGGGTATCGAATGCGGGCGCGATACGCCGGTCCGGCCAGGGAATCCAGCCGCGATTGACGATGACCCAGCGTCCGCTGGGCTGATCCTGGAAGGGCTGCAGCAACTCGACCCCGACCTGGCCGTCGCGGGTGCGGCTGTCGAGCAGGAAGCTGTGCTCGGCATCGAAACGGCCCTGCAGGTGTACGCGACTGTAGGCAGGGTCCGGCAGCCCGTCCAGCTCGGCGGGCGACAATGCTCCGAGCTGGGCGCGGGCCTCCTGTCGCTCCAGCATGTCGCGCTTCTGCTCGCCGCGTTCGAGTTGCCAGAACCCCAGCCAGACCAGCACCGGCAGCAAGGCCAGCACCACCAGCGTCGGCAGCAGCCCCGGTCGGAAGCCGTTCATGACGCGGCCCTCCTGCGGTCGCTCTCGTCTGTGGATACGGCTGGCTATACTCCACCCCCATCACCCCTGTCGTGGATCCGCCCATGCTCAAGGCGGTTATCGTTGTTCTCTTAGTCGCCACGCTGATCAGTCTGTTCAGTGGCCTGTTCTTCCTGGTCCATGACGCGGGACGGACGTCTCGTGTCGTCATGGCCCTGTTCGTTCGCGTCATCCTCAGCGCGCTGATCGTCGCGCTGATCGGCTGGGGGTTCTATTCGGGCCAGCTGCGGTCGGTTCTTGGCTAGAGCACGTAGACGAAGATGAACAGCCCCAGCCAGACCACATCCACGAAGTGCCAATACCAGGCAGCCGCCTCGAAGCCGAAATGATGTTCACGCGTGAAGTGGCCTCGCAGGATGCGTACCAGCATCACCGTCAGGATGATCGCGCCGATGGTGACGTGGGCGCCGTGAAAGCCGGTGAGCATGAAGAAAGTCGCCCCGTAGATGCCCGATCCCAGCGTCAGCCCCAGCTCGCTGTAGGCGTGGACATACTCTTCGATCTGTAGCGCCAGGAAGATCGCACCCAGCAGCACGGTCAGCCCCAGGCCGATCTTCAGCTGCTTGCGGTTGTCCTTCTTCAGCGCATGGTGCGCCCAGGTCAGGGTGAAGCTGGAGGTCACCAGCAGTATGGTATTGATCAGCGGCAGGCCCCAGGCGCTGATGACGCCGTCCGGTGCCGGGTAGAGTTTCGGGTCGGGGTTGTTCAGCAGCGGCCAGGTGTATTCGAAACCGGGCCAGAGCATGTTGCTGACGCCCTTGTCACCTTCGCCGCCGAGCCAGGGGCCGACCCAGTAGCGGATGTAGAACAGCGCACCGAAGAAGGCGGCGAAGAACATCACCTCGGAGAAGATGAACCAGGTCATGCCCCAGCGGAACGAGCGGTCCATCTGCGGGCTGTAGAGGCCCGAGCGGCTTTCTCTGACCACCGCACCGAACCAGCCGAACATCATCCAGGCGATCAGCAGGGCGCCGATGAAGAACACCAGCGGACCGCTGGATTCGGCCCGTGCGGCCTTGAGATCGTTAAACCAGAGCCCCAGGCCGTAGACGGTGACCAGCAGTGCGACGGTGGCGACGATGGGCCATTTGCTCTGGGCCGGGACGTAGTACTGCTGATGGCTTTCGGTTGGCTGATGGCTCTCGGTGCTCATTGCGGGCTCTCCTTGGTCGCCCTGGACAGAGCGGCAACCGGCGGCTGGCTGGACGTGATGTCGAACAGCGTGTAGGCGAGGGTCAGGTTGTGCACATCGCCCGGCAGGTCGCGGTCGACGATGAAGCGCACCGGCATTTCGATACGCTCACCCGGCTGCAACACCTGCTGGGTAAAGCAGAAACACTCGGTCTTGTGGAAATACGCTGCCGCTCTGGACGGCGACACGCTGGGCACGGCCTGGGCGGTCATCGGCTTGTCCGTGGGGTTGTAGGCGACAAAGCGGATTTCCTCGCTGGCACCGGGGTTGACCCTGAGCTGCTCAGCCTGGGGACCGAACTGCCAGACCATGCCGGCGGCGTTGGTGGCCAGGAACTGCACGCGAATTTCTCGCGCCTCGTCCACCGTCTGCGCCCCCTGATAGGCACCGGCGGTCTTGCCATTGATGCCGAAGGCCTGGCACATCACGTCATAGATCGGCACCAGAGCGAAGCCGAAGGCGAACATCGCCACCACGACGAAGATCAGGCGGCGGACCAGTTGGGCAAGCGGCAGCTCAGCTTTCATGGCCGTATCTCCAGAAGACGACAAGAGCGCTGGAGGCTGGAAGCTGGACGAAAAAGCCCTTTAGCCACTCCAGAATTATCCGCAGAAACATGCTCGCGAAGCTTTGCGCCAAGCACCAGCGAAGCACGCCGCATCGGTTTCCCTTCGTTCAGCCTCCAGCCTCCAGCGGCTTCTAACCTATTCATGCTTGGGACCCGTCCGGTGCTCATGCAGGGTGTGCATGTCCGGCGGGGTGGTAAAGGTGTGGTAGGGCGCCGGCGAAGGCACGCTCCATTCCAGTCCTTCCGCACCGTCCCAAGGCTTGGCTGCAGCAGCGGGGCCACCTCGGATGCACTTGATGACGATGAACAGGAACAGCAGCTGAGTGGCGCCGAACATGAAGGCACCCACCGAGGACACCATGTTGAAGTTGGCGAACATCATGTTGTAGTCCGGGATACGCCGTGGCATGCCGGCCAGACCGACGAAGTGCATGGGGAAGAACGCCAGGTTCATGCCCACGAACGACAGCCAGAAATGCAGCCTGGCCAGGGTTTCGTCATACATGTGCCCGGTCCATTTGGGCAGCCAGTAGTAGGCCGAAGCGAAGATGCCGAAGATCGCACCGGGCACCAGCACGTAGTGGAAGTGCGCCACCACGAAATAGGTATCGTGGTACTGGAAGTCCGCCGGGGCGATGGCCAGCATCAGCCCGGAGAAGCCGCCGATGGAGAACAGGATGACGAAGGCCACGGCGAACAGCATCGGCGCCTCGAAGGTCAAGGAGCCGCGCCACATGGTGCTCACCCAGTTGAACACCTTCACCCCCGTTGGCACGGCGATGAGCATGGTCGCGTACATGAAGAACAGCTCGCCGGTCAGCGGGATGCCCACGGTGAACATGTGGTGCGCCCAGACGATGAACGAGAGGAAGGCGATGGCGCCGGTGGCGTAGACCATCGAGGTGTAGCCGAACAGCGGCTTGCGGCTGAAGGCCGGGATGATCGAACTGACCGCGCCGAACGCCGGCAGGATCATGATGTACACCTCGGGGTGGCCGAAGAACCAGAAAACGTGCTGGAACAGCACCGGATCGCCGCCACCCGCCGCGCTGAAGAAGCTGGTGCCGAAGTGGATGTCCATCAGCATCATGGTCACCACGCCGGCCAGCACCGGCATCACCGCGATCAGCAGGAAGGCGGTGATCAGCCAGGTCCAGACGAACAGCGGCATCTTCATCAGCGTCATGCCTGGCGCGCGCAGGTTGAGCACGGTGGCGATGACGTTGATCGCGCCCATGATCGAACTGATGCCCATCAGGTGGATGGCGAAGATGAAGAAGGTCACCGACTCCGGCGCGTAGGTCGTCGACAGGGGCGCGTAGAAGGTCCAGCCGAAATTCGGCCCGCCGCCCTCCATGAACAGCGTTGACACCAGCAGGCCGAAGGCCGCCGGCAACAGCCAGAAGCTGAAGTTGTTCATCCGCGGCAGGGCCATGTCCGGCGCGCCGATCATCAACGGGATCATCCAGTTGGCCAGGCCGACGAAGGCCGGCATCACCGCGCCGAAGACCATCACCAGACCGTGCATGGTGGTCATCTGGTTGAAGAACTCCGGCTGCACGATCTGCAGGCCGGGTTGGAACAGCTCGGCACGGATGACCATGGCGAAGGAGCCGCCGAGCAGGAAGGCGGCGAAGCTGAACCACAGGTACATCGAGCCGATGTCCTTGTGGTTGGTGGTCAGCAGCCAGCGCGAGAGGCCCTTGGCCGGGCCGTGATGATGGTCGTGCCCGGCATGACCATGGTCGTCGATCACTGCACTCATCAGCCTGTCCTCTTATTGGGTGGCTTCTTCGGCCTGTTTGAAATCGAGCACGTCTTTCGGCGTGACCATCTCGCCCGTGTCATTGCCCCAGGCGTTGCGCTCGTAGGTGATGACGGCAGCCAGATCGACTTCCGACAGCTGCTTGCCAAAGGCCGCCATGGAGGTGCCCGGCTTGCCGTTGACGACGATATCGATATGCGCCTCGATGTCCTGGGTGACCATCTGCGAGCCCTTGAGCGCCGGGAAGGTCGGCGGCATGCCCTCGCCGCTGGCCTGGTGGCAGGCCACGCAGGTGGTCTGATAGACCTTCTCGCCGCGAGCAATAAGCTCCTCCAGCGTCCATTCCTTGCTGGTCAGCTCGGCCAGCTTGGCGGCCTCAGCCTTTTTCTCGACGAGCCAGGCGGCATAGTCTTCCGGCGCACGTACGTCCACCACCACCGGCATGAAGCCGTGATCCTTGCCGCACAGCTCGGTGCACTGACCGCGGTAGATGCCGGGTTCCTCGACGCGGGTCCAGGATTCGTTGATGAAGCCGGGAATGGCATCCTTCTTCACCGCCAGCTGCGGCACCCACCAGGAGTGGATGACATCCGCCGCAGTAATCAAGAAGCGCACCTTGGCGCCGGTGGGAATCACCAGCGGCTCATCGACCTCCAGCAGATAGTGCTCACCCTTGGGCACCAGGTTGTTGATCTGGACGCGCGGCGTGGTGAGGTTGCTGAAGAACTCCACATCCTCACCCAGGTACTTGTAGTGCCACTTCCACTGGTAGCCCGTAATCTGGATATCCACGTCGGACTCGGACGAATCGTAGATATGGATCAGCGTGCGCGTGGCCGGCACCGCCATGCCCACCAGGATCAGCAAGGGAATGACCGTCCAGAGCACCTCGACCCTGGTGTTTTCATGGAAGTTCGCCGAGTGCGGACGCTTGGAGCGGCGGTGCGCGATCATCGAATAGATCATCACGCCGAACACCAGCGCGCCGATCACCACGCAGATCCAGAAGATCGCCATGTGCAGGTCGAAGACGGAGCGGCTGACATCGGTTACACCGGCTCGCATGTTCACGTCCCAGGCGGCGTGCGCCTGACCGAACAATAGCCACAGCCCGAGACTCATCCAGAACGTTGGATGTCGAGACATTGCGGGTCCCCTTTATGGTTCTTGTTATCCCGCCGACTGCTTCGCCCCGCCGAAAAGCGGCTGTTCCGGGCCTGAGGCCTTGGCCCGGTGATCCCAGCTACGTTCCCGATCAGACCGATCTGCTCTGGCTGCGCCACCGAGACTACAGTGGCCAATCCTTCGCCTGCATAACACAGTCGGATTGCACTCAGTACCCCTACGCTTCGGAGTATAGACAGCGATTGCCGACTGGCAATTCATGAACCCTCCGTCGCTGCTTCGGACCGCTCGGTACCACCATCGTTCTTCTTCACGCCCCGAATGTTCATCAGCGCCAGGCATACCTGCAGGACGATCAGCGCCCAGGCGCCGGCATGCCAGCCCCAGATGACCCAGAGCAGGTTGCTTGCCAGAAAGCACCAGAAACCAGTCGTCCGCCGTCCCGGTCGCAACGAGCCGATCAGCCACGCCGCGACTACCGTGACCACCATCGCCGGCCATTGCAGCAGGTCGAACCAATCCATATCGCCTCCAGTAAGCCAAGAAACACGTCAGGCAATCCGTTGCGTGCATGGGTTGGTGCCATTCGCGCTCGCCAGAGTTCCGGTGCGAAATCCGTGAGGGCAGAAAAGCCGCAGATCCCGCCCGTCGAGTGCGGGTTATCCAATGGCTGAATGAATGCAGCCCTACGGTCGGCAAGCGCCCATACCGGGCTGTCGTAGGGCCGAACGTGTTCGGCCTCTGTTTCAAGGCCTTAGAGCAAACGCATCTGCTGCCCCGGCGGGGCGAAGCGGCTGCAGTCCAGCCCGAAGTTCTGGTCACGGCGGTTGTAACCCAGACGCTTGCAGGCCAGCCGAAAACGCTGGGCAAGCAACTCGGCGAACTGACCTTCGCCGCGCATGCGGCTGCCGAAGCGGCTGTCGTAATCCTTGCCGCCGCGTGACTGGCGCACCAGGCTCATCACATGCCCGGCGCGCTGGGGAAAGTGTTCGGCCAGCCAGCCCTCGAACAGCTCCACCAGCTCATGGGGCAGGCGCAGCAGCACGTAACCCGCCGACGCCGCACCGGCTTCGCGTGCGGCTTCGAGCAGACGCTCCAGCTCCATGTCGTTGATCATCGGGATCATCGGCGCGCACATCACACTGACCGGCACGCCCGCCCCGTGAAGGGTGCGCAATACGCGCAGACGCGCCGCGGGCGAGGCGGCGCGGGGTTCCATGATGCGCTTGAGCTCGTCATCCAGCGTGGTCAGACTGACCGAGACGCTGACCAGCCGCTGCTCGGCCAAGGGCACCAGCAGATCCAGATCGCGCAGCACCAGCGAGCCCTTGGTAATGATGTGCACCGGATGCCGGTAGCGCAGCAGGATTTCCAGCGTCTGGCGAGTCAACCGCTGCTCGCGCTCCAGCGGCTGATAGGCATCGGTGTTCACGCCCAGCGCGATGGGTTGCGGCACGTAGCCGGGCTTGCTCAGTTCCTGCTCCAGGCATTCGGCCAGATTGGTCTTGGCGATCAGCCGGGTCTCGAAATCGATGCCCGGCGACAGGTCCCAATAAGCATGGCTGGGCCTCGCAAAACAGTAGATGCAACCATGTTCGCAACCCCGATACGGATTGACCGAACGATCGAAGCCGACATCCGGCGACTGGTTGCGGGTGATGACGGTCTTGGCCGTCTCACGGCGCACTTCGGTGGCGCGGGTGGGCGGCACCTCTTGCTCCCAGCCATCGTCATAGGCCTCGCTCAAGGTCGGTGCGAAGCGGTTGTGCGGGTTGCTGGCAGTACCGCGACCGCGGGGGGTGGAGAGGTTTTGGCTCATGGCTGCATCCGTTACTGTTCATGCATACAGTATATGTTGCCACCAAGCCTCTGCCGCGCCTTCCGACGAACGCAAGGAGAAAAGAACGTGCCAGCGCTCCACAGCCGCTGGTCGGAAAAGCGGAACGATTCGGTTACGCAATGAACGAAGCCTCTGCAGAAAAATAACAACCAGGCCTGCTCATGGCCTTTAGGGAGAGCGACCATGCAGCGCGGTGCATCCTTGCCGTCGAGGCAAAACAACTTCGATTTCCTGCGCTTTTTTGCAGCTTCGCTGGTGCTGGTCGTTCACAGCTATCCACTGACCGGACGACGCCCGGACGAACCTATCGAGCTGCTGACCGGTTACGAGAACGGCGGAGAGTTCGCCGTCGCGATCTTCTTCGTCATCAGCGGCTACCTGATCACTTCGTCCTGGCTGAACAGCAGCAGCACGACGAGCTTTCTGATCAAGCGGGCGTTGCGCATCCTGCCGGCGCTGGTGCTGACCGTGCTGCTGTCGGCCTTCATCATCGGCCCCCTGGTCACGCAGGAGAGCCTGGGCAACTACTTCGCCTCCTCGACTACCTGGACCTACCTGCTGAACATCCTGCTGGCCACCCAGTACGAGCTGCCGGGCGTATTCACCCAGAACATCTACCCCGACGTGGTCAATGGCTCGCTGTGGACCCTGCCGCTGGAAGTCATGATGTACCTGGGCGTGCTGGTGATGGGGCTGACCGGCATTCTCAGCCAACGCCTGATCATGCTGCCAATCGCTTTCTTCGCGGTGTGCCACTTCTGGCTGATCGGCAGGCTCGGGATCGACTCCTTCCTGCTCAAGAACATCTTCAAGCTCGGCCTGCTCTACTACAGCGGCGCGGCGCTGTACCTGTATCGCGACAGCATTCCGTGGCGCGCCTGGATCGCCGCGCTGCTGGTCGGCGCGCTGGTGCTGACCTTCCACACCGCCAGCGGTCCCTTCGTCTACGCCCTGGCGCTGCCCTATCTGGTCATTTACATCGCCTACGCGCCGATCCCCTGGCTGGCAGGGTTCGGCAAATACGGCGATTTTTCCTACGGCATGTATATCTACGCCTTTCCCCTGCAGCAGCTGACGGTCTACTCGCTGGGGCACGAAATCGGCGTGTTCTGGCTGACACTGATCAGCTTCGTACCGACCCTGCTGCTGGCGGCGCTTTCATGGCATTACATCGAAGAACCGGCGATGCGGCTCAAGCGCCTGTTCGCCCGCGCGCCGCAGGTAACCGCCACGGCGCCGGAAGTGGTGAAATGAGCCGCTCACGCCGCCCCGCGCAGGCTTACCCTACTCCGGTTTTTTCAGCTTCGGATTGGGAAAGAACTGCACGGTCTGCACCTGCGCCTCAGGCGCTTTCGGCTTGGTCTGATTGACTCGCGTGCCCAGCTCCGAGGGCACTGACTGGCCTTGGGCGTTGAGCGTATCGGCATAGCCGCAGACCACGCATTCACGGTGCGGCACGTCGTCCACATCCCACATCTTGATGCTGTCGGTGGCACTGCACGCCGGGCACACGGCGCCGGCGATGAAGCGCTTGGTGGTGACCTTCGACTCCTCGCTCATGCCACTTTCTCCGCCAGGCCCAGGTGGCGCAGCAGCGCGTCGGTGGACGGTTCGCGGCCACGGAAATCGACGAACAGCACCATCGGCTCCTGCGAGCCGCCACGGGCCAGGATGGCCTCGCGGAAGGCGCGGCCCGTCTCGGGATTGAACACGCCTTCTTCCTCGAAGCGCGAGAAGGCATCGGACGACAGCACTTCGGCCCATTTGTAGCTGTAGTAACCGGCCGCGTAACCGCCGGCGAAGATGTGCGCGAAGCTGTTGGGGAAGCGGTTGCTGGCCGGCGGACGCATCACCGAAACCTCGTCGCGGACGCCTTCCAGCACCTCCAGCACGCTGCGACCATCGCCGTGGGTCGCGTGCAGTTCGAAGTCGAACAGCGAGAATTCCAACTGGCGCACCATCATCATGCCGGACTGGAAATTCTTCGCTGCCAGCATCTGGTCCAGCTTGTCCTGGGGCAGGCGTTCGCCGGTCTGGTAATGTCCGGAAATCAGCGCCAGGCCCTCCGGTTCCCAGCACCAGTTCTCCATGAACTGGCTGGGCAGCTCGACGGCATCCCAGGCCACGCCGTTGATGCCCGAGGCGCCGGCATGTTCGATCCGGGTCAGCAAGTGATGCAGGCCATGGCCGAATTCGTGGAAGAGGGTGGTGACTTCATCATGGGTCAGCAGCGCCGGGCGCTCGCCCACTGCCGGGGTGAAGTTGCAGACCAGGTTGGCCACCGGCGTCTGCAGGGTGCCCAGGCAGGTGCGGCGCTTGTCGCGCGCACCGTCCATCCAGGCGCCGCCGCGCTTGTTGGCACGGGCGTAGAGGTCGAAGAAGAAGCGGCCGACGTGCTCGCCGTTCTCGCGGATCTCGAACAGGCGCACGTCCGGGTGCCAGCTGTCGAAGTTCTCCAGCTCGTGAATCTCGATGCCGTACAGACGCTGGACGATGGCGAACAGCCCCGACAGCACCTTGTCGATGGGAAAGTATTCGCGCAGCTCTTCCTGATTCAGACTGTAGCGCTGCTGGCGCAGCTTCTCGCCGAAGTAGCCCAGGTCCCAGCTCTGCAGGTCGGTCACGCCATGGTCGGCAGCGAAAGCGCGCAGCTCCTGCAGGTCGCGCTCGGCGAACGGCTTGCTGCGCACGGCCAGGTCACGCAAGAAGCCCAGCACCTGATCGGTGCTTTCGGCCATCTTGGTCGCCAGCGACAGCTCGGCGTAGTCGCCGAAGCCCAGCAGCCTGGCCAGTTCCTGGCGCAGATCGAGAAGCTCTTCCATCACCGGGCCGTTGTCGAACTGGCCGGCATTCGGCCCCTGGTCCGAGGCGCGGGTGGAATAGGCGACGTAGACTTCCTCGCGCAACGCGCGGTCATCGGCGTAGGTCATCACCGCATAGTAGCTGGGGAATTCCAGGCTGATCAGCCAGCCATCGAGTTCCTTGGCCCTGGCCGCTTCGGCCATCTGCGCCCTGGCCGAATCCGGGATACCGGCCAGCAGGCTTTCGTCGGTGACGTGCCGGGTCCAGGCCTGGGTCGCATCGAGCAACTGGTTGGAGAAGGTGCTGCCCAGCTCGGCCAGCTTCATCTGGATGGCACCGAAACGCTGCTGCTCGGCGGGCGGCAGGTCGATGCCGGACAGGCGGAAGTCACGCAGGGCATGTTCGAGGATGGTCTTCTGCGCCACATCGAAACCGTCCGCCTCGGGGCTCAACGACAGCGCCTGGTAGGCGGCGAACAGGTCGGCATTCTGACCAAGCTCCGTGGCATACGCGGACAGCTTGGGCAGGCAGGCCTCGTAGGCGGCGCGCAATTCGGGGTTGTTGCACACCGCATTGAGGTGGCTCACCGGCCCCCAGGCACGGCTGAGGCGCTCGTTCATTTCATCCAGGCCGACCACCAGTGTCGACCAGTCGAGGCTTTCCGCCGGACGGCTGAGCAGTTCCTGCAAGGCGACGCGGTTGTCGCCGAGGATGCTGTCCACGGCCGGCTCGACGTGCTCGGGGCGGATCTCGGAATAGGGCGGCAGGTCGAAATCGCGAAGCAGCGGATTGGTGGCGGTCACGGCATTGGCCCTTTGTGATGAATATGCCCCGCATGTTAAAGACAAATGCCTGACCGCGCAGCTGGGGATCGGACCGATAAACGGGGGCTATGGGTTGCGCCTTTCGTAGAGCCAGCTTGCTGGCGATCGGTTTACAAGAATGGCGTTGCCAGTGAACGCTCCGGAACGTGCTCGAAAACTATGCGTGCGCTTCTCTGCTGAGCAGATCGGCAACCCACTGGTTGATGCTCTTGTGCGCCAACGCAGCCTTTACAGCGACGGAGGCATGCAGTTCGGGTTCAAGTCGCAGACTCAACTTGCCGGAGTACGGCTTTTGCGGGGAGCGATCCAGCTTGGCGCATGTGGCCAGGTAATCGTCCACGGCCTCTTCGAAGGCGGCGCGCAGCTCCTGTACGGATTCCCCGTGAAAACCCACCACATCGCGAATGCCGGCGATATGCCCCACGAACAGGCCATCTTCGTCACTGTATTCGATACGGGCGGCATAGCCCTTGTAATTCATGGCTTTCATGGCGTCACTCCTGCTTGTTCAAGGAAGGCTCGCGCATCGCGTACCTGGTAGGGCCTGGCTTCCTTGTCAGGATGCGGTCGATGGAAGGTACCGACCACACCATTCAGCTCGAAGCGAACGCGAGAGCCGTTGCCTTCGATGGTTCTGGCACCCGCCGCCACGAACAGGGCCTCGATGCGCATCCACTCCAGCGAACTCGGCACTGGCTTGGCGAAGATGGCTTTCAGGGTGCTGAGCTGCTTGCTGTTCATGGTGGCAAATCTTAATACCATGACTGCGGTGATACAACCTCACCGCCAGGCGGCTCACGAAGAAGGGCTCCTTTGTGCATCACCTCCTTCCTCCACCAGTTCCTCTCGCTGCGCATAGCGCTGGGCAAGTACCGCGCAGACCATCAGCTGGATCTGGTGGAAGATCATCAGCGGCAGGATGATCGTGCCCACCGCGCTGGTGGCGAACAGCACCTGCGCCATGGGCACGCCGGTGGCCATGCTCTTCTTCGAGGCGGCGAAGAGGATGGTGATGCGGTCTTCCAGATTGAACCCCAGGCGCTTGCCGAGGAAATGCGTGGCCCAGAGCACGATGGCCAGCAACAGGCAGCAGACCAGCGTCAGCGCCAGCAGTCGCGACAGCGGTATCAGTTGCCAGAGCCCCTCGACCACCGCATCGCTGAACGCGGTGTAGACCACCAGCAGGATGGAGCCCTGGTCGACGGTTTTCAGCCAGCCCTTGTTGCGCGTCACCCAGGCGCCGATCCAGCGCCGCGCGAACTGCCCGGCGACGAAGGGCACCAGCAGCTGCAGCACGATCTTGCCGATGGAGTCGAGCGTCGACCCGGCTTCGCCTTCAACGCCCAGCAACAGCATCACCAGGATCGGCGTGAGGAAGATGCCGAGCAGGCTGGAAGCCGCCGCGCTGCAGATCGCCGCCGGGATGTTGCCGCGCGCCAGCGAGGTGAAAGCGATCGCCGACTGCACGGTGGCGGGCAGGGCGCAGAGGTAGAGGATGCCCAGGTACAGCTCGGTGCCCACCAGCGGCGTCAGCAGCGGCTTGAGCGCCAGGCCCAGCAGCGGAAACATCACGAAGGTGCAGGCGAAGACCAGCAGGTGCAGGCGCCAGTGACCGGCACCGGCGAGAATCGCTTCGCGCGACAGCTTGGCGCCGTGCATGAAGAACAGCAGGGCGATGGCCAGGGTCGTGGCCCAGCCGAAGATCACCGCGCCCTGGCCTTCGCAGGGCAGGAAGGTGGCGATGGCGATGACCGCCAGCAGGGCGAGGGTGAAGTTATCAAACAGCAGGCGCAGATGGGCCATGGCGAAAAATCCTTGTAGCTTGCAGACAACAGGCCGCGACCTTATCGTGACCGGAATTTTCCGACTAACGCCAGGCAGGCACTAAATGTCGCCAATCGGACAAGAGGCTGCGCTGATCGCCCGCCTCGGTGAGCTCCGGCAATTGCCACGGCCGGTCTATGGCCAGCTCGATTCACCGCCCAACCTCAAGCTCGGCTATCGCCACAGCCATCCCTGGGTGCAGCTGTCCCATGCGGTGGAAGGGGTGCTCGAGGTGCGTACCGACCGTGGCCGCTTCATCGCGCCGCCGCTGCGCGCGGTATGGGTGCCCGCCGGCATCACTCATCAGGTGTTCTGCGCGGCGGATACCTGCATCCGCAGCCTGTACATCGACCGCAGCGTGGTCAGCGACGCCCCCGAGCGCTGCCGCGTGTTGCAGATCAGCCCGCTGTTGCGTGAGCTGATCCAGCACTTCAGCACGCTGCCCGAAGCCTATGCCGAGGATGGCCCGGAAGGCCGTCTGGTGCAGGTGTTGCTGGATCAGCTGGGTTGCGCGCCGGAGATCGAACTGGTGCTGCCGCTGCCAGCCGAACCGCGCCTGCGCCAGCTGTGCAAACGCCTGCAGAACCACCCCGACTCCCGCGAGAGCCTGGCCGACTGGAGCCAGGCGCTAAACGTTTCGGAACGCACCCTGAGCCGGCTGTTCCTGCGCGAAACCGGCCTGACCTTCCGCGCCTGGCGGCAACGCCTGCGGCTGCTCAGCGCGCTGCCGGCGCTGGAGCGTGGCGAGCGGGTCACCGATGTGGCGCTGGGCTGCGGCTACGAATCGCTGTCGGCCTTCATCGCTGCGTTTCGCGAGCAGTTCGGCGCCACGCCCGGCGAGTTCTTTCGCGATGCCCGGCGAGAGAATCAGCCATAAGCTTCACGCCAAGGAGGTTCTGCTCTGCTTGGCGTTCATTCATCACTGGAGTCAACCATGTCCATCCGCACCTACCAGAATCACACGCCGAAGCTCGGCGAGCGCGTATTCGTCGACCCCAGCGCCGTGCTGATCGGCGACATCGAGATCGGCGAAGACAGCTCGGTCTGGCCGCTGACGGTGATCCGCGGCGACATGCACCGCATCCGCATCGGCGCGCGCAGCAGCATCCAGGACGGCAGCGTGCTGCACATCACCCACGCCGGCCCGTTCAACCCGGACGGCTTCCCGCTGACCATCGGCGACGAAGTCACCGTCGGCCACAAGGTCACCCTGCATGGCTGCACCCTGGGCAACCGCATCCTGGTGGGCATGGGCTCGATCGTCATGGACGGCGTGGTGGTCGAGGACGACGTCATCATCGGCGCCGGCAGCCTGGTACCGCCGGGCAAGACGCTGGAAAGCGGCTTCCTCTACGTCGGCAGCCCGGTGAAACAGGTCCGCCCGCTGACCGAGAAGGAGCGCAGCTTCTTCAGCTATACCGCCGGGAATTACGTGAAGTTGAAAAATCTGCATATGGCGGAAGGTACGTCGTAGGGCCGAACTTGTTCGGCCACCACCGCTCCCCCTTGGCCGAACAAGTTCGGCCCTACGCTGCGCCCTATATAATTCCACCCATCGAAACGCAACGACGAGCACTCATGCACCACTCCACCCTCCTCTTCGATCTCGACGGCACCCTGACCGATCCGCGCGAAGGCATCACCCGGTCGATTCAGCATGCGCTGGCCAGGCTCGGCATCGACGAGCCGGACCTCGCCAAGCTGGAGCCTTTCATCGGCCCGCCGCTGTTGCAGGCATTCATGCAGTTCTATGGCTTCGACGAGGCGCGCGCGTGGGAGGCGGTGGGGCATTACCGTGAGCGTTTCAAGGTCACCGGTCTCTACGAGAACCTCCTGTTCGACGGCGTGCTGGAGATGCTCGAACACCTGCGTGGCCAGGGCCGCACACTCTACGTCGCCACTTCCAAACCCTCGGTGTTCGCCCGCGAGATCGCCCGGCATTTCGCCTTCGATCATCACTTCAAGGTGATCTACGGCAGCGAGCTGGATGGCACCCGCACCAACAAGGTCGAATTGATCGCCCACCTGCTCGCCGAGGAAAAGCTGGAAGCCGCGCAGACGCTGATGATCGGCGACCGCAAGCACGACCTGATCGGCGCCCGCGAAAACGGCCTGCAGGCCGCCGCCGTCGGTTACGGCTTCGGTAGCCATGCCGAACTGATGGCCGAATCGCCCGCTTACTACTACGCCACGCTCGAAGAGCTGCGCAACGCCTTCGCCTGAACCACGACGAGGCCCATCAAGGCCGTTTCGCCTGCGCTTCGGACAATCGCGCTTGCCGCTCATCGGACGAAAGCCGGGCCAGTTCGGCGACGCGCCGGTGGAAGCGTGGCCAATCGCCTGCGCACTGTTCGAAGATCGCCGAAAATGCTGGCACCCAGCGGTCATACAGGCCGAACGGCAGCAAGGTGGCGTTGTTCAGCGGCTGTGTGAACCAGCGCTCGAAGCGCCGGTCGCCTTCCCAGGCGCCGTCACGCAGGGCTCGGTAGTCCTGCCGCAGGCGCGTGAATTCGGCCTGCTTGAGCCGGCGCAGCTCCGCTGGCGGCAACCCGGTCGCATACAGCGTGGCCAGGCGCTCCCGTGCCTGCAGCAATAGTGCCACCAGTTGCCGGTAACGAACCCTTCCTTGTTGATCCTGCTCGACCAGACCCCGGCTGGCCCGCCACTGGCGCAACCCCTCGCGCTCGATGAAGCTGGCATAGGACTCGTTGAACGCCGTGTCGCCGGGCAGGTACAGCTGCTGGTGCGCCAGCTCGTGAAAGATCAGCGCGGCCAGTTGCTCGTCGTTGCGGCGCAGCATGGTGTTGAGCAGCGGGTCGTCGAACCAGCCCAGCGTCGAATAGGCTTCCACCCCGGCGACATGGGTATCCAGGCCTTGCAAGCGCAGCCGCGCAGCCGCGCCACGTGCGGCGCCCTGGCGGTAATAGCCGCGATAGGCCACGCAGCCGGCGATGGGAAAACAATGCTGCAGCGGTTCGACGGAGAATTCCTCGGTGGCGAACAGGTTCCACACCACATAGGGCCGCTGCAGATCGGCGTAGAGCCGGTAGCTGTCGTTGTCCGGCAGGCCCAGCGCCTGGCTGGCGAATTCACGTGCCTGCAGCGCCTGGGCAAGCCGCTGGCGCAGGGCGGCGTCCTGCGACGAGTCGGCGATAAGCGCTTCGACCGGCTGGCGCTGGCGCAGCAGTTCCAGCTGCCCCAGCGCCAGCTGGCCGTAGTAGGTGCTGCAGCCATTCAGACCGACGGCAAGCAGCAGGGGAACCCAGCGCAGGCGCAGGCGGTCGATCAAGGCGGCGTTGAGCTTCGGCATCGGGGAACCGTATCGGGAGTGGGCGCAAACACCCTACAAAGCGGTGCGGCGGGCGGCAATCCCGGCGTGTCGATTCCTCCAGCCGGAGCTCTTTCATGCGTCGTTTCGCCCTCATCCTGTTCGTTTCGACTCTCGCCGGCTGTTCGCTGTGGATGCCCAAACCCGACCCGGCGCAGGCCTGGATCGAACTCGCCCCGCATCAGAAGACGGACCTGCAGGCGCTGGCGGTGGACGGTCGCCACCTGGATGACGACCGCTATTTCCAGGTCCAGCCCGGCAGCCGCACGCTGGAGATGCGCTACCGCTTCCAGGTCGAGGGCGCCGATATCGGCCCGAACAGCGAGCCACTGCCGCGCGACTGCAAGCTGAGCCTGGAATACGACCGCTTCACCGCCGGTGCGCGCTATCGCCTGGTTGCGGGTGGCTATGGCTTCCGTCCCTGGGCCAAGCTCTACGACCAGCATCAGTCGCTGCTGGCGCGGGCCTCGGAACAGGGTTGCGGCAATCTTGCGGAGCGATGAAGCCTGCGGGCAGCGTGATCGCGAGCAAGCTCGCTCCTATAGGTTTGATCGCGTCCGGGCCGGCGGCGTTGAAAACGAGTGGTAGTTGGCGCAGGCTCGGGCAACGATTCCATGAACTTCGGAGCCATCGCCATGCGCCTGCCGCTCGCCTTCCTGCTCGCCCTTGCCCTTGGCGGTTGCGCCAGCCCGCTGCCGCCGCATGATCCGGGCATGGCCTGGGTGGACATGGCCGCCCAGACCACCGATATCTTCATGTCCGACCGCCTGGATGGCAAACGCACCTATGATGGTCGCTACTTCCTGGTGCCGCCGGGCGCGCATGAACTCGAAGCGCGCTACGAATTCGAAGTCAGCAGCGGCGGTTTCGGCCTGTTCGGCGACACCCAGACCATGCGCTGTACCCTGGTGGTGCAGTACGACAACTTCGAGGCCGGCAAGCGTTACCTGTTCCAGGCCCGTTCGCTGGGCTTCACCCCGCAGGGCTGGTTGCGCGACGAGCGGCGCAACGTGCTTGTCGAGGCCGAAGCCGAGCACTGTTACTGACTTTCGAGGTAGACGATGTCCCGCATTTCCAAGGTCCGCTTTTCCGCCCTCGACCTGGCGCCCATTCGCGACGACGGCACGCCGGCCCAGGCGCTGCACAACGCCCTGGCACTGGTCCGGCACGTGGAAGAGCTCGGCTTCGAGCGTTTCTGGGTCGCCGAGCACCACAACATGGACGGCATCGCCAGCGCGGCGACCTCGGTGCTGATCGGCTACCTGGCCGCCAACACGGAGCGCATCCGCCTGGGCGCCGGCGGGGTGATGCTGCCCAACCATGCGCCGCTGGTGATCGCCGAGCAGTTCGGCACCCTGGAGGCGCTCTACCCCGGTCGGATAGACCTGGGCCTGGGCCGTGCGCCCGGTGCCGACCAGTTCACCGCCCACGCCTTGCGCCGCGACCGCATGGGCAGCGCCGACGACTTTCCCGCCGATGTCGAGGAGCTGGAAACGCTGCTCGGCCCACGCCAGCGCAACCAGCGGGTGATCGCCATGCCCGGCGTGAACAGCAATGTGCCGATCTGGCTGCTGGGCTCCAGCCTGTTCAGCGCGCAATTGGCGGCGGCCAAGGGTCTGCCCTATGCCTTCGCCTCGCATTTCGCGCCGCGTTTCATGCACCAGGCGATCAAGCTCTACCGTGAGAACTTCCAACCCTCGGCGGTGCTCGACAAACCCTACGTGATGCTCGGCGTGCCGCTGATCGCCGCCGACAGCGACGAACAGGCCGAGTATCTGGCCACCAGCGTCTATCAGCGTATTCTTTCGCTGATCCGTGGCCAGAGCCTGGTGCTGCGCCCGCCGGTGCAGAGCATGCGGGGGCTGTGGCTGCCGCACGAGCAGCAGGCGGTGGGCGACTTCCTCGGGTTGGCGTTGATCGGCGGACCGGAGAAGGTTCGTGCGCGGCTGGAAGTGTTGCTGGAGCAGACCGAGGCCGACGAGCTGATCTTCACCTGTGACCTCTACGAAACCGCCGACCGCCACCGTGCCTTCGAGATTCTGGCCGGGTTGAGGTAAACGCTCGCCCTGGTGCGCGCTGGCGGGCCTGTTGGCCGAATGAATTCGGCCCTACGGGTGCGGGCGTAGGAGGGGACTTGTCCGCGCTTTGAGCGGGGAAACGACCTGCGGGCCAGAAAAGCTCGCGGACAAGTCCCCTCCCACACGAGCAGCGGATCAGCTGTCCTTCAGGCGGAAGCCGATCTTCACCGTGACCTGGAAATGTGCCACCTGGCCATCCTGGACATGGCCGCGAATCTCGCCCACCTCGAACCACTCGACGTTCTCCAGCGTCTTGCTCGCCTCGGCGATGGCGTTGCGAATGGCCTCGTCGACGCTGTTGCGCGACGAGCCGACGATCTCGATTTTCTTGTAGGTGTGATGATCCGACATGAAACCCCCTTCTGGTCGATGAGCCTCCGCTCGATTGAGGTCGTCCCTGCCTGAATTGAGGCTAGCAGAGGCCGGCGAAGTTCAGCGGCGCGGGGTTCATGAGCGCTCGAAGCCTTCGGCCTGCATACGCCACAGCGCTTCAAACTCACCGCCGCGCCGGCGCAATTCGTGCGGCGGGCCGTCCTCGACGATCTGCCCGTCGCGCAGCACCACGATGCGATCGAAGTTGGCCAGGGTCGACAATCGGTGCGCCACTGCCACCACGGTACGGCCACGAATCAGCTGGTTCAGGGCGTCCTGGATCTCCGCCTCGGACTGGGTATCCAGCGCCGAAGTGGCCTCGTCGAGGATCAGGATCGGCGCGTCCTTGAGGAAGGCGCGGGCGATACCCAGACGCTGGCGCTGACCGCCGGAAAGCATCACCCCGCGTTCGCCCACCAGGGTCTGGTAACCCTCGGGCAGGGCGCGGATAAAGGCGTCGCAGAAGGCATGCCGCGCCGCCTCGAAGACCTCTTCGTCGCTGGCCTCGGGGCGCCCGTAGCGGATGTTCTCGAGGATGCTGCGGTTGAACAGCGCGGTTTCCTGCGGCACCACGGCGATCTTCTCGCGCAGGCTGTCCTGGCTGACCTGACGGATATCCTGACCGTCGATGAGGATATGCCCGGCATGCACGTCGTCCAGCCGCTGCAACAGCGCCAGCAATGTGGACTTGCCCGCACCCGAGGCGCCGACGATGCCCACCGATTGCCCGGCAGGAATGCGCAGGCTGAAATCCTCGAACACCGGCGCCCGCTCCGGATAGGCGAAGCGGATGTGCTCGAAGTCGATATCGCCCTCTTCCAGCGTCAACGCCGGCTCGGGATCTTCCAGACCATGGGGCTGATTGATGATGCGCAGAGTGTCGGCAATGGCGCCGACCTGCTGCGTGGTGTCCACCAACGCCAGGGCCAGATCGCGCGAGCCGTGCAGGATACGGAAGGTCAGCGCGCTGACCAGCACCACGTCACCGGCGCTCACCTCGCCGCCGATCCAGCTGCGAATCGCCCAGACCAGCATGCCGCCGGCCATCAGCGACAGGCAGATGTCGTGCATCACCCGCGCCTTTTCCAGGTACATCCAGCTGCGCCGCTGGGCACGGGCTTCGTAGCCGATTTCCTGCGCCAACCGCTCGGCCTCACGGTCGCGAGCGGAGAAGGCCTTGATGGTCCAGACGTTGGACACGGCGTCCACCAGCTCACCACCGACTCGCGCAGCCTGGGCGGCGAAGCGCTGATGCTTGCCGCGCCCGCGGATGCCGAAGCCGGTGATCAGCAGCGCCACCAGCAGCACGAAAAGCACCAGCGCCAGCGCCATGCGCCAGTCCACGGTGAGCAACACCACCACCGCGCCGAGGAAGTCGACGATGGGTGGCACCACCTTCCAGGCCAGGCCGCCATAAATGGTGCCAGCGGCCTGGCCCACGGCGGAGATGCGGTTGCCCAGCGAGCCGGCGAAATGCTCGTTGAAGTAACGCATGGGATGGCCGGTGAGGTACTGGAACAGATCGACGCGGATGTCTACGCAACTGGCCACCACCGTACGGCAACCGAGCCAGCCACCCAGGCGCCAGAACACGTTTTCCATGACGATCAGGCCGAGGAACAACCACAGCGGCAGCCAGACGTTGGCCGCGCCACGGTTGCCGCCGCTCTGCGCCATGGCATCGACCAGCAGCTTCATGCCGTACTGCACTGCCACCGCACAGACCGAGGCGCTGACCACCAGCGCCAGCAGGCCGCTGAAGTGCCAGGGCCGTGCGCGCACGTAGCGCCAGAGGAATGCCAGTGGTCTGCTGGGCAGCACCTCGGCATCCGCCCGCGCCGGGGCGTTCATGCGATCACCCGGTCCGCACGTGTTCGCGGCGCCTGAACGCCGAAACGGGCCTGCTGCAGACGCAGCTCGTCCGCCAGACCACTGTGCACCTCGCGCCGGCCTGTCGCATCGGCAAAGCCCAGCAGGCCGGTCGGGCAATGGCGCTCGTCGTCCCAACCGGGGTAGTCGAGAACCGGATAGAGGCAGATACCTTCCACCGGCACCCCACGCTGCTGGGCGAGGCCCACCTGCTCGCTGACGTAGCGCAGCCAGTCACCGCGCAGGTCGCCTTCGGCACCGGTTTCGGCCACCAGCAGCGGACGCCCGTAACGCTGGTGGATTTCAGACAGAATGCCGACAAACGGACGGTAATCGGGATGGCCACGCTCGATGGTCGGCCCGCCCAGATACCACTGGTTGTTCGAGTAGTAGTTGATGCCGAGGATATCCAGGTATTCGGGCCGGCCACCAAGACCCGGCCAGGCCCTGCCGCAGAGCATGTCCCAGGCCTCGAACTGGCCTTGACGGGCATTCTCCGCCTCGCGCTGCGGGCCGGGGCGGTCGTTGCCGGCACGCACATGAATGGCCGGGTCGACCTGGACGAAGCGCGCCAGCGGATCCACCCCTCGGATCGCCTCGATGGCGGCGATGCTGGCACGGATCAGCTGATGCTTGAGTTCGGCGCCGCGCCCGCGGGCCATGGGATTGATCAATTCCCTGTCGCCACCAGCCCAGGCCCAGAAGGAGATTTCATTGATCGGCGCATAGAAGGCCACGCCCGTGCTTTCATCGCGCACCCGTTGCGCGGCGGCGGCGGCGAAACGGGCGAAGCGCTCGACGAAGCGCGGTTGCCAGATATCCAGGTCGTCCGGCCAGCCGTAGTGGCACAGGTCCCAGATCACCTGGGTGCCGGTAGCCTGCGCGGCGCGAAGTTGCGGCAAAAAGCTGGACCAGTCGTACTCACCGGGCCGGCGCTCGATCAGATGCCAGCGCAAACCGTCGCGCACGGTGCGGATGCCATAGCGCTGCAGCGCAGCGTAATCTTCCGCCGGCCAGCGATCATGTCCGGTACCGGCCAGCAGATCGAGCCGGCGCCCGTCAGCACGACGATGGCTGGAGCACTCGAAGCCGCCAATAAAGAAGCTGTTGAACAGGCTGGGGTGGTGCATCGGTTACCTCGTTGATCGATTGTGCGGCTCAGCCGGCTTGCTCGGCCAGGCTGCGCGCATGCTCGGCGCTCTCGCCGGGTGCCGGTCCGCGCTCGGCTTCCTCGATGCGCTTGTACAGCGCCAGCGCCTGGCCCACCACCTGGTCCATGTTGTAGTACTTGTAGGTGCCGAGCCGCCCGACGAAGGTCACGCCGGGCGTCTCGTCCGCCAGCTGCTGGTAACGTTTGTACAGCGCGGCGTTCTCCGGTCGCGGAATCGGATAGTAAGGATCGCCTTCGGCGGACGGGTATTCGTAGGTGATGCTGGTCTTGGGGTGGACTTGTCCGGTGAGGTGCTTGTATTCGCTGATGCGGGTGTAGGGCACATCCTCGCTCGGGTAGTTGACCGTACCGACCGCCTGGAACTGTTCCTGATCGAGCTGTTTGTGCTCGAACTTCAGCGAGCGATACGGCAGCTTGCCGAAGCGGTAATCGAAGTATTCGTCGATGGGGCCGCAGAAGATCAGGTGGTCATGCTGCACCTCGTCACGGATTTCCCGGTAGTCGGTGTTGAGCATCACCTTGATGTTGGGGTGGTCGAGCATCTTCTCGAACATCTTCGTATAGCCGTGCAGCGGCATCTGCTGGAAGGTGTCGGTGAAGTAGCGGTCATCGGTGTTGGTGCGCGTGGGAATGCGCGAGGTGACGGACTTGTCCAGCTGCGAGGGGTCCAGCCCCCACTGCTTGCGGGTATAACCACGGAAGAACTTCTGGTACAGCTCGCGGCCAATGCCGTTGATCACCACGTCTTCGCTGGTCTGGATGTTTTCCACAGGTTCGGCGCGGCTGGCAAGGAAGCCCGCAGCCTCCTGTTCGGTCGCCATGTTCAGGCCGTAGAGCCTGTTGAGCGTGGTCATGTTGATCGGGATCGGCACCTGCTGGCCGTCCACCTGCGCCAGCACACGGTGCTCGTAGGGGCGCCATTCGGTGAAGCGCGACAGGTAGTCGACGATGCGTTGTGCGTTGGTGTGGAAGATGTGCGGTCCGTAGCGATGGATCAGCACGCCCGATTCGTCATGATAGTCGTAGGCGTTGCCGGCGATGTGCGGACGCCGGTCCACCACCAGCACACGCTTGTTCAGCCCGGCGGCCAGGCGCTCGGCCAGAACGCTGCCGGCGAAACCGGCGCCGACGATCAGATAGTCGAAGCCCTGGCGACGCTGCGGCAGCTCGCCGCCGACCCCGCCGAGACGTTCCGGGTGACGGTCTTGCGGGTTCATATCGCGCATTGCATCTTCTCCTTCATCAGGCTCCAGGTATGGTCCCAGGACATGTCACCGAGGACTTCGTCGGCCCTGGCCAGCAAGGTGTCACGGTCTTCAGCATCGGCCAGTGCGGCCTCGCAGGCCGCGACGAAGGCCTCGGCGTCGCCTGCGATGCGCACGATGCCGGTGTCGCCGTAGGTGCGCATCACGTCGGTGATCGGCGTGGACACCACAGGACGGCCACCGGCCAGGTATTCGGGGGTCTTGGTCGGGCTGATAAAGCGGGTCGACTCGTTCAGCGCGAAGGGCATGATGGCCACGTCCCAGCCGGACAGGTAGTGCGGCAGCTCGTCGTAGGTCTTGCCGCCCAGGTAGTGGATGTTGTCGCGTTGCGGCAGCAAGGCCGGATCGATCTTCACCACCGGGCCGATCAGCACGATCTGCCAGTCGGGACGCTGCGCGGCGACCTTGGCGATCAGCGCGAGGTCCAGGCGTTCGTCGATCACGCCGTAGAAACCCAGGCGCGGGCTGGGGATTTCCGTCTGGTCCGGCGGATCGGCCTGTGGTCGACGCGCCGCGGCAAAGTGCTCGACATCGACGCTGCTGGGGAACGGATGGGCATTGTCATGCCGTTCGCGCTTGGCTTCGTACAGGCTGTGCCCGCCAGTAAATACCAGATTGGCACGACGCATCAGTTCCACCTCGCGCTCGATCAGCTGCGGTGGCGCGCCATGAAAGGCGGACAGCTCATCCATGCAGTCATAGATGGTCAGCTTCGGCTTCAGATGGTCGGAAAACGCCAGGCTCATCGGCGTGTAGTACCAGAGCAGCAGCTCGCTGACGCCGAGCTTGGCCAGGTAGCCATCGAGCAGGCTGCGCTGGACACGCTCTGCGGCCTCGCCCTCGCAGCCGGCGGGCAGACGCGGAATCAGCACCTGCACGCCATTCTCCTCGGGGCGCACCTCCAGCCAGGGCTGGGCGTCTTCGGTGGGGATCGGCTCCTCGCAGAACAGCACGTTGAAATCCCGGGCGAAGCGCGACATCAGGTGTTGCGGTCGCTGGTAGACGAAACTCCAGCGCAGATGGGACAGGCACAGCAGCGTCGGCACCTGCTCGTCGAAGACCACTTCGGCCGGCTCGGCCGACTTGTGGGGGGATTTGCCAATCTCGTACTGAAAGGGGCCAGCCCAGCTCATGAGAAACCTCGGTACGGGTGGCGGTGCGGTCAGCGTCCCATCCGCTGCATCGCGCTTAAGTCAGCGCTGCCCTGCGCAACACATAAGGCGTACGGCGCGGCCAATAGTTCGTTTTCGGGCGCACCGTTCGCCGGTAATGGAAGACACGCAGCAGCCGGCGGTTCGCTCTTCCCGACCCGCGAACCACCCGGCAACTGCCGGTCGGCGGGCCGGTTGAACTTGCCCGGCATCCTGCCCGTCCCTACTTCAGGACGCCTGATTTCGACTCGGCCCCAGCTTTCGCTCGCAACCTGTTCTTGCGCCCGGCTCGGTAGGCCGATCCCACTCTGGAAATGCTCTACGGCGCTGTCTTGACGACAGCCTCGGTGTGTTCCGCGCGTGTCCATAAATTGCATTTGCGGAGGTAGAAAGAGATGATTCTGGTCACTGGCGGAGCGGGATATATCGGCTCACACGCAGTACTGGAGCTGCTTCTGGCAGGCGAAGAAGTGCTTGTACTGGACAACCTTTGCAACAGTTCGAAAGTCGCCCTCGACCGTATCGAACACCTGAGCGGGCGAGCGCCGCAGTTCGTCAAGGGCGACGTGCGCAACCGCTCGCTGCTGGCCGCGCTGTTCGCTTCCTATCCCATCCGCGCAGTGATGCACTTCGCCGGGCTCAAGGCCGTGGGCGAAAGCGTGCGTGAACCGCTGCGCTATTACGAAACCAACGTCAGCGGCAGCATCGCGCTGTGCCAGGCAATGGCCGAGGCGGGCGTGTTCCGGCTGGTGTTCAGCTCCTCGGCCACGGTCTACGGCGAGTCGCCGATGATGCCCATCACCGAGGACCGTCCCACCGGCGCGCCGACCAACCCCTACGGCCAGTCCAAGCTGATGGCCGAGAGCGTGCTCAAGGGCCTGGCCGAATCCGACCCGCGCTGGTCCATCGGCCTGCTGCGCTACTTCAACCCGATCGGCGCCCACGAATCGGGGCTGATCGGCGAAGACCCCAATGGCGTGCCCAACAACCTGCTGCCCTACATGCTCCAGGTGGCGGTCGGGCGGCGCAGGCAGCTGAGTGTCTATGGCGCCGACTACCCGACGCCGGACGGCACCGGCATTCGCGACTACATCCACGTGGTGGATCTGGTGAAGGGTCACCTCAAGGCGCTGGATCGCCTGGAGCAGGTTCGCGGGGTATCCGTCTGGAATCTCGGCACCGGCCAGGGGCATTCGGTACGCGAAATGATCACCGCCTTCGAGGAAGTCACTGGCCGGCCCCTGCCGCACGTGATCAAACCACGCCGCGTGGGCGACATCGCCCAGTGCTGGTCCGATCCGGGCAAGGCCTGGGCGGAACTGGGCTGGCGCGCGGAAAAGGATCTGATAACCATGCTCGCCGACGCCTGGCGCTGGCAGAGCAACAACCCTCGCGGCTACGCCGAGCCGGCCCCGGCGAAGAAAACGCCTACGGCATTGGCCAGCTGAACCACTTCGGGCCAACCGGGCTTGAGTGGCAATGACCGCGGGGCGGGAGGCTCAACCGTCACTGCAGCAGCGGAGCGCTGCTGCGCTCCGCTTGCTCAGAAGCCATACAACCGAGCCGGATTGTCCACGAGGATCTTGCGCAGGATCGCTTCGCTCCGCCCTGTCCATTCAAAGAATTCTTCGATCAAGCCCGTATCGTCTGGCATTTCACCGGAAATGCACACATGCGGCCAGTCGCTGGCCCACAGGATACGGTCAGGGTTGGCTTTGATCAGCGCCTTGGCGTAGGGCGTCACGTCCGGATAGGGCGGTTGGCGCAGACTGGTGAAACGGTAGGCGCCAGAGAGCTTGACCCAGACCTTCGCTTCGCGGGTCAGGCGCAGCAAGTCCTGAAAGCCGGGATGCTCAACCCCGACACTGGCCGGCATGTGCCCCATATGGTCGATGACCACATCAACCGGCAGATTGGCCAGGGTTTCGTAAAGATCGGCGAACTCCGAGATATCGATCAGCAACTGCAGGTGCCAGCCCAGCGGGGCCACCTTGCGCGCCAGCGTGGCGACATCCGAAACCTCGACCCCGCTCTTGTAGATGAGGTTGATACGTACGCCACGCACGCCCAGCCTGTCCATGTCGAGCAGCTCGTCTTCACTGACCTGATCGCTGATGACCACCACGCCACGATAGTCCTTTCCGCCCTCACGCAACGCCTGAAGCATGACCCGGTTGTCGTAGCCGTAGACGCTAGGCTGGATGATCACGCCACGTGACAGCCCGAGCCTTTGCCGCATCGCTTCGTATTGCGCCAGCGAAGCCTGCGGCGGCGTGTACGAGCGGTGGGGCGTGAACGGATACCGCGCCGGATCGCCGATGACATGGAAGTGACAGTCGCAGGCATCCGCCGGCAGGACCCGCGATGGCGACCGCACCGCCAATACCGGCGCCGCGCACGAAGGGGCGTAGGTCTCGCCGAGCGAGGTCATGCGTGTTACTTCCCAGCCTTGCAGGCCGCGCAGACCGTTGCGCTCAGCGGAATTGATGATCTGCACCCAGGCTGCCCGTCGAGCCAGGTCAGGATCGCCCAGTTCAATGGCCTGCAGTATCGACTCGTACTCCGACAGCACCGCTTCGCGCAGCGCCCCGGAGCCGAGGATGCGCTGTTCAAACGATGCAGCCTCGAAAATATGCGCGGTCAGAAACAGCATGAAATTCTTGAAATATTCATTGCCGGTGGCATTGGCGATGGCGCGTTTGAACGCCAGGCTTGGTTCGATGACGGGCTGTCCCGTTGCCAGCGACTCGCTCAGGACGCCAAACGCAGCCTGGATCACCGCCAATTGGCTGCGCGAGCGGCGCCGCGCAGCCATGCCGGCCGCCGAGACCTCGAGATCCAACCGCAGCTCGTAGAGCTGGCGCAGCTTGGGCATGCTGCTCAACTCGTCATGATCGATGCGAAAGCTACGACGATGCGCCTTGCTCGAGACGAAAGCACCTGCCCCCTGGTAACTCTCGACCAGACCATCGGACTTCAACCGGGCCACCGCCTCGCGTACCACGTTGCGACTCACTCCGAAGTGCTCGGTCAGCTGCGACTCGCTGGGAATTCGTTCACCGGGCTTGAGGCGGCCTTCGGCGATTTCCATTTCCAGATACCGGGAAATTTTCACCGAGAGTTGGCTGCGTCCCACCGAAGCCGGGTTTTTCATGGACTTTATCCTGTCGTCGATTTCCATAGCGACCTGGCGTACACCAGACCACGGTGGCCGCATGTTACGTCGCTTGCGGTCGTCCTCTCCATGCCAGTTTCACGGCGACATCGACGCGCCCCTCTTGACAGCACGCAGGACTCCGGTTTTCATGCCTGCAACTTGTAGGACAAGTTGTGAAACCGATACTGTTTCACAGGCACCATCGAGCACAGCTCCACAAGCCGTGCCATAACAACAAGAGGAAGGCCGTAATGACGCTCCTGTCCAGATTCTCAAAGCTAATGATGACCTCGGCGCTGATGACCGCCGTGCTGAGCACGCCGATCATGGCCAGTGCGGCGACAACCATCCGACTCGGCTGGACCACTGCCGACAGCGCGGTCGACCCCTACGCCATCGCCGCTCACTATTTCGCCGAAGAGCTGGAAGCGGTCGCACCGGGCGCCTTCTCGGTGAAATTCTTCCCGAGCAACCAGCTGGGCAACGACACCGACATGCTTCAAGGCATGCAATTTGGCACACTCGATGCTGGCGTCATTACCGGTACACAGCTGGGTACGCTGAACAAGAGCTTTCAGTTGCTGGACCTTCCGTTTCTGTTCAAGGACCGCGAGCAGGCGCACCAGATTCTCGATGGCGAGCTTGGCCAGGAACTGTTCCAGCGTCTCGAACAGCAGGGCATCGTCGGTCTGGGTTTCGCTGAGGCGGGCTTTCGCCACACGATCAACAACCGCCGCCCGGTCAACACACCGGCTGACCTGAGCGGCATCAAGCTGCGCGTGCAGCCCAGTGATCTGTTCCTTGCCAGCTTCCAGGCGCTGGGGGCCAATCCGGTGCCGATGGCCTGGAGCGAGTCATATACCGCCGTGCAGCAGGGTACGGTCGATGGACTGGAGATACCGCTCGCAGTGATTTATGCGAACAAATACGCCAGCGCGGTGAAATACCTCTCGCTGACCAACCACACTTACAACGCGCTGCCACTGCTGATGTCGAAACAGGCCCTTTCCCGGCTGCCGGACGAACAGCAGAAAGCCATCCACACGGCAGCCAGGAAAGCCATCGAACGCCAGCGGGCCGAAGTGGCGAAGAACGAGCAGGCGCTTATCGAACAGATCGAGTCCGAGGGGATGCAAATCAACGAGGTGACCGACGCCCTGGCCTTCCGCGAGGCGGTCCGCCCCGTCTATGAACGCTACCGCACACAGATCGGAGAAGATCTGGTCGACCAGACCCTGCAACTGATCTCCGAATAACGTCACGACACCCAGCGGGCGCAGATCCATGTTCAGACTTCTGGAAACGGGCAGCAGACGGCTTGCCGCCGTCACCGCAGCCCTCGGCGCGGCATGCGCCTTGATCATGTCCCTTTCGCTCCTGCTGGGCGTGTTCTACCGCTACGTGCTCAATGCGTCCCTGACCTGGACGGATGAGGTCGCCCTGCTCGCGTTCAGCTGGACGATCTTTCTGTTCGCCAGCGTACTGGTTCGCGGCTTCGCTCATGTCCGTGTCACGCTGGTGCTCGGCATGCTGCCGGCCACGCTGCGATTCATGCTTGAGCGACTGAACCTGCTCCTGGTGGCCGCCTTCGGGGCGTTGATGCTGTGGGCTGGATGGAACTTCGCCGGTTTCACGGCGCAGCAGGTATCGCCCGCCCTTCGTTATCCACTGTGGCTACAGGGCTCGGCCATTCCTGTGTCCGGCGCGCTGATCCTGTTCCACGCCATCGTCCTGCTGCTGAGTCCGCGCGAGCATCTGGCCAAGGAGGCGCAAGCATGAGCGAAGTCGCCCTGGTGCTCATCGGTGGTCTGTTCGTACTGTTGCTCCTGGGAGTGCCGATCGCATTCACGCTCGGTATCCTCACCGCGGTCGGTATCTGGATGGCCGATTTCAACCCGATGATTCTGGCGCAGCGCCTGGTGGCCGGCAGCAATATCTCCTCCCTGCTGGCCATCCCCGGCTTCATTCTCGCGGGCGACCTGATGAGCGCTGGCGGACTGTCGCGACGCCTGGTCAGAATCGCCTCGGTCTGCTTTGGCCACCTCACCGGCGGACTGTCGATGGCGACGGTGGCCGCAGGCACCTTCTTCGGTGCCATTTCCGGATCGGCCCCCGCCACTACCGCTGCCGTCGGCTCGGTCATGATCGACGAGATGGAAAAGCGCGGTTACTCGCGCGGCTACGCAGCCGGGTTGGCGACCTCCATCGGCCCGCTGGGGCAGATGATCCCGCCGTCCATCCCCATGATCATCTGGGGCGTGCTGGCGGAGCAGTCGATTTCCAAGCTGTTCCTGGCCGGCGTGGTGCCAGGACTGATCGCAGCCGCCGGCTTCTGCGTGGTCGGCTACCTGTACGCTCGTCGCCTGGGTATTCCCAAGGAAGCACGCGCCAGCTTCGGACAGCTAGGCGCGGCATTTCGGGACGGCTTGTGGGCACTGCTGGCTCCGGTGGTCATTCTCGGCGGCATCTATGGAGGTATATTCACTCCGACCGAGGCGGCTTTCGTCGGCGCGCTGTACAGCCTGATCATCGGCCTGTTCGTCTACAAGGACCTGAACTGGCGCACCCTGGGCCCACTGTTCATCCAGTCCATGCGCACCACCACGGTGATCATGTTCATCATCGTCGTTGCCTACGGCTTCGCCTGGATCATCGCCAGCGAGCAGATCCCCACCCAGATCAGCTCGGCGCTGCTGAGCATCACCGACAACCCCTTCCTGATTCTGCTGCTGCTCAACATCATGCTGCTGGTGCTCGGCGCGTTCATGGACACCGTGTCGGCCATGGTCATCCTCAGCGGCGTGCTGACGGCAGTCGGCGCGCAGGTAGGACTCGACCCGATCCAGCTCGGCGCCATGGTGGTGATCAATTTTGCGGTCGGAATGGTCACCCCGCCGCTCGGCTACTCGCTGTTCGTCGCCTCTTCGATCAGTGGACTCAGCATCGAGACAGTGTCCCGCCATCTGTGGCCCTTCCTGCTGGTTCTGATCGCTCTGGTTGGGCTGATCGCCTACGTACCGGCAATCACCCTGTGGCTTCCGGGTCTGGTTGGCTAAGGCGGGCTATATGAGCGGTCATTCCACACAGTCAACATTCAGCGAGCCCACCATTCCCGGCGCGGACCCCAGCCCTCGACCACCCATCGAGGCGCTGCCGCCCAAGGCCTGCGACACCCACGCGCACCTGTTCGGGCCGCAGCAACGGTATCCCTATCAGGCGAATCGCAGCTATACACCGCCGGACGCCGGTGAAGCGGCCTATCGGAAGATGCTCGGCACGCTCGGTTTCGAGCGTGCCGTACTGGTTCAGCCAAGCGTGTTCGGTACCGACAACAGCCTCATGCTAGACACGCTCGCGGCGATCCGTAACGACGACCCGATCCAATGGCGTGGTGTCGCCGTCGTTGACCGGTCGATCACTGATGCCGAGTTCGAGCGGATGCATGCACTGGGTGTGCGTGGAATCCGCATCAACCTGCTGTTCCCCGGCGGCGTGCCCTTCTCCGACATCGAAACGCTTGCCGAGCGGGTGACCGGTCTGGGTTGGCATGTGCAGTTTCTGGTAGACGTCTCGAAGATCGAGCGGCTGGCCGAACGCCTCGACCGCCTGCCCACCGACAGCGTGATAGACCACATGGGCCACATCCCGGCCCACCAGGGCGCCCATGACCCAGGCTTCAGACAATTGCTTGCGCTACTCGAAGCGGGACGGACATGGGTCAAGCTCAGCGGGCCGAACCGGGTTTCTTCGCTTGGCCAAGCGCCTTTCGAGGATGTCGACGCTTTTGTCACCGAGCTGGTCTCGACGCGAGAAGATCGCTGTCTGTTCGGCACCGATTGGCCTCATGTGCAGCTACCCGGCCCGATACCCAACGACGGCGATCTGGTGGACGAATTTCTCCGCCTGGTACCTGACGCCGCTACACGTCGGCGCATCCTCAGCGACAACCCGGCCAAACTCTATGGTTTCAGCGAACAGCGCTAGGTCCAGGTCGATCAAGGCCCATTCCCGACGGTTCATCGAGCCCCTGCCACTGCAGGCGGGTAGATGGTACGGTCCGCCCGTACCATGGCCGACTACGATTCGGCCGGCACGAATACCGCCATTCAACTGTCCGAAAAAGCAGCTTCGGACGCTTCCTGTCCGGGAAAGGAGCTTCGCATGAGCGACACCAGCTACACACCGCCGAAGGTCTGGACACATGACGCACCGTCGGGCGGCAAGTTCGCCAGCATCAACGCCCCCACCGCCGGCGCGCGCGAGGAAAAAGCGCTGCCGGTGGGCAAGCACCCGCTGCAGCTCTACTCGCTGGCCACCCCCAACGGCGTCAAGGTCAGCATCATGCTCGAAGAGCTGCTCGCCCTCGGCCATGCCGGCGCCGAATACGACGCCTGGCTGATCAACATCGGCGACGGCGACCAGTTCGGCAGCGGCTTCGTCGAGATCAACCCCAATTCGAAGATCCCGGCACTGGCCGACCACAGCGTCGACGGCGAGCCACTGCGGGTATTCGAGTCCGGCTCGATCCTGGTCTACCTCGCGGAAAAATTCGGCGCCTTCCTGCCCAACGAACCCCGCGCGCGCACCGAGACGCTGAACTGGCTGTTCTGGCAGATGGGCTCGGCGCCCTTCGTCGGCGGCGGCTTCGGGCATTTCTATGCCTATGCGCCGGAGAAATACGAATACCCGATCAACCGCTATGCCATGGAAGCCAAGCGTCAGCTGGACGTGCTCGATCACCAGCTGGCCGAACGGCGCTATATCGCTGGCGATGAGTACACAATCGCCGACATGGCCATCTGGCCCTGGTACGGCGCCCTCGCCCTCGGCGAGCTGTACGAGGCAGCGGAGTTTCTTTCCGTGCAGGATTACCGGCACGTGCAACGCTGGGCCGCCGAGATCGCCGCCCGCCCCGCGGTGATTCGCGGGCGCAAGGTCAACCGCACCTGGGGCGAGGAATCGGAATAGGCGCCCGAGCGCCACGATGCCTCGGATCTCGACTGATTCGCTACACGCTGCGGCGGGTGGAAACGGCAAATCCTTTCCACCTCGCAGCCGCACAAGCATGCCAGGCAGTCTTGCCACACTCCCCTGACCGCTGATCTTCCCCGCTGAACTCTGCCAGTAGTCACACACCCAAAGTTTCATGGGTGCTGCTTTTGGCTGTCTGTCATCCATGGGCTGACCGCCTCTGGCGCGTCGTCGTGCCGGGCAACGCAGCGCTCTGCATACCCGGTTGTTCAACACAACGTGAGGTGAACCATGAGACATACACTGGTAGCAGCGTTCGCAACGCTGACCGATGCCAACCGCACTCGCGGCGACCTGATGGCGCGCGGCATCCCACGCGAGCAGATCCACGCCGTAGGCGCCGAAATGGCGGAAATCCACGCCTACGACGCACCCTACTCCACCACCGACAGCACCCTGGATCGCACGCAGCATGACGCCAGGGTCGCGCATTTCTTCCAATCGCTGTTCGGCAACGAACCCCACACAGACCATCGCCATTACGCTACGGCGTATCCGGATGCGATACGCCGGGGTGCTCTGGTAATCGCCGTGGATGTAACCGACGAGGACCAACTGATCAGGGCCCGCGACGCGCTGGAATACAACGGCGCCCTGGACATCCACGAGCACGGCGCCGGCTCCAACGATACAGCCGCAGCGCACGGCTACCCCGGCCCCACCAGCCCCTATGCCGGCGCGACCGGCGGCGACAGCCACCTCGACAAGCACTTTGTCGGCACGCGTCATTCGACGGACCAGCATCTAGCCGCAAGCGCAGCGAGCCCAGGCCATACCACCGATGCGTCCTCGACCCGTCCTGACGCCAGCAGCTCTGCCGACACCGGTCGCTATGACATCGGTAGCGCCGCCAAACGCGCCGGTACAGACTACCCTGAAACCACCGCCACCACGGCCCCGACCGGAGCCGGGACGACGGGCCACGGCACGCCTGTCGACGCACCCGGAGTCACTCCGGGCGTCGGCACCACTCAAACGGGGGCAAGTCGTGACCGTATCTGCGTGATCCAGCGACCGAGCTGACAGCAACGCCTTCATAACAGCGGGCCGCACAAGGCGGCCCGCTGTTTAGCGACGCCCCCCTCCGCCCTGCCTCAAACACCAGCGATGCCGGCCCGCATCGTGAAGCGCGCCCCTCGTGGCAAGCCCTACGTGCTTACGGAAGCCATCCCCTGCGGCGATTGGCGCGGCAACGGCATAATGAACCTCGCGTACTCTGAACGCTCCGGGGCGGCTGAGTACTGCCCATCCGAGCCGAGGGCCACGCCATGAACATGTCGAGATCCGTCACGTCCTGCCTGCTGGTTTGCCTGCCCGTATTTTCCAGCGCCTGGGCCGCCCAACCGGCCATGGAGCAGACGCAAGGTGCCTCCAAGAGCGCCTTTGTGCTGCACGAAGGCGGCAATATGCACACCGATCAGCAGGCCCTGCGTGAACGCCGTGCCAAGGCCCTCGAACGAGAACAGCGCGAAGCTCACAACGCCCTGATGGCGGCCAAGTACGCGATCACCCGGAAATACCTGGCCAAGCTACCGGCCCATGAGCACGAAGCCATGCAGGCCGAACTGGCGGAGCAGCATGCAACCTTCGCCTATCGCTACCCCGAGGCCTATTCCCGACTGGTGAAAAACAACCCGCACAAAACGGACTGAACGCGCCCGCACCTCATCACTCGCCCCGGCCACGCCCCAACGCCCGGCGCAACCCGGCGCTACCGACCGCCAGCGCCAGGCAGTCTTCGGCCAAGCCGAGCGCCGCATTCAGCAGCGGCCTCGGCTGATAGGGCTTGCGCAGGCTCAGCCCGATCTTGGCAGCGATCAGCGCCGCCGTCGCGCCGAACAATACCGGCACCCGTGCCGGCTCGCGCCGCACACCCGCCAGCGCCGCCGCACTCACGCCGCCCGAGAACGCACGAAACATCATCGAAGGGGCAATCGTGCGATCCGGAGCAAAGGGCATCTTGTCTCCCAGCACCTCGCTGGCCGCCAGCGGCACCAACGCCGTGCGCGCCACGTCAGACGTCAGCCACTGCGCGGCCTCGCCCGCGCCATCGAGATCATCCCGCCTGTTCAACGCTCGACTGACCATCGTCGGCGCCAACATGCTGCGCATGCCCGTCACCGCCCCGATTGCCAGGGCGGCCCACAAGAGACTGCTGGAATTGGTCATGCTGGTTTCTCCCGATGGCTGTCTAATTCCGACCGGGCCGAAATGGGGACGTTCAGCGGAGAGCGGACTGGCCAGCCAAGGCCGCAAAGACTAATGCCGTCTTCCTCCAGACCCTCTCGTCGCTGTGGCAAGGCCCGTAGAGCCTGTCTTGTTCAGCTCGGTTAAATCACGAGTCAATGGATTCGACCCTACAGGCCTCATGGCGCTCGACGATAAAACTCAGAAACTGAACACCTTGCGTCCACTCTCCAGCATGGAACGGGCCATGTCGTCGGGCTTGGCCACGCCGACGCCGTCCTTCAGGGCCTCTTTCGGGTGCCCGCTGTTGGGCAGATAGAGGGCACAGACCGATACGCTCGCGCCTTTGTCCATCGCGGCGGAAAGCAGTTGCGCCGGCGTGACGTCGTTCGGCTTCAGCGGCTCGCCACCTGCATCCTTCAGGGCCAACGATCCGGCCTGATCGCACAGCAGAATATCCACCTGGGCACCCTGCGCCTGCATCTGGTTGGCCAGGACCATCGCCATGCCCTGCGTCATGCCGCTGGCATCGCTGAGGATCACCGTAACCGATCGATCGTCAGCCAGCAGGCTTGAACTGGCACCCAGCAGCGCCACAGCACACAACAGCTTCTTCATCGTTGTATCTCCTTGCTAAGCCTGGCCGTTACTGGCCGCGATAGATTTTCTGCAGGTTCATCTTCGGGCTCCACGGCAGGCCTTCATTCTGCCAACCGTTGAGCAGGCGGAATCCGGCCTGCTCGCCTTCCTTGATGCTGTCGCCCTGGAAACCATGAACGACATAGCGGGCGTTGGGGAAGCCGTTTTCACGCAGGTACCGGGCGCTGGGCTCGCCGCGCTCGCTGCCGGAACGGCACAGGGTGACGATTTCGCTGTCCGCCGGCAGGCCGCGCCGCTCAAGCTCCGCGGCGACTTCGGCAACGAAGTTCGGGTTGCGGTTGACGCTGAAGGTTCCGCGTTCCTCATTCACCTCATTGCGGTCAACCAGCAGATAGGGAATATTCACATGCGCGCTGTCGGTGAAACCGACAAACATGATCTCGACAGGATCTCGCACATCGATGAACAGAAAGTCTTTCTCTCCGCTTTCGACCTTGGCCTGGGTCTCCTTGGCCGGCATGCCGATCTCCACGGCCTGAACGTTCAGGGCAAACAAGCAGCCCAGCATGACTCCAGCAAGCATCTTCATTGCGCAATCCTCTCGAGTGGTTGGCTCTCAAGGGCAGAAGATCTCCTTGAGAGTGCCGATCAGCCGGTTCACATCGGGATTGCCGATCCGGTAGTACAGCGTCTGCGCCTCGCGGCGAAAGGTAATCAGCCCCTCGTCGCGCATTTTCGCCAGATGCTGCGACAGCGCCGACTGGCTCAACGGCAGGTACCGGTGCAGCTCCCCCACTGACAATTCGCCATGCTCGATCAGCAGGCAGAGCACCAGCAGCCGGTGCTCGTTACCCACGGCACGCAGCATGACCGCCGCCCTGGCCGCACTGTCCTGCAGAACGGCCAGCTCCTGTTCACTGAATGCCATAGGGCCTCTGATTAAGCTGAAACTAATTTAGATTTAACTAATATAAATGGCAAGCACGTATTTCAAACGCATGCGCCGCGCCGCCTGCGGCTTATCCACGCGCCCCGAGCCTGCCGACCACGCCACGCAGGGTTTCCTGGATGTCGGCGGGCAGCAGCACGGTCTTGGCGTTGTCGCTCTGGCTCAGGCGGTCCAGCGCGGCGATGTATTTCTCGCCGAGCAGGTACATCATCGGTCCGCTTTCATTGCCGACGGCGCTGCTGACCCGGCGAATCGCCTCGGCCGAGGCTTCGGCCAGCATGACCTGGGCATCGGCATCGCGACGGGCTGATTCCAGCCTTGCCTCGGCTTCGAGAATGGCCGCCTGCTTGGCGCCTTCGGCACGGGTCACGGTGGCCTTGCGCTCGCGTTCGGCAGCGGCCTGCAGCTCCATCGCACGCTGCATGGATTCCGAGGGCTTGATGTCCTGGATTTCCACCGACTTGACGGTCAGGCCCCAGTCCACCGCTTCATCGGCGATGCTTTCGCGCAGGCGCGCCTTGATCCGGTCACGCGATGACAGCGCCTCGTCCAGCTCCATTTCGCCGACGATGGAGCGCAGGGTGGTCATGATCAGGTTGCGGATCGCTTCGGAGAAATCAGTGATGCCGTACACCGCCTTGACCGGATCGGTGACCTTGATGAAAGCAATCGCATTGGTGAGGATCACCGCATTATCGCGGGTGATAACCTCCTGCTCCTGCACGTCGAGGATGATGTCCTTGGTCACCAGTTTGTAGGCGACATTGTCCAGGTAGGGAATCAGGATGTTCAGCCCCGGTCGCAGGGTGCTGTGGTATTTGCCGAGCCGCTCGACCACCCACTCCTCGCCCTGGGCCACCAGGCGCACGCCCTTGGCGATGGTGGTGACGATGAAAACCAGCACCACGCCGGCAATGATCAGTCCCTCATTCATGACGCAACTCCTCGATTAAGCTTTGGCAACTTTCAGATAACTGCCCTCGACGGACACCAGCCGCACACGCTCGCCAGCACTGATGCTCTGCTCCGCCACGCAGGCCCATTCCTCGGCGCCAAGTATGGGCCGCTGGAACCGCACCCGGCCCCGCTGGAACGGCTCGACCTGGCCGACCAGCAGCCCCACTTCACCAATCACCTCGCCAGCGGCGGTGCCGATCAGGGTCTTGTGTCGACTGGGTTTGAACACCCTGAACCACAGCACCACCATGGCCAGCGAAGCCAGCGCCCAGATCAGTAGCTGCAGGGTCAGTGACAGATCGCCAGCCAACAGCAGGATCGCCCCGACCAGCAGCGCGCCCATGCCGAACCAGATCACGAAAAACGAGGGAATCACCAGCTCAAGCATGATCAGCAGCAGACCACCGACCGCCCAATACCACCATTCGATAGCCATTTCGACTCCATTGTCAGACTGATGCCGGCCCATGCCGGTGCCGCTGCGCGGGCGGCACCGGCATGGGCATCGGCGGCCAAGTATGGACGCCATTGTCTGCGCTTTGCCGGAAGCCTGTCATGCATTGCCTTGCCGCAGAGAAGCCGAATCCACAACCCAGCACCAAAGTCTCGACCGCTTATCGCGAAGAAAGTCCGAGTGTAGGGGTGCGGCTTTGTTTTAGCCTGTAGAATCGGAGGCTTGTCACCGCCGGCTACATTCATGACTGCTTGAGAGCAGCCTGAACTCTGGAGATCATTGATGAGCGACCTTTCACTGGCAGGCACTCCCATCGAGCATTTCCATGTTTGCGCATTCTTCGATAGTCGCGAGCAGGAATACGACGTGCTGATTCCCTTTTTCAGGGAAGCGCTCGACCAGGGCGAGAAGAGCATCCATATTCTCGACCCAGCCACGCTGTCGGAGCACAGGAATCGCCTGACTGCTGGCGGAATCGATACCCATGCCTGTGAAGCCTGTGGCCAGCTGGAGCTGCAATCCTGGCAGGGCGTTTACCTGGATGAAAACGGCGCCTTCGAGAAGGATCGCATGCTCGCGACGCTGGATGCCGTCTGCAAGAAGGCGACCGAGGCGGGTTATCCCAGGGTACGCATCATGGGCAACATGGACTGGGCGTTCCGTGACGCAGCCGTGGAAAAGGATCTGCTCGCCTACGAGGCGGAGGTCAACGAAGTGCTGTCGCAGAATCGCCAGCCGGCGATTTGCGTCTACGACATCGCCAAACTGAACGGCTCGATGATGATGGACCTGCTGCGCACCCATCCCCTGACACTGATCAACGGCATCGTGCAGGAAAACCCCTTCTACACCCCTGCAACCGAAATGCTCGAAGAGCTGCGCAACAGGGAAACCGGCACACATCTGCATAGCGCCCATGCCGGCTAATCACAGCCCTTGCGCTGGCCGAGCCAATGGATGAGTCAACCGATGCCAGGACGCCTGGATAACGCCACCGCAGACCGGAGCATTCGCGACCTGATGGGTCTGCTGGCCCTGCCTGCCTTGTGGGCGGGGCGCGACGGAGCCGCCATTGTGCAGATCACCATCGAAGCCGTCGAACGCATCGTGCCGATGCGTTTCACCATGGTGGACGTCAAGCTGCTGCCGGACACGCCCAACCACCGCGTGCTACGCCTGAACGGGCAATACATCGACGCACCAGAGCGTGTCGAATGGGAGACTGCCGCCCGTGAATGGAAGCAGACGCGCCTGCCGGATGGACGTGTGCACCTGCTGTTCACCCCGCGCCAGCCGATGCGCGTGGTGCGGCTGAGCATGGGCTACGGCAAGTTCGGCGGAAACATCTGGTTTGGCTCCGATCGGCATGACTTTCCCAGCGAGCCGCAACTCGCTTTTCTGCGCGCCGCCGCATCGCTGGCAACCACAGGCCTGCAGACCGCCCGGGCCGACCATGAACGCGAGCAGGCCAGCCGCGCCAAGGATGAGTTCCTCGCCATGCTGGGGCACGAACTGCGCAATCCCCTGGCGCCGATCATCACCGTGATGGACCTGCTCAGGCTGCGCAGCAAAGGGCAGGAACTGTCGCGTGAACATCAGATCATCGAGCGCCAGGCGAAGCATCTGTCCAATCTGCTCGATGACTTGCTGGACGCGACCCGCATCATCCAGGGCAAGGTCGAACTCAAGCGCGAACCGCTCGATCTGAACAGCGTGCTTCAGCGCACTGTCGAGGCCACCGATACGCTGTTTCAGGAGCGCGGCCACACCCTGACGATACGCCTGCCCGAACACTCGGTATGGGTGTATGGCGATCCGACCCGACTGTTGCAGGTGTTCGCCAACCTGTTGACGAACGCGGCGAAGTACACCGACCGCGGCGGCAGAATCGAAATGGCCATGGAAGCGACCGAGTCACAGGTATCGATCACCGTGCAGGACAACGGCTCGGGCATCAGCCCGACCCTGTTTCCCAGGCTATTCAACATATTCGAACAGGGCGCGGCCACCATCGACCGCGGCAAGGGCGGGCTCGGTATCGGCCTGGCGCTGGTGAAAACCTTCGTCGAGCTGCACGAAGGTTCGGTGATGGCGCGCAGCGAGGGCATCGGTTGCGGCTCGGCGTTCACGGTCTCGCTACCACGCCTGAGCTCACCGAACAGGCTTCATGCATCGCCCGATCTCGCCCCGGCAGCCGCTGGAGCGGCGCTTCGCATACTGCTGGTCGACGACAACATCGATGCACTGGAAAGCATGCGTGATTATCTGGCTCACCACGGACATGAAGTCGTCGCCACCAGCGAGCCGCTGCAGGCATTGCAGATCGCCAACGCGTTCCGTCCCGATGTCGCGGTGCTGGATATCGGCCTGCCGGGCATGGACGGTTACGGTCTGGCGGCGGCTCTGCGAGGAAGGTTCTCGAAGGAAGAACTGCGTCTGGTGGCACTCACCGGCTATGGCCAGATCCGGGATTTTGAACGCTCGAAGACTGCGGGCTTCGACACGCATCTGGTCAAGCCGGTCTCGCTGGAGGCCCTCGACGCAGCCATTGCCGGCCCCTGCCCAGCTGCCGGGTCGGTGCGTTAGAACCGACTCGGGACTCGCCGATTGCCGAACAAGCCGGAACCTTCGGAGCAATCCTGGCGATACCGCCAACGTGCCGTCAGAGCACTGGCGAAGCCGCACTCACCACCCGCAGAGCCAGCCCTTCATAGGGGTCGAGGATAAGGTTCATCTCACAGGTTTCGGTCAGATCGCCCTCGACCCGCTCATGAATGATGTCAACCACCGGGCCAGGCGCAACGCCGGGCAGGCAGATGGTTTCGCTGATCGGTTCGGCGCTGAAGTTCAGCGCGGTGATCTGCACGCCCTTGCCGGCGGGCAGCTCATGCACCATCACCAGCAGACCGGGCGCTTGTACGTCCGCAATCAGGATCTGTTTGCTGGCGGCGATGTCGTAGGCCCGGCGCACACTGAGGATGCGCTTGAGTTGGCAAGCGAAGGAGCCCGCGTTCTGCAATTGCTCGACCAGGCTGCCATAGAGCGAGCGCGCCTTGGGCAAGCCTTCGGGAGAAGCATCGGCCTCGGGTGCGAGATCGGCCAGGTCGTAGGCGCCGCGATGCAACCAGCGGGTATCGCCATCACCCATGAGGTGCTCGACCTGCTCGACTTCCAACGGCAGGGCGCCGACCAGGTCCCAGCCGGAGAGGGCGAACACGCCGGGCTGCATGGCGTTGAACATCACCAGCAGGATATGCAGGCGCTGGATCTGTTCGATCTCGGCGGCGCCGATCGCGTTCAGGTCACGGATGCCCAGCGCCGCAGTGATCACGCTGACGGTCGTGCAGGACACGCCATTGGTGACGAACTTGAGATTGTAGGGTGCGTGTTCGCCGGTCAGCCGCTCGTACATTTCCTCGCGGATGTGCTCGCGCAGGATGCCGCCCGGCAGCGTCTGGCCGTGGTAGTGGTAATGGTCGTAGGCGTGCAGCGTCCAGAAGTGCACCAGTTCCAGGGTCAGCTCGTCGTGGTTCTGCATGGCGTGGATCAAGGAGGCCGGATCGATACCGAAGGCATGCACCTCGCGCAACATCAGCCGCAGGAATTCGGTGTCGCCGGTCAGCAGCGCATGATGATAGGCGGGGCGGGTGATGAAGTCGTAGGACAGGTCGGCGCCGCCGTGGGACATGGCGGCGATGTCGTCGATGGTCAGGTTCAGCTCCTGGAAGCTGAAACCGCCGGCCTTGCGGATGGTGCTGGCGATCAGCTGGTTGCCGGTGACCGATAACGGATGGCTCTCGGACCAGGCGGTGCCCTCGGCGCGGCGTTCGACGCCGAGAAAGCCGTTGGCGTCCAGGCGCAGCACACGCGCCCCGGAGACGTCGATGGCATGCAGGGCATCACCGATGATCAGCTGTTGCGCGGCGAAGGTCGGGTCCAGCCAGTTCAGCGAAGGCTGGCCTTCCTTGAAGTAGTGCAGGTAGACCCAGCGCCGGCGCTTGCCGTCGACGCCGGTGATAACGCCGGTGGCGCTCCAGTCGGTGTCCTTGATGCCCGGCTCGAAGAAGATCACCCGCTGCAGCTGACCGACGATGTAGTGCTTGTCCTTGAGCTGATCCACCACCGCTGGCGGAAGGTTGACCGAGTCGCGCCCTGCCGGCACTTCGGGCAGCAGCGGCCAGTCTTCCTCGTTGATCTCGACCATGTGGTACAGCCCCGGATAATCGCCGTAGGCCATCTCGGCGAGGCGGAAATCCGGGCCCTTGCCGGTGTGTGCCGGGACGATGTCGTCGATGACGATGGCATTGTGCGCGGCGGCCATGCGGCTGAGCTGCAGCATCTGCGCCTCGGTGCCGAGGTTGGGGTCGATGTCGAAGCTGATGCGGTCGAAATTGCCGTCGATGGTCGGGGTGAATTCACGCCCGCGCAAGCCGCCGGAGCGCTTCATCGGGCCGTTGTGAATGCCCTGCACGCCAAGCTCGGACAAGGCGCTCCAGAGCCGGTCATCGCCCAGCGCCTGCAGCACCGAACCGCCCTCGGCCGTGATGATGGCGGCGGGGTAGGCGGTGAACCATACCGAGGCAATCGCGCTCGCATCGCGCGGCCGCGCCTGGGCATAGGGACGCTGCCAGAGCCGGGCCTGGCCGGCATAGAGGCGGGCCCGCTCGCGGGCCGCGTGAAGCATGGACTGGTCTTCCAGCCATTCGATGTAAGTGCTGTCTGGTGTACTCATAACGACGTTCGTTTCCCGGTGCGCTGAGGGACGGTAGTCGTTTGAGTCGGGCGCAGCGGCATCGTTGCATCACAGGATGCAACGATGCCCGGAAGAGCCGTATCAGCGCGCGCCGGCTACCGCAGTCGCGGCATCGCCCGGCTGCCCGGCCAGCTGGCGTTCGGCCTGTTTCTGCGCCTTGTAGGCCAGGGCGGCGGGCGCCACCGGGGTGACCGTTCCGGTTTCCAGCCACTTCTTCAGGCGATTGGCATCGGCCATGTGGGTGTACTTGCCGAAGGCGTCGAGCACCACAAAGGCCACGTCACGCTGGTCCATCACGGTACGCATCACCAGGCAGTGGCCGGCGGCGTTGGTGAAGCCGGTCTTGGTCAGCTGGATATCCCAGCCGGGTTTGCGCACCAGCGCATTGGTGTTGCGAAAGCCCAAGGTGTAGTTGGGCTTGCGAAAGGCCACGGTCTTCTCGGACAGGGTGCTGAGCTCGCCGATCAGCGGATAGGCCTGGCTGGCCCGCAGCAGCTTGACCAGATCATTGGCACTGGAGACGTTGCGCTCCGACAGGCCGGTGGGTTCGACATAGCGGGTGCTGCTCATGCCCAGTGCGCTGGCCTTGAGGTTCATCGCCTGGACAAAGGCCGCATAACCGCCCGGATAGTGGTGGGCCAGGCTTGCCGCCGCACGGTTCTCCGAGGACATCAGGGTCAGCAGCAGCATCTCGCGGCGGCTGATCTCGCTGCCGATGCGTACACGGGAGAACACGCCCTGCATTTCCACCGCGTCGCGAATGGTGACCGACAGCTGCTCATCGAGCGGCAGCCTGGCGTCGAGCGCCACCATGGCGGTCATCAGCTTGGTTACCGAGGCGATGGGCACCACCAGATCGGGATTGCTCGAATACAGGACCTGACTGGTTTTCAGGTCGATCAGCAGGGCGCTGCCGGAGGCGAGCTCCTGCTGGACCACAGCCGGAGCCGCGACCGCAGCGGGGCTGATGATGGCGCTGCTGCAGGCCAGCAGCAGGCCGAAAAGGGAATGACGAAGCTTCACGAGAAGTACCAGAGAAAAAGTGACGAAATGGACGGAATCACGCGGCGCGCAGTATACGGAAAGCCGTCCCCGACGGGTTCATGCCGGTGGAGTGTAGAAGAGAATCGTCGCACCTTCAGGCGTGCGGGCGGTCCAACCAGCAGATATCAACCCAGGGGAGGCTTCTCATGTCCCGTTTCAACGGCAAAACCACCACCCGCGACGAGATCGAACGCGAAATCCACAATCTGATGAGCGCGCTGGACGAGCTCAAGCGCGAAGCCCGCCGGGGTTCGCGTCATAAGCTCGACGAGCTGCGCTCGCGCGCCGAGTCGCTCTGGCACGACGGTAACTGGGATGAACATTGCCACGATCTGTCCCGGCGCAGCCGCGAAGCCACGCGCATGGCCAGCGATTGCGCGCGCAAGCATCCCTTGAGCACCCTGGCATTGGCCGCAGGCGCCGTGGCACTGATCGGCTACCTGGCCACGCGCCGCTGAAGGACACCCGACCATGCTCAACGCCGAAACGCCGCGCCGCAAGTTCGCCTTGTACGGGGCCAATTCCAGCCTGGGCAATGCCGTGCTCTGCGAACTGCTGAGCCGGCAGCACGAGGCAGTAGCCCTGGTCAACGACTTCAATTCGCTCACCGCCCGACCGGGGCTGCGCGCCAAGGCCGGCGATCTGTTCGATGCGGCCAGCGTGTCGCGCAGCGTTGCCGGCATGCATGGGGTGATCTGCCTGTTCGACAGTCCTTCCGTTCCCACCGCACCGGATGCCACTCTCGTGGGCCAGCCACAGGATCTGTATCAGGCGGTGTACACCCTGCTCTCGGGGATGACGGAAGCCGGTGTCGAGCGCCTGTTGCTGGTAGCCGACTTCAGCGCGCATGCCGAAGAGTCGGAGCTGACCGCAGCCTTGCAGCTTATCGCCTCGCATCCGCTGAAATGGACTCTGGTGGATGCCGGCACTGCAGGCGAGGCGCTCTCCATCGAGGACTTCAGCGATATCGACGGGCTACCCGGGAATGATCCGCGCGTGAAGCTGCGACGCATCGCCGCCGCCATGGTCGATGAGCTGGAGTATCCACAGCACCTGCATCAGCAGATCCAGTTTCGTTTCTGAACGCCTTTTAGCCTTCGAGCTGGCGGCGCAACGCCTTCAGCCCCTGTGCCGTCTCCGGGCGCACCCCGCGCCCTAGTTTGAAAACCGCCACCTGCTCCACCAAGCCAAGCCAAGCCAAGCCACTGAATGATCAGGCTCGGCAGGCATTGCGCAACTGGGTGGATTGATGCCTTCTTGTGTCCATGGTTGTTGTTCCTGCAGGAACGGATGTGCCTGCGCCCGGCCTCGTCACTGGCCAGCCGGCTCCGGTATCATTAAGGCAAAAAGCCATGCTTAAAGACTCTTCAGGGGGTTTCCTATGTTGCGCAGACTCTTTTTCATGACCGCTTTGCTGGTCGTTGCTCAAGTGCAGGCAGCAGACGAGGAGCGTGCTGTGGCTATCGTCAATTCGGTATGCAAGGTGTGTCACGGAGCGGATGGTGAAAGTTCCAGTGCCATCTATCCGCGTCTGGCTGGCCAGAGCGCGACCTACATCAGCAAGCAGCTGGAAGACTTCAAGGCCGGTCGGCGCAAGGGCACCATGAATGACATTGCCGCCAACCTCGAGTCTGACGAGATGGTAGCTTTGGGCCAGTATTTCAGCAGCAAGCCGGTCAAGGCACACCGTGCCAGCGATCCTGATTTCACAGCGGTCGGCAAATACATCTATCACAATGGCAACCAGTGGTCGGGGGTCGCAGCCTGTTCAAGTTGTCACGGTGAAGAGGGTGCCGGCACCGATGAGTTGCCACGAATTGCCGGCCAGCACATGCGTTACCTGATCAGCCAACTGCGCGAGTTCAACGAACGCGAACGGACCGACGAAAACGCCATCATGAGCTCAATTGCCACCAAACTGACACCCATGGAGATTGAGGCCGTTGCCCGCTACCTGAGCGGAATCTGATCCCGGCAGGCCTTGCCGGGCTGCCCTGGATAAGCACAAAAAGATCAGCAGATCCAGTTTCGTTTCTGATCGCCACTCAGCTTTCGAGCTGGCGGCGCAACTCCATCAACACAGGTGCCGATTCCGGTCGCACACCGCGCCACAGTTCGAAGGCCGCCGCCGCCTGTTCCACCAGCATGCCCAGACCATCGCGGGTGTGCGCGCCAAGACCTGCAGCCCACTGACAGAAAGGCATGGGCGCTGCGCCATACATCATGTCGTAGCAGAAGGTTTCGCCGGCGGCGATCAGCTCGTCAGCCAGCGGCGGCAGCTCACCCGCGAGGCTGGCCGAGGTGCCATTGATGATCACATCGAAGCATCCCTGCAACTGCTCGAAGGCACTCGCGCTCACCGCACCCAGCTCGGCGAACTCGCCGGCCAGTTGCTCGGCCCTGGCCAGGGTGCGGTTGGCAATCACCAGCGCGCCGGGTTCTTGCGCCAGCAAGGGCTCGAGCACGCCACGCACCGCACCGCCGGCACCCAGCAACAGGATGCGCTTGCCCCGCAAGGCCACGCCGGCGTTCTCCAGCAGGTCGCGCACCAGGCCGATGCCGTCGGTGTTGTCGCCCAGCAGCGTGCCATCGTCGAGCTTGTGCAGCGTATTCACCGCGCCGGCGCGGCGCGCGCGCTCGGTCAGCTGGTCGGCCAGCCGGTAGGCCTCTTCCTTGAAGGGCACCGTGACATTGGCGCCGCGCCCGACGGCGAAGAACTGCCGGGCAAAAACGGGAAAGTCATCCAGCGGCGCCAGCAGGGCTTCATAGCTGAGCGACTGCCTCGTCTGCTCGGCGAACAGCCGGTGAATCTGCGGCGACTTGCTGTGGCCGATGGGGTTGCCGAATACGCCGTAGCGGTCCATGGGGAATCCTCAAGTTGCAAGCTGCAAGCCTCAAGCTGCAAGCACGACGGCTTGGCTTGTGGCTCGCCGCTTGGGGCTTATGGCTGCTCTTTCAGCCAGTCGCGGTCCTGCAGAAAGTATTCGGTCAGTCGCGCTTCCGGCGTGCCGGGCTCGGGATGCTTGTCGTAGCCCCAGCTGACCTGCGGTGGTAGCGACATGAGGATCGACTCGGTACGCCCGCCCGATTGCAGGCCGAACAGCGTGCCACGGTCGTAGACCAGGTTGTATTCCACGTAGCGACCGCGACGCAGCAGCTGGAATTCGCGTTCGCGCTCACCGAAGGCGCTGGTCTTGCGCTTGCGCACGATGGGCAGGTAGGCCTCCAGGTAGGCATCGCCGACCGCGCGCATGAAGGCGAAGCTGGTGTCGAAATCCCACTGGTTGAGGTCGTCGAAGAACAATCCGCCGACACCGCGCGGCTCGTTGCGGTGCTTGATGTGGAAGTAGCGGTCGCACCACTCCTTGTAGCGCGGATAGACGTCGGCCCCGAACGGCGCGCAGGCGTCACGGGCGACGCGGTGCCAGTGCACGCAATCTTCATCAAAGCCGTAGTAGGGCGTCAGGTCGAAGCCGCCGCCGAACCACCAGACCGGCTCTTCACCTTCCTTCTCGGCGATGAAGAAGCGCACGTTGGCGTGGGAAGTCGGCACGTAGGGGTTATGTGGGTGGATCACCAGCGACACACCCAGCGCCTCGAAGCCACGCCCGGCCAGTTCGGGACGATGGGCGCTGGCCGAAGGCGGCAGGCCGGCGCCGTGCACATGGGAGAAGTTCACCCCGCCTTTTTCGATCAGGCCGCCATTCTCGATGACCCGAGTCCGACCACCGCCACCGGCCGGACGGGTCCAGGCGTCCTCGACGAAGCGGGCATCGCCATCCTCGGCTTCCAGCGCGGCGCAGATACGATCCTGCAGATCGAGCAGGTAGGTTTTGACGGCTTCGGTCCGGTCGTTCACGAAATCACCTTGGCAAGTAAGAAGGGCGGTGCGATCTGATCGGCAAGCATATCATCGGCCCGGTTGACGAATGCCGGCCAGGGCGGTTGGATAGGCTCCTTTACATCCGGCCAGGAGCCCTTATGTCGCAGCGTATCCAGTTCAGCCAGCACGGTGGCCCCGAGGTTCTCGAACAGGTCCAGGTCGAGGTGCCGTCGCCTGCGCCCGGTGAAGTCTGCGTGCGCAACCACGCCATCGGCCTGAATTTCATCGACACCTATTTCCGCAGCGGCCTCTATGCGCCGCCGAGCCTGCCCTCGGGGCTTGGCAACGAAGGCGCCGGGGTGATCGAGGCGCTGGGTGAGGGCGTCGAGCAATGGCAGGTCGGTGATCGCGTGGCCTACGCCACCGGGCCGCTGGGTGCTTATGGTGAACATCACGTACTGCCCGCGCGGCACCTGGTGAAGCTGCCGGAAGCGATCAGCTTCGAGCAGGCGGCGGCGGTGATGCTCAAGGGCCTGACCACGCAATACCTGCTGCGCCAGGTGTATCCGCTGCAGGCCGGCGAAACCATTCTTTTCCATGCCGCCGCAGGTGGCGTCGGCTCGATTGCCTGCCAGTGGGCGAACGCGCTGGGCGCCAAACTGATCGGTGTGGTTGGCTCGGCAGAAAAGGGCGAACGCGCCAAGGCCTTGGGCGCCTGGGCCACCATCGACCGCACCCGCGAGGACGTAGTGAGGCGGGTGATGGAACTGACCGACGGGCAGAAGTGCCCGGTGGTCTACGACTCGGTGGGCAAGAGCAGCTGGGAAATCTCGCTGGACTGCGTCGCGCCGCGTGGGCTGCTGGTCAGCTTCGGCAATGCCTCCGGCGCGGTGACCGGGGTCAACCTCGGCGTGCTGGCGCAGAAGGGCTCGCTGTTCGTCACCCGACCAATCTTGGCCGGCTACGCGGACACCGCGCCACGGCTGCAGGCGATGGCGGCGGAGCTGTTCGAGATGATCGCCAGCGGCAAGATCACCGTCGAGATCGACCAGCGTTTCGCACTTGGCGAAGCCGCCGAAGCCCAGCGCCTGCTGGCTGCAGGAAGCACCACAGGTTCGACGATTCTATTGCCGTAAAGCTGGAACTGTAGGGCCGAATTCATTCGGCCACGATTCGTGAAGGCCGAACAAGTTCGGCCCTACGCATCAACCGCCGCTAACTGGCTCGTATGATTTCCCCGCTACGCACATCCCGGATCGTGCTGGGGTTGCGCCGCCCGCCCAGCGGGCCGTCGAGGACGGCATCGAGCTGGCGTGGAAAATACTGCTCCACACGCAGACGCGAACGGGCAGAAGGGCGACCTGCCGGGTTAGCCGAGGTGGACACCAGCGGGCCGGTGTATGCGCAGAGCCTGGCCACCAGCGGATGATCGGTCACCCGCAGCGCCACGCTGTCGTGCTGGCCAGTGATCCACTCGGGCAGACGCTGGCGATGCGGCACCAGCCAGGTATTGGGCCCTGGCCAGCTGCCAGCCAGGCGATCCAGCCAGCGTTCAGGCAGGTCTTCGAGAAGAAAGTCGAAGTCGTCGATATCGCCGGCGACCAGGATCAGCCCCTTTTCCACCGGACGCTCCTTGAGCGCGAGCAGGCGATGAACCGCTTCGCTGTCCCAGGGATCGCAACCCAGGCCCCAGACCGCCTCGGTGGGATAAGCAATCACGCCCCCGGCCCGCACCACGCGCGCCGCCTGCTGTATACGCCAATTGCCGACCATCGCGACCTCTGCTGAAGGGAAACCGGCGCAGTTTACCTGAGCAGGGCACTCAACCGCTGCGGGCGACCCACTGGCCATGCTCACAGGCCACCCGCCCCTCGATCTCCAGTTCGGTCAGCTCGGCCAGCACCTGCGTCAGTGGCTGGTCCAGCGCACATGCGAGGGCTTCGCTGCTCATGGGTGAGGCGTGCAAGTGTGCGAGCAATGCATGCTCCTCACGCTCAGGCGCCATCTTGCCCGGCGCGGACGGGGCGACCTGCTGCCAGCCACGCAGGGCCTGCAGGATATCCTCGACGCTCTCCACCAGCGTCGCGCCCTGGCGGATCAGCTGGTGACAGCCGCGTGCGCCGGGATGATGAATGGAACCGGGAATGGCATACACCTCGCGCCCCTGCTCGGCGGCCAGCCGCGCGGTGATCAGCGAGCCGCTCGAAGGGCTGGCCTCGACCACCAGTACGCCCAAAGCCAGGCCACTGATGATTCTGTTGCGGCGGGGGAAATTGGACGCTTGCGGCGGGCAATCCAATGGCAGTTCGGACACCAGCGCACCACCGCCTTCGACGATCCTGCCCGCCAGGCCGACGTGCCGCGCCGGGTAAAGCCGCTGCAAGCCGGTGCCCAGCACGGCAATGGTGCAGCCCTCGACATCCAGCGCGCCCTGATGTGCCGCGCCATCGATGCCCAGGGCCAGGCCGCTGGTGATGACGAAACCCGCCCCGCCCAGGCTGCGCGCGAAACGCTGCGCATTGTCCAGGCCCGCACGCGACGCTCGGCGGCTGCCCACCATGGCCAGCTGCGGGCGTTCGAGCAAGCCTGGATCACCCTCGACGAACAGCAGCGGCGGGGCGTCCGGCAGCTCGGCCAGCAGCGCGGGATAATCGGGGGTGTCCCACATCAGCAGATGGTGGTCGGGTCGCTCCAGCCAGGCCAGCGCTGCAGCGGCCCGTTCGCGGATCGATGCGCTGCGGCGGGGCTCGGCGCAACTGGCCGGCAGGCCCAGTGAACGCCAGGCGCTGGCCGGTGCGCTGAGTGCGGAAGAGGCGTTAGGGAAGGCTTCCAACAACCGCTGCAGCCGCCGTGGTCCCAGGTCGGGCAACAGATGCAGGCGCAGGCGCGCTTCGAGTTCGGCGGGGGATAGGGCAGGCATGGCAAACGTCCTTGTGTTCCGGTGCCGCCTCCATGCGACACGCATAAGCTAAAAGCCCCGCATCAGCGGGGCTCGATTGTCTGTCAAGGGTTGCGGATCTTGTCCTGCACCGCCAGCGAGCGCGTGGCTTGCAGCACCAGGCCGTAACTGAGCTTCTCGTAGGTGCGGAACACCATCAGCAGACCGGCACGCTCATCTGGAATCTTCACGTTCTCGCCAGTGACCCGGTCGCGTACGGTTTCACCGGTCTTGTACACGGCCAGCACGTTGCCATCCTTGAGGCCGTCGCGGGCGCCCTTGTTGAGGGTGACCACGTCGAACTGGCCGATCTGGGTCACGCCGCGCGGCACATCGAGAATCACACCCTTGATTTCATCTTCCGGCTCGCTGGGCATGAAGGTGGAATTGATCGCACGCTCTTCGCTGGGGAACAGGCGATCACCGATGCGCGCTTCCTGGGTGACGCGGGTCAGCATCATGGTGGCGATATCGTCCTCCATGTCGATAATCTCGGCGCTGCCGACGTCATCGGCGTTGATGCCGAGGAACTCCTGGCTGTCCGGATCCACGTAGGTCTTGCCCTGACGGAAGATGCCGTACACGGGGATGTCGTCCTCGAAGGCACCACGGCCATAGACACGATCACCCGAACCGCTGATGACACGCTCGGCATTGCCGGCGACGATATAGGGCGCGCCCTTGAACTGGTCCACACTGTCGATGATGCGGTTGCTCAGCAGAAAGCTGTTGATGGCTTCCAGCGGGATGGTCGGGATGGCTTCGGCCATCGGCACGGTGCGCACGGTGGGGGAAAGCTTGATGGTGCCGCGCGATGCCCCGCGTTCGAGCATGAGCCGTGGCTGGCCATCGACATAGACCAGGCTGAGGCTGTCGCCGGGATAGATCAGGTGAGGGTTTTCCACCTGGGGATTGGCATGCCACAGTTCAGGCCACTTCCAGGGCTCACGCAGGAATCGCCCGGAGATGTCCCAGAGCGTATCGCCCTTGACCACGGTGTACTGCTCGGGGTGATTCGCCTTGAGCTGAACATCAGCCTGGGCGATACCGCCGACCGCCACCAGCAGCAGGGCGAGTAGTGATTTCCTCATGTGGTGAATCCCTTTATGATGTGCCTTCACGTAAAGCGCCCTGGCGCCGCGGTAATCCTTGTGGAAAGCGGCGCTAAGCCGTTTACAAGCTGCCCGGCATCTTAGCAGCGGCTTTTGAATTTATTCCATAAGTGCATCACAAACGTATATGGCGATTCTGAACATCCTGGAGTTTCCCGATCCACGCCTGCGCACCATCGCCAAGCCGGTCGAAGTGGTCGATGACGACGTTCGCCAGCTGATCGACGACATGTTCGAGACCATGTACGACGCACCGGGCATCGGCCTGGCCGCGACCCAGGTCAACGTGCACAAGCGCGTGGTGGTGATGGACCTGTCCGAGGACAAGAGCGAGCCACGGGTGTTCATCAACCCCGAATTCGAATTTCTCACCGACGAGATGGACCAGTACCAGGAAGGCTGCCTGTCGGTGCCCGGCTTCTACGAGAACGTCGATCGCCCGCAGAAGGTGCGGATCAAGGCGCTGGACCGCGACGGCCAGCCCTACGAACTGGAGGCCGAAGGCCTGCTCGCAGTGTGCATCCAGCATGAATGCGATCACCTCAACGGCAAGCTGTTCGTCGATTATCTCTCCACGCTCAAGCGCGACCGGATCAAGAAGAAGCTGGAAAAGATCCACCGCCAGCAGGCTTGACCCCAGAAACTCCAAAGGCTTGCCGCAGCAAGCCTTTTTTATTGATGGAACCTCTCCATGCGCATCGTTTTCGCCGGCACGCCGGAATTCGCCGCCCAACACCTGCAGGCTCTGCTCGATGCGGGCCAGACGGTCGTGGCGGTCTATACCCAGCCTGATCGACCCGCCGGTCGCGGGCAGAAGCTGATGCCCAGCCCGGTCAAGCAGCTCGCCGTCGGCCACGCGATTCCCGTGTATCAGCCGCAGACCCTGCGCGATCCTGCTGCCCAGGCAGAACTCGAAGCGCTGCAGGCCGACCTGATGGTCGTGGTCGCCTACGGCCTGATCCTGCCGCAGGCGGTGCTCGACATGCCGCGCCTGGGCTGCGTCAACAGCCATGCCTCGTTGCTGCCACGCTGGCGTGGTGCGGCGCCGATCCAGCGTGCCATCGAGGCCGGCGACAGCGAATCCGGCGTGACCCTGATGCAGATGGAAGCCGGCCTGGATACCGGGCCGATGCTGCTCAAGGTCAGCACACCGATCAGCGCCGGGGACACCGGTGGCAGCCTGCATGACCGCCTTGCCAGCCTCGGTTCGCAGGCGCTGGTCCAGGGCGTGGCGGCACTGGCAGCCGGAACCCTGCAGGGCGAGATTCAAGACGACGACCTGGCCACCTACGCGCACAAGCTGAACAAGGACGAAGCGCGCATCGACTGGACGCGCCCGGCGGTCGAGCTGGAACGACTGGTGCGCGCCTTTCATCCCTGGCCGATCTGTCATGCCAGCCTCGATGGCGCGACGGTGAAGATCCATGCGACCGAGCTTGGCGCAGGGCAGGGCAGTCCCGGCCAGATCATCGCCGCCGGCAAGGATGGCCTGGAAGTCGCCTGTGGCCAGGGCTCGCTGCTGCTCACCCGCCTGCAACTGCCGGGCGGCAAGCCGCTGGGCTTCGGCGATCTGTACAACAGCCGGCGTGAGCAGTTCGCGCCCGGCAAGGTGTTCGAATAATGGCGATGAACCCCCGCCTGGCGGCAGCCCGCGCCTTGGCGACGGTGCTCGCCGGCAAGGCCTCGCTGGGCAGCAGCCTGCCCGAGGTGCTGGGCAAGGTCGAAGCGCGTGATCGCGGCCTGACGCAGGAACTGGCCTTCGGCGCCGCACGCTGGCAACCGCGTCTGGCCGGGCTGGCCGCCAAGCTGCTGCAAAAACCCTTCAAGGCCGCCGACCGCGATGTCGAGGCGCTGCTGCTGATCGGCCTCTACCAGCTGTTCCACACCCGCATTCCACCCCACGCGGCCATCGGCGAAACCGTCGGTTGCGTGGAAAAGCTGAAAAAGCCCTGGGCCAAGGGCCTGCTCAATGCGGTGCTGCGCAACGCCCAGCGCGAAGGCGAGACGCTGCTGGTGGAACTGGAGCACGACCCGGTGATCCGCGTGGCACATCCGCGCTGGCTGCAGAAATCGCTCAAGGCATTCTGGCCGCAGCACTGGGAAGCCATCTGCGCCGCCAACAACGCGCATCCGCCGATGATGCTGCGAGTCAATCGCCGTCAGGCCAGCCGTGACCAATACCTGGCTGAGCTGCAGGCTGCCGGAATCGAGGCGCATCCCTGCCAGTTCAGCGAAGACGGCATCCGCCTGACCGCACCCTGCGATGTGCAGCAATTGCCCGGTTTCGCCGAAGGCCGGGTCAGCGTGCAGGACGAGGCAGCGCAACTGGCCGCTGGACTGCTGGAGCTCAAGCCCGGCCAGCGCGTACTCGACGCCTGCTGCGCACCGGGTGGCAAGACCTGCCACATCCTCGAACGCGAGCCGGGCCTGAGCGAAGTCATCGCCCTGGATCTGGAGCCCAAGCGCCTGCAGCGCGTGCAGGAAAACCTCGACCGCCTGCGGCTCAAGGCCACACTCACGGCTGCCGATGCCCGCGACACCCACCTCTGGTGGGATGGAAAACCCTTCCAGCGCATCCTGCTCGATGCGCCCTGTTCGGCCACCGGGGTGATCCGCCGTCATCCCGACATCAAGCTGGCTCGTCAGGCGGACGACATCGCACCACTGGCGACCCTGCAGGGCGAGATGCTCGACGCGCTCTGGCCCACCCTGGAAGTCGGCGGCGTGCTGCTGTATGCCACCTGCTCGGTGCTGCCGACGGAGAACCGCGAGGTCATCGAAACCTTCCTGAGCCGCACACCCGGCGCACGCGAGCTGGATCTGGCCGGTGGTTTCGGGCTCGAACAGAGCCACGGTCGCCAGTTGCTGCCGCAGGAAGACGGGCACGACGGTTTCTACTACGCCAAACTGATCAAGATTGCTGCCCAGCCCGGCGCTCGGACACCCTAAGCCAATCAGCGCTCTTTCAGGAGTGACCACGTGAAAATCATCATTCTCGGTGCAGGTCAGGTCGGCGGCACCCTGGCGGAAAACCTCGCCAGCGAAGCCAACGACATCACCGTGGTCGATACCGATGCCGATCGCCTGCGCGCCCTGGGTGATCGCCTGGATATCCGCACCATCGTCGGCCACGCTTCCTTTCCCACGGTGCTGCGCCAGGCCGGTGCCGACGATGCCGACATGCTGGTGGCGGTGACCAACAGCGACGAGACCAACATGGTCGCCTGCCAGGTCGCCTTCACCCTGTTCAACACTCCGACCAAGATCGCCCGCGTGCGCGAGCCGGCCTACCTGACCCGCACCAGCCTGTTCAGCAACGAGGCGATTCCGGTGGACGTGCTGATCAGCCCCGAACAGGTGGTGACCAACTACATCAAGCGCCTGATCGAGCATCCCGGCTCGCTGCAGGTGATCGACTTCGCCGATGGCAAGGCGCAGCTGGTGGCCGTGCGCGCCTACTATGGCGGCCCGCTGGTGGGACAGGAGCTGCGCCAGATCCGCAAGCACATGCCCAACGTCGATACTCGCGTCGCAGCGATCTTCCGGCGTAACCAGGCGATCCTGCCGCAGGGCGACACCGTGATCGAGGCCGATGACGAAGTCTTCTTCATCGCCGCCAGGGCACATATTCGTGCCGTGATGAGCGAGATGCGCCGGCTCGACGAAAACTACAAACGCATCGTCATCGCTGGCGGCGGGCATATCGGCGAGCGCCTGGCCGAGGCCATCGAAAACCGCTACCAGGTGAAGATCATCGAGATGAGTCCGGCGCGCTGCCGCTACCTCTCCGATACCCTGAACAACACCATCATCCTCCAGGGCAGCGCTTCGGATCGCGACCTGCTGCTGGAAGAGAACATCCGCGATGTGGATGTCTTCCTCGCCCTGACCAACGATGACGAGGCCAACATCATGTCTTCCCTGCTGGCCAAGCGCCTCGGCGCGCGCAAGGTGATGTGCATCATCAACAACCCGGCCTACGTCGATCTGGTGCAGGGTGGCGAGATCGACATCGCCATCAGCCCGCAACTGGCCACCATCGGCACCCTGCTGACTCACGTACGCCGGGGCGACATCGTCAGCGCACACTCGTTGCGCCGCGGTGCCGCCGAAGCCATCGAGGTGATCGCCCATGGCGATGCCCGCTCCAGCAAGGTCATCGGTCGTGAAATCGGCAAGATCGCCCTGCCGGCAGGCACCACCATCGGCGCGGTGATCCGCGACGAACAGGTACTGATCGCCCACGACAAGACCGTGATCGAGTCCGGCGATCACGTGATCCTGTTTCTGGTGGACAAGAAGCAGGTGCGCAATGTCGAGCGCCTGTTCCAGGCCGGCCTGACGTTTTTCTGATCAGCCTGTACGATGGAGCGGAGCGCTGAGCTTTTGACTTGCCCCCAAGGAGGCAACCGATGCTTGAATCGCTGGAGAAGATGCTCTCACAGGGCATGGACAACCCCATGCTGCGCTTCGGCCTGGGCAAGGGCTATCTGGATGCCGGTGATGCCGAACGCGCCGTCATGCACTTTCGCCGCTGCGTCGAGCAGGACCGCAAATACTCCGCCGCCTGGAAACTGCTGGGCCGGGCGTTGCAGATCAGCGGCGACACTGCCGGCGCACGTGACGCCTGGGAGCGAGGTCTGGTTGCCGCTCAGGCGCATGGCGACAAGCAGGCCGAGAAGGAGATGACGGTGTTCCTGCGCAAGCTGGACAAGGCGCAGCGCCCCTGACCTTCCTCGCCGTTTCGGCCCGCGCCTGACCGTAGGGCCGAATTCATTCGGCCACAGCTTGCAAAGGCCGAACGAGTTCGGCCCTACGAGCGTCAGTCCGGCAGGATAAAGCGCAGCCCGATGCCCTCGGCATCCACCCGCATCACTTCCATCGTCAGTTCCGGCGCCGGGATCGGCAGGTCCTGCACCTGGCCACGGACGAGGGTGCCAGGCTGCAGCGAAACCAGGTCCGGGTGTTTGACGTAAACGCCGCTGTCGGACAGATCGCGGGTCTGCGCCAGCACATCGCCGAAGGTTTCGTGGCTGATGCGAATGCGGCATTTCATGCTGGCGCGTGGGTGCATGCGCTGGTTCGTCATGAGTCCCTTCCCCCTGTCAGTACCAGCGCGCCTCGCCGGCAGGACGCTTCTTGAAGCGCTTCATGGTCCACATGTACTGCTCCGGCCAGCGGCGCACGTAACTTTCTATCACGCGACTCATCGAGGCAACGGCGACGTCGACATCCTCGCTGTACATCTCCGGCGGCGCGGCTTCGAGGATCACCTTGAAGCCCGAACCGTCCTCCAGCCGCAGGGCATGCAGGAACACGCCCACCGCCTTGCCGCCAGTGAGCATGCCGGGCACGAATTTGCTGGTCAGCGCCTGGGTGGCGAAGAAAGGCACGAATACGCCGGAGTTCTCACTGGGCTCGGGATCGGCTGGAATGCCCACCGAACCGCCGCGGCGCACTTCCTTGATCACGCTGATGATGCCTTCACGAGTAGAAGGCGCGACCCGATTGCCCAGTTGCACACGCTGCTTCTGCAACAGCTCGTCCACCGCCTTCAGCTTCGGCGGACGGTAGAAGATGATCGGTTTGCACTGCGCGCAGTAGAAATGATTGAGCACTTCCCAGTTGCCCAGATGGCTGGTAATCCCGACCACCCCCTTGCCGGACGCCAGCGCCTGTTCCAGCACCTCCAGCCCCTCGACTTCCTTGATCAGGCGCAGCGTCTTTTCCGCCGACCAGATCCAGGCGCAGGCGCTTTCGGTAAAGGCCTTGCCGGTCTGCCGCAGGGTGCGACCGAGCAGGGCGTCCAGCTCTGCGGCGTCCAGCTCGGGAAAACACTTCTGCAGGTTGGTCCGCGCCACCTCGCGCGAGCGGTTCGGCAGCTTCCACATCAGCCAGCCGATCATCACCCCGAGGCTCTGCACCATTGGCCAAGGCAGCCGAGCGAACAATCGCAGAGCACCGACCAGCAGGGCACCTTTGAGCTTTTCCACGGAATACTCCAGAAACCGAAAGGGCAATAGTTTAACCACTTCGGGTCGATTGCCGTGGGCGCGCGCGCCATCACGACGAATGAAGCGGCCTGGCTGCAGGTAAGGAAGCGTTTTCTACGGATGCTCCTACTGCTTCGACTTGTGGCAGGCCCGAAATAATGCCCTTCAGCAAAGCCTGTCAACCATTGACCAAAGTCAAAATGACATCACGACATGCTATAAATTTGACGCCATTTTTATAGCGAAGCATGCCCGTCAATCGACCCGACAGACGGAACAGTCATACGCGCATTTGCCGGAGATAAAACAAACTTCGGCTCCAAATTTTAGAGAGCACATAATGCGGACAGCGGACAGCGGACAGCGGACAGCGGACAGCGGACAGCGGACAGCGGACAGCGGACAGCGGACAGCGGACAGCGGACAGCGGACAGCGGACAGCGGACAGCGGACAGCGGACAGCGGACAGCGTAGGGGCGATTTACTGACTGTCAAGCCCGTTACCGGTTTTATCATTCTGCTGATCCTGATGATCGGCATCGCCGTAGTGGCCAGCTGGCAAGTCGGAATCATCAACTCGACCCTGACCGAGATCGTCGACGGCAACGCCGTGAAGCAGCGCCAAGCGATCAACTTCCGTGGCAGCGTGCATGACCGCGCCATCGCCTTCCGTGACCTGGCACTCCTGCATGACGCAGGCGAGCATCAGGCGAGCCTCGAGGAAATCCAGCGCCTGACCCTCATGTACGAGGAGTCGGCCCGCCGGCTGGACGCCATCTTCTCCAACCCTGCCAGCGGCAGGAACGAAGAGCGAGCGCTGCTCGACGCCATCAAGGCCATCGAACGCCACACCCAGCCGATGCTGGACCGTATTCTGGCCCACTACCGGGCCGGCGACCGGGAAGCGGCTGAGCGGGTTCTGATGCAGGACGCCCGCCCGGCCTTCAGCGACTGGCTGGCAAGCATCAACCGCTTCATCGACTGGCAGGAAAGCAAGAGCCAGCATGAGACCGGCATCACCCGCGCGACCGCCGGGAACTTCACCTCGCTGATGTTCATACTCTGCGCCATCGGTGTGCTGATCGGTAGCTCCGTGGCCTACATGATCACGCGTTACCTGCTGCACAGCCTCGGCGGCGAACCGAGAAAGGTCGCGGCGGTGGTGCAGCGCATCGCCGACGGCGACCTCAGCGTGACCATCCGCACCGACTACGCGCACAGCATATCGGCGGCAGTGGCCGACATGCAGACCAAGCTGCGCGAGATGGTCATGCAGATCGTCACGACCGGCTCCGACATCGGTTCGCAGATCACTCACCTGAACGAGTCCTCGCGCAACATGCTGCGCTCCACCGAAGAACAGGCCGCACGCTCTACCGCTGCCGCAGCCAGCCTGGAGGAAATGTTCCAAAGCCTGCGGGAAGTCTCCGGGATCACCCAGCATGCCGAAACCAACTCGGTAAAAGCCGCGGAGCTGTCGGCATCCGGGGTGGAACTGGTCAGGTCGGTGGCCGACGAAGTGGCCGTGGTGGCCCGCACGGTGACAGATACCTCGGAGCAGATCACCTCCCTGCAGAAGCGCTCCGAGGAGATTTCCGACATCACCGGCGCGATTCGTGGCATCGCCGACCAGACCAATCTGCTCGCGCTCAACGCCGCCATCGAAGCAGCACGGGCCGGCGACAACGGGCGCGGTTTCGCGGTGGTGGCCGACGAGGTGCGCCAGCTGGCGCAACGCACCACCGAGGCGACAGAGGAAATCGCACAGATGCTGGTGCTGATCCAGAATGAAACGCGCAGCGCGGTGACAGCCATGCAGGCAACCGGGACGCAGGTGCAGCAGGGCCTGGAACTGGCCAACGAAGCCGCTGGACATCTGGAGGAAATCCGCGGCCAGTCGCAGGATTCGCTGCGCAATGTGCGCCACATCGTCGAACTGACCGAACAGCAGGTGACGGCTATCGGCGAAATCGCCCGCCACGTCGAGCGGATTTCGCTGATGTCGGGCGAAACCTCCGAAGCCACGCAAGGCAATGCCAGAGCCACCGAGGCACTGGAGCGCACCACGCGGCTGCTGGAACAGGAAATCCGATGCTTCCGTATCAGTTGAAAATGACCGGACGATGGTCGGAGACGCTCAACCGCTCGGCTCGCTCCCGGCCAACTGTACATACCGATGACAATCGGTGGTGTGGTCCATGACCAGGCCACAAGCCTGCATGTAGGCGTAGCAGATGGTCGGGCCGACGAAACTGAAACCGGCTTTTTTCAGTGCGCGGCTCATTGCCTCGGCTTCAGGCGTGATGGCCGGCACCTGCTGGTGCGTCGGGAAATGATTGACCAGCGGCCTGCCCTCGACGAAGGACCAGATGAACGCTGCCGGGTCCTCCAGCCGCAGCCAGGCACGGGCATTGTTGCGTGCGGCTTCGAGCTTGCGCCGGTTGCGGATGATACCGGGGTCCTGCATGCGCTCGTCGATCTCGGCATCGGTCATCCGCGCCAGGCGCTGCGGGTCGAAACCGAACAGCACCTGGCGGTAACGTTCCCGTTTGCGCAATACGGTGATCCAGGACAGCCCGGCCTGGAAGCCTTCCAGCAGCAGAAACTCGAACAAAACCTGCGGATCGCGGTTCGGCACTCCCCATTCATGGTCGTGATAACGGACATACAGCGGATCGTCGCTGCACCAGGCGCAACGTTGCATGGGCGGCTCCCTGAAGGCATGGCGGGTGATCGAAAACGGCGTTCGCGGGCACGCGGCAACGCCGGGAAAGCACGGGAATCGGGTATACTCCGCAACTTTCCGTCGAAGCCCAGCACAGGTGAAATTTTGAGCCAGACTACGCCTGCCGTGCGCACCTTCCAAGACCTGATCCTCGCCCTGCAGAGCTACTGGGCAGAGCAGGGCTGCGTGGTCCTGCAGCCCTATGACATGGAAATGGGCGCCGGTACCTTCCACACCGCCACCTTCCTGCGCGCCATCGGTCCCGAGACCTGGAACGCCGCCTACGTTCAACCGTCGCGCCGCCCAGCCGATGGCCGTTATGGCGAAAACCCCAACCGCCTGCAGCACTATTACCAGTTCCAGGTGGTTCTGAAGCCCAACCCGGACAATATCCAGGACCTGTACCTGGAATCGCTGCGCCACATCGGCGTGGATACCTCGGTGCATGACGTACGCTTCGTCGAGGACAACTGGGAATCGCCGACCCTCGGCGCCTGGGGCCTGGGCTGGGAAGTCTGGCTCAACGGCATGGAAGTCACCCAGTTCACCTATTTCCAGCAGGTCGGCGGCGTCGAGTGCTACCCGGTCACCGGCGAGATCACCTACGGCCTGGAACGCCTGGCCATGTACCTGCAGGGCGTCGATTCGGTCTACGACCTGATCTGGACCGACGGCCCCTTCGGCACCGTGACCTACGGCGACGTGTTCCACCAGAACGAGGTGGAGCAGTCGACCTACAACTTCGAACACGCCAACGTCGACAAGCTGTTCGAGCTGTTCGATTTCTACGAGTCCGAAGCCAACCGCCTGATCGAGCTGGAACTGCCGCTGCCCACTTACGAGATGGTGCTCAAGGCCTCGCACACCTTCAACCTGCTCGATGCGCGCCGGGCCATTTCGGTCACCGCGCGCCAGCAATACATCCTGCGTGTGCGCACCCTGGCCCGCGCCGTGGCGCAGAGCTACCTGCAGGCGCGCGCCAAGCTGGGCTTCCCCATGGCCACCCCCGACCTGCGTGACGAAGTACTGGCCAAGCTGGAGGCAGCAGAATGAGTGCACAAGATTTTCTGGTCGAGCTGGGTACCGAAGAGCTGCCACCCAAGGCGCTGGACAAGCTGTCCACCGCCTTCCGCGCCGGTATTGAGAAGGGCCTGAAAGAGGCCGGACTCACCCATGGTCGCGTACAGGCCTTTGCCGCACCACGCCGTCTGGCGGTACTGATCGAACAGCTGGCGACCGAGCAGCCCGACCGCAGCATCAACCTCGACGGCCCGCCATTGCAGGCTGCCTTTGACGCCGAAGGTGAGCCGACCCAGGCCGCGCTGGGTTTTGCCCGCAAATGCGGCGTGGACCTCGCCGAGATCGACCGCAGTGGCCCCAAGCTGAAATTCAGCCGCACCATCGCCGGCCAGCCGACAGCGGAGTTGCTGCCTGCCATTGTCGAGTCTTCCCTCAACGACCTGCCGATTCCCAAGCGCATGCGCTGGGCAGCGCGCAAGGAAGAATTCGTGCGCCCGACGCAGTGGCTGGTCATGCTGTTCGGTGATCAGATCGTCGATTGCGAAATCCTCGCCCAGCGCGCCGGTCGCGAATCGCGCGGCCACCGTTTCCACAGCCCGGCGCCGGTACGCATCAGCCAGCCGTCCAGCTATCTGGAAGACCTGCGCGGCGCCCATGTGATCGCCGATTTCGCCGAACGTCGTGCGTTGATCGCCAGGCGCGTGGAACAGCTGGCCGGCGAGCAGAACGGCAGCGCCATCGTGCCGCCGGCGCTGCTCGATGAAGTGACCGCGCTGGTGGAATGGCCGGTGCCGCTGGTCTGCTCCTTCGAGGAACGTTTCCTCGAGGTACCGCAGGAGGCGCTGATCACCACCATGCAGGACAACCAGAAGTACTTCTGCCTGCTGGATGCCGGCGGCAAGCTGCTGCCACGCTTCATCACCGTGGCCAACATCGAATCGAAGGACCCGGCGCAGATCGTTGCCGGCAACGAGAAGGTGGTGCGCCCGCGCCTGACCGACGCCGAATTCTTCTTCAAGCAGGACAAGAAGCAGACCCTGGAGAGCTTCAACGAACGCCTGAAGAACGTGGTGTTCCAGGCCCAGCTCGGCAGCGTCTACGACAAGGCCGTGCGGGTTTCAAGGCTGGCCGCGTTCATCGCCGAGAATACAGGCGGCAACATCCAGCAAGCGGCACGCGCCGGGCTGCTGAGCAAGTGCGACCTGGCCACCGAGATGGTCGGCGAGTTTCCGGAGATGCAGGGCATCGCCGGCTACTACTACGCGCTGAACGACGGCGAGCCGCAGGATGTCGCCCTGGCGCTGAACGAGCAGTACATGCCGCGTGGCGCTGGCGCCGAGCTGCCGAGCACCCGCACCGGGGCCATTGTTGCCGTGGCGGACAAGCTCGACACCCTGGTCGGCATCTTCGGCATCGGTATGCTGCCCACCGGCAGCAAGGATCCCTACGCGCTGCGTCGTGCGGCGCTGGGCATCCTGCGCATCCTGATCGAGAAGCAGCTGGACCTGGACCTGGTCCGCGCGGTGGAGTTCTCCATCGGCCAGTTCGGCGCTCAGGTGAAGGCCGCTGGCCTGGCCGAACAGGTACTGGAGTTCATCTTCGATCGCCTGCGTGCGCGCTACGAGGACGAAGGCGTCGAGATGGCGACCTACCTGTCGGTACGCGCCGTGGCACCAGCTTCGGCGCTGGATTTCGATCAGCGCGTGCAGGCCGTGCAGGCTTTCCGCAAGCTGCCGGAAGCCGAGGCGCTGGCCGCGGCCAACAAGCGCGTCTCCAACCTGCTCGGCAAGTTCGAGGCGAAGCTGCCGGAAACCGTTGAGCCACGCTGGTTCGACAACGCCACCGAGTTCTCGCTGTATTCGGCGTTGCAGCAGGCCGAACAGGCCGTGCAACCGCTGGCCGAGGCGCGTCAGTACCGCGAATCGCTGGAGCGCCTGGCGCACCTGCGCGCACCGGTGGATGCCTTCTTCGAGGCGGTGCTGGTCAATGCCGAAGACCCTTCGGTACGTGCCAACCGCTATGCCCTGCTGGCCCGTTTGCGAGGACTGTTCCTTGGCGTCGCCGATATTTCCGCACTTGGCTAAGCCCGTGAAACTGATCGTGCTCGACCGTGACGGGGTCATCAACGAAGACTCCGACGCCTATGTGAAAAGCCTGGATGAGTGGGTTCCGATTCCCGGCTCGCTCCAGGCCATTGCACGGCTGTGCCAAGCCGGCTGGACAGTGGCCGTGGCCACCAACCAGTCCGGTCTGGCGCGCGGCAAGTTCGACGCCAGCACCCTCGATGACATGCACCTCAAGATGCAGCAACTGGTGATGGAGCAGGGCGGGCGCATCGACCTGATCGTGCACTGCCCGCACGGCCCGGACGACGGCTGTGAGTGCCGCAAGCCCAAGCCCGGGCTGTTCCGCACCATCGCCGAGCATTTCAGCCTGGCTGACCTGAAAGGCGTGCCGGTGGTCGGCGACAGCCACCGCGACCTGCATGCCGGTCTTCTGCTTGGCGGCGAGCCTTATCTGGTCAGAACCGGCAAGGGCTTGCGCACGCTTGAAGGCACGCTGCCTGTGGGCACGCAGGTCTTCGATGACCTGGCCGCAGTTGTCGATCATCTAGTGGGGAGCACCGCATGAAAGCCCTGCTTCCCTTGCGTATCACATTGTTCTACTTCCTGCTGTCGTTCACTGCGTTCGCCTGGTGCCTGGTGTGCCTGGTCTGTGCGCCGTTCATGTCGTTCCGCATGCGTTACCGCTTCGTGGTGCAGAACTGGTGCCGCTGCGCCGTATGGCTGGGCAAGACACTGGTCGGCCTGCGCTATGAGGTGCACGGCACGGAGAACATCCCCTCGCAACCCTGTGTGATCCTGGCCAAGCACCAGAGCACCTGGGAAACCTTCTTCCTGTCAGCATACTTCGAGCCTCTGACCCAGGTGCTCAAGCGTGAGCTGCTACGGGTGCCGTTCTTCGGCTGGGCCATGTGGCTGCTCAAACCCATCGCCATCGATCGCGACAACCCCAAGGCGGCGCTGCGGCAGGTGGCCAAGCAGGGCCAGGAACGCCTGGAGCAGGGCGCCTGGGTGCTTATTTTCCCGGAAGGCACCCGCGTACCGGTCGGACAGCAGGGCAAATTTTCCCGCAGCGGTGCCTCGCTAGCGGTCAATGCCGGACTGCCGGTACTGCCTATCGCCCATAACGCGGGCCTATTCTGGCCCAAGGCGGGTTGGGGCAAAAACCCCGGAATAATCCAGGTGGTTATCGGTCCGGCCATGCATGCCGAAAGCGAAGGACCTCGCGCGGTTGCCGAACTCAATCAACGCGCCGAAGACTGGATCAATGCACAGGTGAAAATCCTGGAGCAACGGGCCGGTATCGCAAACTGATCACCCCGTCAGCAGGGAGGGCAGGGATGCCGCCCCCGGACATCATCGAGAGTCTGGTTACGTGCAGTACATCTCAAACGAACAACTGGCTGCCGAATGGCAAAGCCTGCTGCAACGTTTTTCCCGCCAGGCCGGCATCGAGCTGAAAGCCGTAGCTGAAGCTAACAGCCAGGAGCTGGCTGCGCACTTCTACCAACAGATGCTGGCCGATCCTCAGGCTGCCCTGTTCCTTTCTCATGAACAGGTTCAGGAGCGTCTCAGCAATTCCATGCAGCGCTGGGTGCAGCGCGTACTCACAGCAACTAGCGATGAGAATCTGGAACCGCTCATCGAGCTGCAGCGTACCATTGGCGAAGTCCATGCACGCATCGAAATCCCGGTCAGCCTGGTGCTGCGTGGTGCTCGTCATCTCAAGGGCCGGCTACGCACCCTGATCGAACAACGCGTGCCCGAGGAGGTCCTACGCCGCGACGCCGCCCGTCTGGGTGCGGACATCATCGATCTGGCCGTGGAAATCATCTGCTTCGCCTATTCCCAGTCCCACGACCGGAACTCACGTGCAGAGGAAGCCTATCGGCTGTTTTCGGTAGCGCAAAATCTGGGTGCCGAGAAGGAACGTCAGCGTGCAGCCCTGCTGGATTGGGAAAACCAGCTGATGTTCAATCTAGCGGTGGGTAGCAGCTTCTCCAGTTTGCCGCGCCTGACCGGCTCCGAATTCGGTCTGTGGTTCCGCCACAAGGCCGCTCACGCCTTCCAGGGTTCGCCCAATGCGGCGAACATCCTGGAATTCATCCTCAATATCGACAAAGAGCTGCAGCTCCTTGGTGAAGTTGGCGTGGATCAAGGCAACGGTACGCTGCATAGCATCCGTGAAAAAACCCGCTCCATCCGCTTCTTGCTGGACAACCTGTTCGAGCAGGCCGGTGAACTGGAAACCGGGCGCGACGTGCTCACTCGGCTGCTCAACCGCAAGTTCCTGCCAGTGGTGATGAACAAGGAAATGCTCTACAGCCGTCAGTCCGGCGGCAACTTCGGCGTGCTCGCCATCGATGTCGACAACTTCAAGCAGATCAACGACCGTTATGGGCATGACGGTGGTGACCAGGTACTGCTGCAAATCGCCACGGCTCTGTCCAACAATACCCGTGGCGGCGACTATGCCTTCCGTCTCGGCGGCGAAGAATTCCTCTTGGTGCTGGTGGACATCAACGCGCAGAAGGTCCTGAAAGCGGCGGAAAAATTGCGCGACGCCATCGCCTCCGAGCGTTTCCGCCTGCCTCAGGGTGAAATACTCAACGTGACAGTCAGCATCGGCGTAGCCGTTCACGATGGCCATCCCGACTACGAACATCTTCTGCGCCGCGCCGACCAGGCGTTGTATGAAGCCAAACGTACAGGCCGTAACCGCTGCGTACTGGCGCCCTCAAGCTGAGGGGTGCACCACAGCAAAGCATGAAAAAGGGGGAGCAGACCGAAATCTGCTCCCCCTTTTGCATTGCAGCGCTGCGTTAGGCAACCGGCGACGTGCTGCGGATCAGGTGATCGAAGGCGCTCAACGAAGCCTTGGCGCCTTCGCCCAGGGCAATGACGATCTGCTTGTAGGGCACCGTGGTCACGTCGCC